>JAKFDY010000187.1:0-11770 GCA_036675885.1 Lacibacter sp. | reverse complement strand
TTCGGCCATCGTCGCTCCCTCCGTTGTACTGAATTCAACTCGGCCAGCGATGTGTATTTGTACTGATTGATAACAGCGTCCAATACATTTTGAATGGAGCGTTTGGTTTCTGATTTTCCGTACAATGCTTTCTGCACATTCGCCTCGATGATTTCTTTTTTTAAGTGATCCTTTTTCGTTTGCGCTTTTACCAGTTTGAAATCCTGTTCAATTTCTTTTCTTGCTTTTTCAGATTGATTGCGCCCGATGTTGTAGGTGTCAATTCTTTTTCCATCTTCCTGGATAGTGACGCTAACAATATGGATATGCGGATGTCCTGCATCATCATGCCGGTACACCAGGTAGGGTTGATTACCGAAGCCAATCTTTTCCATGTACACTTGTACTATCGCAATCAGTTTTTCTTTGGAATGTTTTTCAGTCGGATCAAAGTTCAACGAGATATGAAGTGTATTGGTTTTTTTTGTTCGTTCGTTCAGTGCAATGAGATCGGCCATCCGTTCCATTTTTTGATAAAAATTCATGTGCTTAGGGTTCAGTAAATAATTGCCTGCATGAATACATTCAGCTTGTCCCTTGTGTACTTTTTTCTCGTTGTAATTCAGGGCACGCTGCAAACTATGAGGACTTGTTATTTTGATGACCACTGCTGATGAATTTGGTTAAGCCGCAAAAGGACTTGTTCGGTGAAAAGAAGCAAGCGTTGTTGGGCGGCAAGGTTTTCCGGAAGCCAACGTTTTATGTCCGCATCGTGATCCAGTGTGTGTAATTTATGCACGACCTGATTGAAATTATGCCCGATGGCATTCAACTCTTTTTTCAGGTTAATCATTTCTGCCAGTAATTCATCCGCTGATTGATTTCTGAATTTAACCACAACTGGTTTTTGCAGCAGCACATTGCGTACATACTCACTTAGTTTCCGGCAGGTGGTTTTTGAAAAATGTCCATAGATTGTTTCATACTCTTTGGGTTTCACCCGAAACGAAATCCATGATTTCGTTTGCTGTTCTTTTCCTTTCATCACGCTTTCATTTTCACTTTCAACAAACTGTCACACTACTCCCGCCGACTCCGGAGGCAAAGGGAGCAAGATGCAATTGTGCAACAATTGAACATCTTGCCGGTTGCAGATACAGCAACCTTTGAGCTTCGTAAAGTTAGAAGGTAATGGCAGTACAATAAATACCTGATCAAATTCTGATCAGGCAATGAAGGGGAATAAAAAATAAATTTGTTTCAGATTTTTAATCATTAAAAAAGTGAAGCATGAGTAGTGTTGTAAACAAAGAAAAAACGAAGATTTTTGAAACCATTTTGAGTAGTCCTGGTATGTCGGATAAATGCAAAGTAGTATTGCAGTTGAGCAGGCAAAATGTGCTGTTGTTAAGCCGACTGATCGAAGCCGGTCTGCTGACAAAAGAGCAATCTTTTGATGATGAAATTATAAAGGCCTTGCCTAAAGAATCGTTGGATGAGTTCAAGACCATCCATGAAGAGATTTTGAAGAATGCAGGGCTAACAGAATTTTATGAAAAATTGCGATCGCTTTAAACAGAAGTATTTTTATTTTTAAGTGATTCCAATGATTAACAGCCTGTATCAAAGCAGGCTATTTTTTTTGCAGCATTCCAGAATTTGAGACAAAAACCTAAAATTTAGTATGCACATTAAACCCGAAGCTGCCCCGCCAGTTTGCACTGTCTGTCACAATATAGCGGGGCAGCTTTCCGGCTTCTAAAAAAAAATAGGCAGCATTGCGCTGCCTAAATTTCTTGCCGTCATTTTGCCTGCATCTTTTTCAGTTTTTTTTCCAGTTCCTGCACTTTTATTTCTTGTTTCTCTTTCCGTTCCTTTCTTTTCGCTTCTTGTGCATCTTCAATGGTCTTTACCGACAGTCCTGCATCAATGGCCATCTGATAAAGAAAATACCCAGCTTCCTGTGAAGGAAATTTGCTGTCTGATTTACAACAAACGGCCATCCTCACGAGATAAGCAAATTCGGTATCTGACAGATTCGTGAAACGTTCAAATAAATCCTTGTTCGTTTTATCAATCCGTTTGCCGTTATGGGTCAGTAAAGTTTCTGTCACCTTGCTTTTGGTGGTATAATCCAATGACTGATAAATGACCAACCGCAGACCTGTTAAATCTGCTTTCGTGAAGCAGGTATTGTTTTCAGGATTGCTTATAAATTCTGTGAACTGATTGTGAACGGTCAATTGTACTTTTTCCATGTCCAGTTCTTCGGCTCTTTTCTCTCGTTGTTTGATACGGTCAATTTCTGATTTTAATAATTCAGGTGTTGCGTTCCCTGCTTTAATTGCTGCCTGCACTTCTTTGGCCGTTACGGTTTGTTCTACTGTATTGTAGTGTTTTGGTTTTTCCATGTTAAAATAAACATGCCGGAAGGTTTTATTATCGAGCAATAAAGCAACGGTATAATGCCCGCTTTTTATATGGAGGTTATATTTTTCCAGTTCGCTGTAATAACTATCCATTGCTTCTTTAAAATCATCTTCATCTAATTCATCATCCTGCCCGTAACAATAATCTTCCTGCTGCGGTGTGTCCGGTTTTTCAATGACTGAAATTTCACTGTAATTGTAGCGTGGTAATTCAATTGCTCCTGGAATAAGCTGAATCAGCTTTTCACCCATTTCTGTCAGGCCGTTGTTGTGCAACAAGGCTGTTGGCTGATAGTTTTCAATCGCATTACCTAACGCTGCGAGAAAATGAACAAAGCATTTATTGTTGTAGCATTCTTTGTTGCTGCAAACAGCTTGCTTTGCCAGTTCAGGAAAAAGTGTTTTGAGAGAAGCAGAATTGGAAGTGCAACCTGTACAGGCTCCTGCCTCCGGCACTAAGTTTTTATCCTTTGTATTGAAGGGTGCTTCTTTCAGGTCATAACGATACCGGTCTAAATACCAATCCAAATCATCAAGGGAGAAATTCTTTTGCTTTTTCCAGTTGCTGCAATGCCCGTTAAAAAAATCTGTTTGGGATTCGCTGGAAAGCGAAGCAATCTTTATCGCTTCCTGCAATGTTATCTTATCCGCCAAGAGTATTTCCTGAAAGGATTCTGTAAGGGATAATAATTTCAAACGGGAATAAACAAACTGCTTTGATTTGCCCAATCTTGCAGCTATTTCATCAATGGGTTTTCCGGATTGCTGCATTTGTCCGATACCTTGCGCTTCGTGCAGCGGATGTGGATTTTCTCTTTGGAGGTTTTCGGCCAACTGGATTTCAATTACCTGTTCATCGGTAAGCATTACAATTGCTGCTGGTATTGTTTGCAATCCTGCAATCCTCGCAGCCCTTAACCGTCTTTCACCTGCTACCAGTTCATATTTTTTGTTGCCAGCAATGCGAACGGTTAAAGGTGAAATGATACCATGCTGTTTGAGTTCTTCAGCAAACTCCTGCAAGGTTTCTTCTGAAAAATATTTACGGTAATTCAAAGGACTGAAATCTATATCTGCCGTATTGATTTGAGCAAAGTCTGCATCCCTCAATAAATTTATATTAACAGGAAGATTCTTATCCCTTTGTTGTTTTATCGGGGATGCTGTCCTTCTATTTTTTGTTACTGTTGTCATAATAAAAAGTGCGCCCCTTGTCCGGCTGCGCCCCCGGTTTCATTATCAATTATTCATGAAGTCCATACACAGACCAAAAGCTTTCTGTGATTTCATTTGCGCTGTGCCTCCATAAAGCAGTGATTTTAATTTTGCTTCTTCATTCTTGTAACTGCGAACATTCTGAAAATAGCCGGTGATGCTGTTATAGGCTCCGAACAAATTGCCCTTTGTTGTTTCGGTTTGCTGTGTCGGACTGGTCATCGCATATTCATACACGCAATTACACATGTTATTAAAACAAGTTGACAGTTCATCCCATTCGCATCGGTTGATTTTTTCCAATACTTCTTTATTTGGCACCATCGCCATCTGTATCAGTTTGTGCAGTTCAGTATCAGTGATCTTCACTTTTGTCCAGCGATCAAACAGTTGATTGAGTTCTGCTGAAAGTTGATTTGAAATGCCCATCACTTTATGTGCCTGTTCCAACCTGTCTTTTGCATTAGCTGTATGTCTGATCTTAATACTGTTTGAATGATTACGCAAAGCTGCATAGAGTGTATTGTTACAAACAATGCGAACGGGTGTAAAGGCTGCGGTGATACTACCATAACCATCATGTGAAGTGGTCAGGAATAAATATTGTTCTATTAAATCGTTGTTACCAACTTTTATATAAGATGGCAATTTGGCAGTAATAAAAATCCGTTCACCTTTACCCAATACACCGGCGGTTTCATACTGGATGCCATCCCCACTCACAATAGAATCAAAGAAAGAGAAAGCATCAATGTTCTGAACGATTTCATAATCCTTGCCCACTACTCCCAATACGTTGTTGGTATCAGTTCGTACAGTAGCAAAATAATCAGGGACGCTGATTTGTGGGTTCTCGTATTCATTGAGCTGTGTGTACAGTTTACGCTTTTCGACTTGATAATTTAGCCCTGCAAATTGTATTGCTTCTGCGCTGGTTGGATAGTCCTGTACAATTTGACCTAAGCCATGCCAAGGTTTTTCTTTTACGGAAAAGAAACTGTGTTGCTGTGTTTGTTCGTTTAAATAAATGTTGTGTGCCATACTTGTTACCCAGCTTTAATTTCTATCCCGCAGGCGGTACTACTGCGGTTTAATGAACATGAATAATTCAGAATGGTAAATCTTCCAAAGGTTCGGTGATGGATGTGGCAGCCGGTACGGTTTCTTTACCAGCTGTTATAGATTTGCCATGCAGTTTGATGCTGTTTACATGAAAGTTCAAACTGGCTTTGGCTTCGCCTTCGGCATTCGTCCATGTGTTGACGCTGATGCGACCAAAACATTCCACCAATGTGCCTTTGGTTAAGTAGGCTGCGATACCGGGATTCATCCAGTACGAGCAATTAAAGAAGGTCGCCACCTTTGCAGCAACTTCACTGTCTTTAGGTTTGTAACTGTCGTTTACTGCTACTGAAAAATTGACAACCTGCCGTCCGTCTTTCAGTGTGCTGCATTTCGCATCGTTTGTGATTCTTCCTGTGAGTTCCATAACATTTGAGTTTTAATGATGAAAAAAAAATTGTTTTACAAAGAAAAAATGGAAAAAAAGAAAGCTGAGTGGAAAGGAGGTTGCACAGGAAGCAAAAAGGAAACGGAATAAATTGTATCTGAAAAATGCATGAAAGCAGTTGTTTATGCCGTAGTCTTTTTGCACTTTAAAACATCTGTTGTGCAGCCGACTAACTTCGCTTTCGCCTTTTCTCCATTTTCTTGCAAAACATTCTGACTTAAAAAAGAAGGTTGCTGTATCACTGATGCCCGATCAACAGAACGATCAATGGAGCGTCGCAACAGAAGATGCACAATGAACAGTGCGAGCGTAACAAAACAATATCGGCAGAAAAAAAGGAAAGGAAGTTGAACTTTACAAAGGTTGTTCGATGGTTATAGGAGTAAAGAAAATATTTTAATTATTCCTTCTACACTGTAATAATGACACTACGAGTTATGAAAAAGGGGAAGATTCAACAGTCGCTGTCGTTGATGTTCATCATTACAAAGAGTTATATACAAAGCGAAACGAAACTGTCAACGTCCATTTTAATTTAAGTACTAATAAGCTCCTATATAACATCGTTCACTTTCAAGAAAGTGATAACTGCTATTCTTGTCCCGACTATTAACATGGATTGCGAATGAATATTAATGCTAATTGTCTAGTTGGGATCTTTTCAATGTCTGTTTTTGCAGTGTCGTAGTAGTTGATTGCAGTCCCGTTCTGAGAGTATCTTTTACAATTACGGAAAAACGGGACGACAATGAACTGCCAATCTCCTTGAAGGCATTCGATCCGAAGCATGAGGATTGTATGCCGGGTATCTTTAGCAAAGATTACGTTGTGTTTTTCCAACCTTGTATTCCGGAACGCTGGCCAAACATGATGTAACGGATGTCTGTGTCACGGGGAATTTTGGCAAAGAATGTTGGTGCGCTCCGGTCGTAGCGTTTATTCTGTTCCTGCAACCACAATTTAAAAGCGGATTTGGATTTCAACCGGCAGCAATCTTCGAAGATGGCGAGTTCGGATTCGCTGAGCATGATTTCGTCGCTGAATATAATTCTGAATTTCCAGTCATAACCTTTCCAGTTGATGTAATTTTCTGCAACCTGTTTTCGTAAACTTAACTGCGGGTCATGCCTTGCTGCACTTGGTTTAATTTCAATTAAGAATGCTTCACCAGTTAATTTGTGGCGGATTAAAAAGTCCGGTGTATAATGACTGCATCGGGCCGTTATATAATTTGTCGGGATCAATGTTTTCCGGTCGTAATAGATGGTGATACGGGCACGAACAAATTCATATTCGTCCTGAATTGAAATAGCATATTTTAATTCTGTCAACGAATCAAAGGAACAACCCCAATGAATAATTTTGAATGATTTGCTGTAGGTGAATTTATTTTTTACTTGTGACATGTGATTCTTTTTTTGCGTGATGGATGATTGATCAGCGATCCAGGTTCATGAGGCTATGTGCTTTGATCCGTGTATGGTAGCGAAGATGACCGGTCTTATCCGGGAATGTCCTGTACTCGATGGAACCTTCTACCATAATTTTACTTCCCTTTACAAAATTGCATTCCGCATATTCTGCCGTACTGTTCCAGGCAACGATGTCGTGCCATACGGTGTAGTATTGTTTTTCTCCCAGTTGATTTTTACTGCTATCATGTGTTGCGATACGAATAGCAGTTCTTTTGTTGCCGTTCGGCAGCGTGGAGGTTGTCAGATCCAGGCCGACATACCCAATGAGGGTGACATGATTTGTTTTCATCTTTTGGTTGTTTTAGTGAGGAATTGCGTTGACGCAACGAATGTATGGCCACTTGCAAGCGAATGAGAAATACTACGCGAATGTTACATGTTTGCTACCCGGGTGGTACACGGATAATTTTGTACATTGTAAGTATGAAAAAGCCGATCGGATATTGTATACAATGCAGCAACCCAATTTATGTTGGACGCAGTATCAAGAAATTCTGTAACCCGGAATGCAAGGATAAATACAATAATGCGATCAAAATAAAGGAGCAACAGGAGATAAAAAAGGTGGATACCGTGTTACGGAGAAACCGTCGTGTATTAAAGAAACTGTTTGATCCGAAGAAATCTGATAAAATTGTTCGGCGGGAAGAAATGATCCGTGAAGGTTTCGAGTTTGGATTTTTAACGCATGTTGTTGTGACGAAGGGAAAGTTAAATGAAATTACTTTTTGTTATGACTATGGCTACCGGGAAGTGGCGAACGAAAGGTACCAGCTTTTTACTTCATATTCGAAAGTGCAGGTCAAGGATGGATATATTGTAAAAATTAACTAAAAATAAATTTACCACATTGCAGCTCTGTCCCAGTTGGATGAATACATCAAAGAAACAACGAATGTCCTTTTCCTTTACCGGTTCGATTTTTGGGCAGCAGGGTTTGCGTATCTTTTATTTTTTTGCAGGTCTCTATTTCCTGTCTGAGCAATTTACTATACTGTGATTTCATAAAATCCTGGACAATCTGCAGGTCTTCCTTTTTTCGTGTCTCGGTCAACGCATGGAAATACTCTGCTCTGTCTTCTTTGAAAACATTGCCAAGAGGTAACTGATAAAATGCCTGGACATAATTCATCAGCAATCTGCTGGTTCGGCCATTTCCATCATAAAAAGGATGGATCGTCACCAGGTCAAAATGGGCTGCATGGGCCAGCTCAATGGCATCTGTACTGTTTTTTTGTTTCGTCATTTCCTGTTGCAGGTGCGTCACCAGTTTCCGGGTCAGCGGCTCCACCTTATCATAATTGACAAAGCAGCTGTCACTGGCCCGCACATTTCCCTTGCGGAATTCTCCCTTGGAAGCATCAATCGTACCAAGTGCCGTATGATACGTCTTGCCGGTACTTTTCAAGACCATTCCGGCAAATGCCTGGATGGTTGCAAGTGTAATTTGTTTACCTGCCTTTGCCTGTATTAAGGTAAACTGCAATGCGTCAAAATGATTTTCGACCATCAGGCTATGTTCTAACGGTTTTCCTTTCGGTGTAACGCCTTCATCCAGCAGCATCCGGGTATCTTCCTCCGTCAAGGTGGAACCTTCAATAGCGGTAGAATGATACGTCAACGCATACTCCCTGAATTTCTGGTGATCGATCACCTGGTCCAGTTCCAGTGAACGATATTCTGCTATCAATTGTTCCAGATCCATGCTGGAGTAAAGGTACAGCTGCAGAATGAGCTGCCGCTCACCTGATATTCTTTGCCGGATTGAACTTTGAATATAATGAAATCAGTAAAATAAAATCGGAAGCACTTGCATTTTCAAGTGATATAGATTGTTTGGTGCTACCGGCGTTGAACTTTTCATAGCATTAAGAAGGTTGGGAAAAAAGGTATGGATGCTTCAGTACGATGGCCAAAACCATGGTAACAATGCAGGGCCAACAGCGGTAGATTTTACAATAAGAGTAACCCAATTCTTCAACCACTTCCTAAAAAATGCAGCAGCTCCCGTTTGGATGATGCAAGGTATTCCTGCAAGGTTTAAGGGAATTGAGACTGGCTATGCCTACGATCCATCTGGTAACTGTGGTAAGGATTGTAAGGTTTGTAAAAGTTGGAATGAGAAAATGAAGAAAGATTCGATAGCAACCATGCAGGAAATAGAAAGAAGGAAGGTGGCGGAGCATTGGTAATAAAAGAAAGGGGACAGTGTCACGGTTTGCTCTGAATTTTTAAACCTTTCTTTGCATAAAACATATCTCATGCTTCGCCCCGTTGCCACCTTATTCCTAAGCCTGTTTATTATCACAGATGGAATCGCACAAACAAAGAAACTGCCTGCCGTGGCGCCACAAGCCGCAGGGTTTACTCCTGCTTTCTTTCCTGCACTCACAAAAAAACTACAGGACTCTATGCCGAGCCTTGGATCGTTCATCGTTTGTTCCCGTGCTGGTATCGTGTATGAAAACTATTTTCATGGAGCTACGGATCAAACAGCTTTTAATATTAAGTCCATCACCAAAACCATGATATCTGCACTGGCAGGTGTTGCCCGGGGCAAAAGTCTATTGCCTGATCTGAATACACCTATGCTGCGGTATTTCCCGGAATTCGCAAAGCCACGGGCAAGAGCTTCTACGGTATGGTTCGCTAATGACAAAGCAAGTGAGGACTCTATCAGGAAAACACTTACATTAAAACACCTCCTTACGATGCAAACGGGATGGGAATGGAGTGATTTCAGCGGACCCGTAAACATATTTGTGAATTCTGCCGATCCGATCCGTTTTATGATGGACGTACCATTTGCAGAAAGCCCGGGTACAAGGTTTAACTATTGCTCGGCGGCTACCTCTGTATTCAGTGAAGCCTTAACACGTTGCATAAAAACCGACATACGCAAATTTGCTGATGCCAATTTATTCAACCCACTTGGCATCACGCTCACAAGGTGGGATACCGATCCATTGGGGCGTTATGTAGGTGCTTCCGAAATGTATATGACCTCGCAGAGCCTGGTGCGTTTTGGATTACTATATCTCTATAACGGGAAGCTCGGGAATAAACAATTGATACCCGCGGCATGGGTGAAGGAATCGACTGATGAAAAGGCGAAGCTTGATTACTGGGATATTTTACCCGGCGCAAACGGATACGGTTATTACTGGTGGCGAAGAAAGAGCAACGGTCACCAGGCATGGGTAGCAAGTGGTGCAATGGGCCAGATAATAACCGTTATTCCAGATCTCGAAATGGTTGTAGTTGCCAATTGTTTTTTAGATAAAAACAACCGCGGCAGGGAGGAGATCAGAAGAATTCATTTGTTTATAGATGAGATTACAAAGCAACTGAATTAAATATTACATCATCTTGCAAAATGATGCAAATGCTTGAACACTAAATATGCAAAAGGTCCCGCAGCCACTATGCAGGAAATAGAAAGGAGGAAGGTGGAGGAGGGTTGGCAATAAATAATTGTTTGAAAAACCACAAACAATAAACCTTGCACTCACAGAGATTCAATGAAAAAAAATCATTATGCACAAGTGCCAGCACAGTTGCTGCAGCAGGTTTTGCATACGCCACTTTAATCAATGATGCGGCGTTAGCAGCAAAATTCAAATTCTCTTACACTGCCTTATTTAAACAGTTCGATGAAGAACTCGGCCCTGCCGTACAAAATATACATGATGATGCAAACGCAATTGTTGTAGCGCTTACAGCATTCGGCATTACTCCTGCCATCTTAACATCACTGCAAAATGCAAAAAATAATTACACAGCAAAAGTAGAAGCACCTCGCAATGCAGTAGCACAGCGCAAGGCATACAAAACACAATTAGTAACACTCTTTAAGGAAACAATTACATTATTAAAAACACAGTTGGACAAATTAGCATTGCAATTAAAAGCGACAGAGCCAGATTTCTTCATAACATATACTAACAACCGCACCATCGTCAATGAACCCACATCACATACCGAAGCAGCAGGCACAGCAAAAGATTCCGTTACAAATGCAGCACTGTTAGTTGTCAACCATCAGCCAAAAATAATCAGCCACTCTTTTCGTTGAAATGCTGGCTGGGCTTGACTAAAAATAATTATCCACTTCAAAAATCAGCATCTGTCAATAATCACCGTTTCAGCCAGTTTTCAGCCAATTTCAGCCACTCTTCTTAATTTTCAAGTTGCCGAATCGAATTGATAGTGTTACTTCCATTGACCATTTCTGGCAAACCGAAGAAAAATATATGCACCTAGTAAAAATTGAATTGGAGAGGGGTGTAAAAAACGGGTTAAGTGAGTATTTCGGATGATTAACCGAAATATGCACCCGATCAAAAATTATTAACTGCCTGTTGTTGTATCTTCCTCCTCATTTTGGTTGTGCGTTGGCATAACGCACAACGTTAGGGAAAGTGCAAAAAAAAAGAGCAGGAATGCTCTTAATGTAGATTCAACAGGGAACGGATTAAAAACGAGTTTTCTTAAGTAATGGATTACAAGGATTTTGGATAAACGACCGGATTCATATGGGAACGGATTAAGGATGGTTGGTTTTTCTTTAGGTTGTGGTTTCAGAGGATTTGGGTAAACGACCGGTTTTCATAAGGGTACGGATTAAAATGGTTGGTTTTCGTCGGGTTAGGGGTCGGTTTAAAGGATATTGGATGTTATCTTAATCATCAACAACAATGCAAAGTAACGTCTGCAAAAGGGCGTAGAAAATAGAGCAAAGACACATTCATGGGTACAAGTTTATCCGCTACTCATGTAGTCTAAATATTATAAATGTCTTTCATTTGATGACATAGTTGCATCACATTAACCGACCAGCAGGGAATGCTTGCAAAATTGATATTGATATTGTAACTTGTTTAGCATGCTGTGGAGCCTTGCCTGAAGATATTGTACAGAGCAGGAAATGATTATAAATGGATACCATGACATCACACATTGCGCCTGACAAAAACTTTAGCATCTAAAAAAGAGCTTTTCTGTTTTAAAAGTCATTCCATCCGGCAACGGTTGCTGCTATTGATATGCATTCTGTTGCTGAGTACTCTTATAGAAATCGTCGCCTTTTTTTATGGAGCATTTTCCGGCCAGGAGCAGACATGGAGAGGTGTTCTTACTTCATCCAATGCAAAAATGAGTAT
>JAKFDY010000186.1:0-11826 GCA_036675885.1 Lacibacter sp. | reverse complement strand
TTTGGATCGGCTTCAATTGCTTTGAAAATTTTATCTAAGAATTCGGGGCTTACTGTTACCGGTAAGATACCGATGTTCAATGCATTTCCTTTGAAGATATCAGCAAAGAAACTTGATACCACGCAACGAAAACCATAATCGTAAATAGCCCATGCAGCATGTTCACGACTGCTGCCGCTACCGAAGTTTTTGCCACCCACTAAAATTTTGCCGGAGTAAATAGGATTGTTCAACACGAAATCCTGTTTTGCTGTACCGTCACCGTTATAACGCCAGTCACGGAAAAGATTATCACCAAAACCTTCACGCTTGGTTGCTTTTAAGAAACGTGCAGGAATAATTTGATCGGTGTCCACATTCTCGATCGGCATTGGAACCGCTGTACTTTTGAGGACTGTAAATTTATCGTATGCCATAAGTTTATGTCTGATGTATGATTTATGATGTATGATTTGTCAACCCGAAGGAGTGTTAATTTGTATCGGAGTTCAGACATCATAAATCAGACATCCTACATCCGACATCAGCTATTAATTCATCAACTCTCTCGGATCAGTTACTACGCCTGTAACAGCAGCAGCGGCAGCCACCAACGGACTTGCGAGCAATGTTCTTGCACCAGGACCCTGACGACCTTCGAAGTTTCTGTTACTTGTACTTACTGCATATTTACCTGCAGGAATTTTATCATCGTTCATAGCTAAACATGCAGAGCAACCGGGCTGACGTAACTGGAAACCAGCTTCCGTCAACACATCAAGAATACCTTCTTCTTTAATTTGTTGTTCTACAATATGTGAACCGGGCACTAACCAGGCCGTAATATTATCTGCTTTCTTTCTTCCTTTTACAATACTTGCGAAAGCTCTGAAATCTTCAATACGTCCGTTGGTACAACTTCCTAAAAACACATAATCAACCTGCTTGCCAATGATCTTTTCATTTTCTGCAAAGCCCATGTAAGTGAGCGATTTTTTGTAAGAAGCTTCACCATCTTTTACATCGGCAGCAAGAGGAATATTGTGTGTGATACCTGTACCTAAACCAGGATTTGTACCGTATGTAATTTGTGGTTCAATCTGATCAGCAGTGAAATTCAATTCCAGATCAAACTTTGCATCTGCATCTGTCTTTAATGTTTTCCAATAAGCCAGGCCTTTCTCCCATGCTTCTCCTTTTGGTGTCAGGTCTCTTCCTTTCAAATAATTGAATGTTGTTTTATCGGGAGCAACCATACCGCCACGTGCACCCATTTCAATAGAGAGGTTACAAACCGTCATACGTCCTTCCATACTCATGTTCTCAAACACTTCTCCTGCAAACTCAATAAAATAACCAGTTGCACCACTTGCAGAAATCTGCGATAAGATAAATAGTGGCACATCTTTCGGCACAACGCCTTTACCCAGTTTACCATTGATGGTGATGCGCATTTTCTTAGGCTTCGGTTGCATGATACATTGAGAAGATAACACCATCTCAACTTCTGAAGTGCCAATACCAAATGCAATGGCACCAAATGCACCATGTGTAGAAGTATGTGAGTCGCCGCACACAATCGTCATTCCCGGAAGTGTAATACCATTTTCAGGTCCTACCACATGTACAATGCCATTCTTTGGATTTCCCAAACCCCAATGCGAAATACCATATTTGGCTGCATTTGTTTCCAATGCTTTTAATTGATTCGCAGAAAGCGGATCCTGCACAGGCAAATGCTGGTTGATGGTGGGCGTGTTATGATCGGCTGTAGCAAATGTTTTTTCAGAGAACATCACTTTCAGTCCACGACTTTCAAGACCCAAGAATGCAACAGGACTTGTTACTTCATGAATAAAATGACGATCAATAAAAAATACATCGGGACCATCTTCGATCTTGCGAACCACGTGTGAATCCCAAACCTTATCGAACAAAGTTGTTGGCGTATGACTCATATTCTTTTGTATTAGAAGTTGTAAAAATTAGTAATTATCCCGGCAAAGAATGGCAACCTTACCTTTCAATCGCTTATTGCAGCCCAAATGTATTTTTAAATCCTAAATTTGTATAACTGTATTTTCCTATCACTTCAATCGGCAAAACCGATCGATCATTATGGAGCTACGTCAACTACGCTATTTTATCCGTTCAGCTGAACTGCTCAACTTTACCGAGGCAGCACATGCGTTGTATATCAGCCAGAGCACTTTGAGCCAGCAGATCAAGCAGTTGGAAGATGAATTGGGCATGCCTTTGTTCGACCGAATCGGCAAACGGGTGCGTATTACCGAAGCAGGCAGCTTGTTTTTACCCTATGCCCGGCAAACTATTGCCGATTCGGAAAGCGGCCGCTTTGTAATTAATGATCTGAAGGGAATTAAGACGGGCGAGCTGCGGATTGGCGTTACCTATGGTTTATCAGCCCTGTTAACGCCGGTGCTCATCCAGTTTTCTGCACAATACCCCGATGTAAAGATTATTGTTGAGTTTGGCACGTCAGAAGATTTGCTGGATAAACTCAAATCGACTAGAGTTGATTTCCTGCTTTCGTTCCTGGAATTGCAGGATAATGATATGTTTATTTCGCAACGGTTGTATGAATCGCCATTAACATTGGTCGTGCATCCATCGAACCCGATTGCTGATAAAAAAACAGTATCAATAAAAGACTTGAAAGATATTCCCCTGGTGCTGCCTGCAAAAGGATTTCATACCCGGCATTTTTTAGATGAAGAGCTGGCGAAAAACAATGTGCAGCCAAATATTAAAATGGAGTTGAATGATATTAATACTCTCCTGCAATTGGTTGAAACAGGAAATTTTTGTACCATTATGACGGTTGCTGCTGCCAAAGGCAGACAGACTTTAAAAACCATTCCTATTAAAGGATTAAACATCATCAGCCAGGCTTCTATTACATGGCCGAAAGACAGCTACCGGAAAAAAGCAGCCCTGGTTTTTACTGAGATGATACAGAAGCAGATGAAATAGTTAACCTTGCTTCTGCTGCATTTCCAGCGCTTCAAGCTTCCCTGCTTTCTTTCCTAAACGATAAGTAATGATGGGAACAATAACCAGTAAACAGACAAATGCTAATGCCGAAGAGATGATAATTAATTCCTGTGTGCCCAAAACACCTAATAGTGTAAACATGGTTAAATTTTTGTGTGCACTAAAATAACAGAAAATATCACACATTTTTAAAAATTCTTGCTGTTGTTGGTCAGGCGACACAATAACGACTGTAATGCATTTTATTTTACAACAATACCAACATGAGTAGCATTTCCTGATCATGTCAAACAAAACAAAAAAGCGCTTCCAATTGAAAGCGCCTTCCTTTTATAACTAATGATTTTATTTCTTGGTTAATTCAAGCTTTACAAGTTTACCATTGATGGTTTGTTCGGCTTTCACCCAGGTCCAGTTACTGTCTTTCATTTTCCAAACACCATCCAACCGTTGTAAAGTTGTGGTTGCTGTGGTGGGGTAATCGGCCATGATCGCAATATTCACCCGATCTTCATTCCATGTGCCGGTGGATTCGGTAGCTGCATTTTTAATCGCATCAACAGTACGGTCGGTTTTAAACTGAAATTCGTAACCATCAAATTCCGGTTTATAATCGGTGGTGCCATCGGTATATACGGTTACAGTCCACCGACCATCAGTCATTGCTTTTACGATCAAAGTTTCGGCAATTTGTTCCTGGGTACGCTTAATGGCTTTTTTACAGCCAGCGAGCAGTAATAAACTGAAAGAAAGTATTAATAACTGCTTCATAGATTTTGAGTTAACGGAGATTGAAATTACAACTTGTTTTTGGGATCTGCCAACAGTATAAATACGCAACAGGCAACCAGCAGATTTTCAGTATCTTAACTTTCACTCTAAACGCTTCCTGTTTTAAATATCTTATTTTTACTATATGCTAATTGGAGATATCGTTCGTTTCCTGGAAACACTGGCCCCACCTTCCTTGCAGGAAGGCTATGATAATGCTGGTCTCATCACCGGCTCACCCGCATGGGAATGCACGGGCATACTGGTAAGCCTTGATGCTACCGAAGAAGTAATATTCGAAGCGAAAGAAAAAGGACTCAACATGGTGGTGGCGCATCATCCTATTGTTTTCAGTGGATTAAAAAAGATCAACGGCAAAACTTATGTGGAGCGGGCCGTGATTGCTTCTATTAAATATGATATTGCCATTTACGCCATTCACACCAATCTTGATCATGTGATTAAAGGTGTAAACGCAAAGATGGCCGAACGTCTTGGTCTGGTTAATTGTAAAATACTCCAGCCAAAGACAGCGCTGCTTCGCAAGTTGTTCAGCTTTGTACCTGTTTCGCATGCCGAAATTGTACGGACGGCTATTTTTGAAGCTGGTGGCGGACATATTGGCGATTACAGCGAATGCAGTTTTAATGCCCCGGGTAAGGGAACCTTTAAAGGCGCCCCGGGAACAACTCCATTTGTTGGCGAACCGGGCAAACGGCATGAGGAGGAAGAATTGAAGATCGAAGCGGTATTTCCGGCCTGGCTGGAGAAGAATATTGTTGCAGCTATGCTGAAACATCATCCTTATGAAGAACCGGCCTATGATATTGTTCAGCTGTCAAATGAATGGAATGCCGTGGGGAGTGGACTGATTGGTGAATTGCCCACCAGCATGACGCCAACCGATTTCCTGCAACTACTTAAGGATCAATTTCAGTTAAGTGTGATTCGACATACTGTTCCTCCCGCCCATGCGATTCATAAAGTGGCTCTTTGCGGCGGTGCCGGGAGCTTTTTGACCAAAACGGCGCTTGCGGCCGGGGCGCATGCTTTTGTTACCGGTGATGTGAAATATCACGAGTTTTTTGATGCTGAAAACCGGCTCCTGCTGGCCGACATCGGGCATTGGGAAAGTGAACAGTTTACAATCGATTTACTGGCCGATCATTTGAGCGGGAAATTCCCTACCTTTGCCGTCCTCAAAACTGGTGTGAAAACGAATCCTGTCGAGTATTTCAGATGAATAGCGATACGAACGTACAAGTGAGTGACACAACCAAAGATGAGCAAGGCTTTACCGCCGGTACCAAAAACAAAAAACTTCAAACACAAATATGGCTACTACAAAAGAGTATTCTGTAGAAGAAAAACTGAAGGCACTCATTCGTGTGCAAAAGATCGAAAGCAAACTGGATGAGATCCAGATCCTGAAAGGTGAATTACCGATGGAAGTAAAAGACCTTGAAGATGAAATTGAAGGTTTGAATGCACGTAAGAACCGCATTGAAGAAGAGATCAACGGTATCCAGGAGTTTATCCAGAGTAAGAAAGATGCGATCCTTGAATCGCAGGCGTTGCTTGTTAAATACGAAAAGCAAAGTGAGAACGTAAAGAATAACCGTGAGTTTGAAGCGATCAATAAAGAAATTGAGATGCAGGGGCTTGAGATCAAACTTTCTGAAAAGCATATCAGAGATGCAAATGAAGAGTTGCTTGAAAAGAGTGAAGTGCTTGAAAAAGCAAAGAAGGCAATCGCAGTAAAAGAAAAGAACCTTGAACACAAAAAAGGTGAATTAGACAAGATTGTTGCCGATACTCAGAAAGAAGAAGACCAATTACGTTCTTTGGTGAATGGTGCAAGAGAAGCGGTTGAAGACCGTTTGATTGCAAGCTTCGATCGTATCCGTAACAGTTACCGCAATGGATTATCGGTAGTGCCTATTGAGCGTGAAAGCTGTGGTGGTTGTTTCAATACCATTCCGCCTCAACGTCAGAGCGAAATTAAACAACACAAAAAGATCATTGTGTGTGAAAACTGCGGTCGCATTCTTGTGGATGCTGACCTGAATGATTCAGTTGAACCATAATTGATTTTTAGTAATGATAAGTAAGCGGCGATGAATTTTCATTGCCGCTTTTTTGTTGGCAGAATTGCCGCAAAGAAAAAGAGGCCGTCTTCTATGTTTGCAAAAACATGAGTTAGCCTCTTTGCTTTACTAAGTTATTGGATCGCTTATAATTTTACAAACTCCTGTTCATAGCTCTCAAGCCACTTACTACCTTCAAGGCCCCATACAGGCAGAATATTCATCTTTAGCCAATATAAGCTCGTCATTGTAACGTCAACAGATTTCATAAACAACGCAGCTTTTCCTGCTGTAGGTTGGAATGGTGCTATTGTGCAAGGTACATCAGCAAAGTTATCCCACGTAAAGGATCCCTGTAAAACAAAATCCTTATTTACAGCACCCGGTGCCTTGTTAAGAAAGCGACCGCCAAATCCATCGCCACAAGGCCAATAGCCGATAAGATTAGCGTATTTCGGGTGTTGTGTAATATCAGTTGCACATGATAGCCCTGCAACTTCAGCATCAGAAAGAGCAGTATTAAAGATCATACAATCGGCAAAGCCAACTGTAACGGCACCCATGCCAGGATCTGTTGCCCATCCCATTGTAAGAGGAGATGTACTGGTAACAGTACCACGGGCTGTAATATCTGTGTGATCAATTCGCTTGCCATCGGTATAGCGCACCAGCCAACGTTTACTGGCACTATCCATGAATTTAAATGTAACGGTATGCCATTTATCATCAAACACAACCGGTGTTGTTCCCTGGATACGGGACTCACCCGTGCCTATGACACTAATACACCAAATACCACTTGAGTTCGTAAACAACGACCATCCGGTAGTACTTGCAAACCTGTCCATTTTTGAAAAGAAATGCGGGTATTGTGTCTTTGTGGGAGATTTCATTTTAAATGAAACTGTTTGCTGCGCAAGGCCGGAATTGTACAAACCAGCATCATCAGGTATGCGTGCACGAATGACAGAGCTTCCGGTTCCCTTCATTGATACGCCTGAAAAACCTGACCGTACAAATTCCAATGGTTTAAACTTCTCGTTATAGAATACAGAGAAGCTGTTTACTTCACTTGCTGTTGGGCCACCGTAACTGTTGCCAGTACCTCCATGCGTGCTTGTAACGATCACAAGCCACTCTTCATTTTTATCGTATCCCGGGCGAGCTTTCAGTGCTGTTACCAGTTCTCCGATATATGCATCAACTTTTAATGCTGCATCTTTATACCCAACATTGTCGGCCAGAAATTCGCCTGCTTTACCTGCAATGGCTACTGAATTAAAATTCACCACCATAAAATCAGGATTACCTGTTTTAATACGCTTGAGTGCTGAATCTTTTACTGCAACATCATCAGCAGCCACAACAGGATCGAGCACTTCAGGTACTAATTTTTCAACCATAGTGCGCCATGGTGATATAACTACAGTGCGCATATCGTTCCTGGGAGACGACAAAATATAGGAGAAGATAGATGGAAAATTAGGAACAGATGAATGTTGCGGATCACTGATACTTTGTGAGTAGATAAACGTGCTGTCCTTTATTTTATGTCTTGAATAAGAAACACCTGCCATCAGTGTTTTCCATGAAGCAGCATCTGTAGTTACCTCATCGGAAACACCTTCCCATGTATATTTACTTTTTGCCAGCATGCTTTGCAGTATGGGCAAGCTCATTTTTTTGTATTCAGCTCCTACTCCACCATCAATAGCAATGAGCAATACTTTTCTTGCTGCCGGTTTTGTTGTATCACCCGGTTCTTCAAAATAAGGAGGAGGGTCAACATAACGTTTACAGGATGCAAACAGAATGATCATTATTCCTATCGAAGAAAGTAAGAAACCAATATGCAGTTTGTTCTTTTTCATGTGTAATTTTTTATTATTCATTTATCCCGAATAAAAAATCAAGGTCTTACAATATTAATTTCTGACAAAGCCGAATTATTTCCTGAAGGGTCGTTATCTGCTGCTGCAGAAATTACATATCTGAAATACCTTGCTGTAATATTTGCATCCAGATTGAAATTTTGCAATCCTTGCTGGTTTACTAATGTGAAAGCACCTGCAATTGTGCTTGCACCGGCTTCAAACGTTACATCACTCCAATTGACATTATCATCACTTACCTGCACCCTTATGTTTTTAACCCGTGTTGCTGTGCCAGTACCACTTTGTCTTAAAGCCGCAGAAAAGCCTTTGATGATTGTTTTTACACCCATATCCACAGTAATTGTGTGCGGTGGTGTTTTTGGACCGACGCCGGTTCCATAGTTGCTATGCCAGTAAGTTGTAAACGAACCATCAAATGCATTATTAATCGTTCCGTTTGAACCTTCACTTGTAGACCAGGAACTTGCAGTAGCAGTCCAGATCATTCTCTTTTCTGTTGCCTCTCCATCGCCACCTGTTTTGGTTAACGGATTATATTTCCAGATCTCCTGGAACGATATTGGATAAACATCTGCCATCTTGTTTAATGAAATGTTGCTGACAGTAATTCCCCACGCTTTGAAGAATGCACGCATATCTCTGCGTGTAAACTCACATAATGTTTCATATACAAAATCACGCTTGTTCTGATCGGTTAATGAAATCCTGTTTGAGCGTCTTGCTTTTTTGTATAGTTCTGTTACAAAACTCCATCCATCGGGCTGACCGGGATAACCCCAGTCAGCTGGTATTTTACTCATGATCTGTACAAAAGGAGTTAAGCGTGCAAACGGATCGTTAATTGCAGCATCTGTTCCATCAAAATTTCTTGTGCCAACAGCAGAGGATGCCCATGTAATGGCAGCAGGTATTGCTGTTGCCAATGCTGGATGTTTTGGCGGCCATGATGATGGGTTGACAGCACTCAACCTATTCGCAACTTTAAATGAAAAGAAGTTACAGGTTGTTTCACCTAATGTGCTCCAGCTCCAGTAAGTACCTTGTTGATTGTTGTGCCCCACTTCATGAAATACCCCCCAGTTACCGCCACCATTAATGGCACTTACATTTCCAATACCATCAAACCAACTGTAATCATTTTGTACAACGATCGGGAAACCCGAGTGACCATAACCAACAACAGGTTTTATATCCATGACCACTCTCCATGGAAGAAGCGGCGCTTTGTCAATTGCATCAGCAGGATTTTCGCTTAACCCTTCCCATTGGTAATAATCAAGATTTACAATATCATCCCAATCCTGCATTGCTTTTTGAATATCAGCAAAAGGCCTATCGATACAATATTGACGTGGCACCACAAAGATCATGTTGGCACTTCTCAATTCAAGCCATGGAACACATGATGAACGTATTTGCGTTTGCCATTCGTTCTTATCTGTTACACCAAATACAAAATCGGGCGACTTCATCACATTCGTGAAAGACAGGTTTACCGGGGTTGTAATTGGGCGGCCTGCGAAAATATAAATATGACCACCATACAAATTCCTTAAATAGTTCCGGCCGGGAGTTAACTGGCTACGTGAATAGATCACCGGATCACGTGGTGCATTTTGAATAAAAGAAAGATTATCGGTCCATGCACCAATTTGCACCGACAATGAATATTCATTCTGCGGCACATCAATGATCACCAACTCACCCGGCGCAGCATAAAGACCTGTACTGAATTGCGGACTTGGCGGAACAGAAATACGCAACTCATCCTGCACATGGTTGTAGTTTAAATTCATTGCAAGATCAACCTTGGTTCTCGGCTCTGAAGCACAAACCAACCCGGGGAATACCCTAGCCTGTGCATACTTGCTTGCATCCACATTTTTAATACTTGTATCAATGGTAATGCTGCTGCCGTTTGCACCATTGCCCGGCGTACCATCTTCAAAATCGTATGCATATTTTTTTCTGCATGCAGTTACTGCTACTGAAAGTAACAGCAGGCAAACCGATAATCGTTTAACAAGAATAACTGAATTCATGCTTGTTCGTTTTATTGTAACTAGTTTAATTAGTAGTTCGTTTTCTTAATTAACCTCCGCTTACATCGCTGTAGGTAGGTATCCAGTTTTTACCATCCAAACCCCATGATGCAGGAACAGTAATACCAAACCATGCATATATCTGCACAGCAACGTCCACTGAATTAGGAACTGTTTTATAAACAGGTTCTGTAATAGGAGGACAAACATTGGCGGTAAGGTCATTAAAGCTGCCTGGTGAATAGGTTTCAAGTGTGAAATCACGACCAAAAGGACTCAGGTCACGCATTTTAAATACACCGTTATCATTTACAACCGGGAAACCGGGCCAGAAACCAACGAGGTTATTATAATACTGGTTTGAAGATTCAACACTTGTGTTACAATAGGTATTGGCAATATAAGCGGCAGGCAATGCCACATTATAGTAACGGATATCGGTTACTAAATACCCAGGGATGTTTGTATTGTTATTGCCGGTAAGGTTTCCTATCGTTAACGGCTGGGGACTGTTAAGATTACCCATATTGGTAATATCAATCGATGCGGGGCTTGCAGCTGATGGATAGGGCACCCCATCGGTGTATGTATAAACTTTTCGTGCAGTTCCTTCGTTACGCACCACCACTGTTAAAGTATGCCATTGATTATCGGCAACAGCAAAGCCACGAACCTGGCGATTACCAAAACCGCTTTGCCCAAAGTTGATTTGCCAGTAATTGCCTTCTCTAAATAACACCCAGCCAACAGTGCCTCCTGTAAAAGATGCACGTTTGGAAAGAAATGCAGGATAGTTAACACTGTTCGTGGGAAATTTAACCTTGCATTGCACTGTCATTTCAGCACTTGTTCCCAAATCATAAAGTGTTCCGCCGCCTGTTACTTTTGCTCTTGTATTTAAAGCAGAAGCAAAGTTGTACTGCGGAGCTGTTCCTGTATAAGGAATCAATGCGCCAGGCTTTGATAACCCTTTGCTGTTGAAGCGTGGATTAAAACAAAAGAAAAAAGTATTATGCCTTGTGTCCTCAAAGGCAGACCAGGTACCAGATGGGTTATAAACTGTATTACTTCCTTTGTTTGAAGTGATGATCACCATCCAGTTTTCTGAATTGAAAGAAGAACGGCTTTTTAATGCAGCTAATATTTCACCAATGTATGTATCGGTTTGCAGAATTGCATTTTTATACTGTGCAGAATTAACGGAGTAAGATGTAGCTGCCCCTGCTTTATCAACATCATGAAATTGTGCTAATACAATATCCGAATTTTGCGTTGTTAATTCAAGTTTCACAGCATCCTTTACAGCGGCATCATTTTCATTAAATGATTCAGTTTTTGTAGCATCTGCTGCAAGTTCAGTAGCAATAGTATTTGATGAGAAGAATGCAGTTGTTCTCATACCGGGCCGTTGTTGCTTCAGGCGTGTAAACAAAAAAGGATAATCTGCAAACTTATTACCCGTAAAAGTGGCACCTGTAACATTGTGTTTATTTACTCTTACTCCTGTGAGCAAGTTCGACCAACCCAACTCATTTGTAACATTCACATTATCGTAATCGCTTAATGCATCCCATGAAAAGATCGAATAATCTACAAGGCTCCGAAGAACCGGAGGTGTTGATGCCTGCACTTGTGTACCTACCGCACCATCCACCAGTATTACCAATACTTTCGGATTAATCTTTGTTGTTGAATTACCGCCACCGGCATTTGCTTCCAAAGGATTTGGAAACGATTTATTACAACTTGCTGCAATAAACCCGACCACTGCCAGGATGGGTAACGCCTTTAGATAGTTCAGATATTTCATATGCTTATCTATTAATGTGTTTATTGATCGTTTAATCTTCGATACGGATTTTTACAATATTGCCAACTGTTTTACCATTTTTCAATGCAAATACTCCATTTACCATTACATATTCAATGCCTTCTGAAAATGCTAATCCTTTTTCAAAAGTTGATTTATCAATTACTTTATTAGGATCAAAGATGGTTATATCCGCATCAGCACCAATTTGTATTCTTCCTTTATAA
>JAKFDY010000185.1:0-9057 GCA_036675885.1 Lacibacter sp. | reverse complement strand
CCTGGGCGATCGCCTTGTAGGTATCCTCCCGGAACATGGCCAATAGCGCCTTTTTGTCGTGGTTATGGAAGGTGTCGACAATTTCATCGGCAAAGCGTACGAAGCCGTAAATATTCCGGATGGCAGCACGCATTTCAGGAGCCAGCGCCAGGATACCCATGCTGAAGGAGGTGCTGTAGGAACTGGTTATTATCCCGCTGCATTTGAAAAATATGGTTGTGACCCCAGTGATGTGGCGCAGGAAGTAAAAGGTGCCAAAGTAGTACAGGATATTTTTCCTTCTGCTGAGTTAAGCAAGGTTATGGGTGACGCCAAAATGGATGTAATCACTTCCATTGCTATGTTTTACGATCTGGAAGATCCGGTTGCATTCGTAAAGAATATTAAACGTTCATTATCGCCGGAAGGTATCTGGGTATTTGAAATGAGTTATATGCCCCATATGCTGGAACTGGATAGTTATGATACTATTTGCCATGAGCACCTGGAGTACTACAGCTTGGCTGTATTGGAGAAAATTGCGGCAATGGGCGAAATGAAGATATTCAAGATCAGTTTTAATGACATCAACGGCGGCAGTATTCGTTGTTTTGCTACACATACGGAAAGTGGGTTGTATTATAACCTGGATGATCATCACCTGATGAATGAGATAAGGCAAAAAGAGTTTGACCTTGAGCTGGACACAGATAAGCCATACATCGCTTTTCAATACCGGATTGAAAAAGTAAAAGATGATCTGCATAATCTTTTAGTTGATTTAAAAAGGCAGGGTAAGAAAGTTCATATCTATGGTGCTTCTACCAAAGGAAATACAATTTTGCAATGGTGTGATATAAACAATATGCTGGTGGAATATGCGGCTGAGCGCAATCCTGATAAATACGGGGCTTATACATTGGGTACTAACATCCCTATTATTAGCGAAGCGGAGAGCAGAGCTATGAATCCGGATTATTACCTGGTATTGCCCTGGCATTTTAAAGCAGAATTTATTGAAAGGGAGAAGGATGCATTAGAAAAAGGAACTGGATTTATTTTCCCTATTCCTGCCATTGATATTTATAAAAAATCCTGAGCTACTGAATAGTTTTTCATGAATTTGTCAAGGATATTTACCAAGTTTAAGAAAGCGGCAGATACCCTTCAGCTGCGCTCCAAAGTGAGCTATTCGCAAAGTGGTGAAGATTTGATTGCCGATTATTTTTTTGAAAGTATTGGTATTAAGCAGCCCACCTATATTGATATCGGTGCCAATCAACCCATCAAAGGGAACAATACCTATTTATTCTATCTGAAAGGAGGTAAGGGCATTTGTGTTGAACCGGATATAAGTTTGATTTCATCATTAAAAAAGTCAAGACCCCGTGACGTTATTTTGAATATTGGAGTTTCTGTTACGGTTGCTGCTAAAGCAGAGTTTTATTTTTTTGATGGCCATTACAGTGCATGGAATACTTTTTCAAAAGAGGATGCGGATAAAAAGAGTAAAGAATCGGGTATTGCATATCGTCAATCCCAAGTACAGTTAGAAACAGTCGAGAATATTGCTGATGAGTATAATTTTCAAAAGGTCAATTTTATTTCGTTGGATGTGGAAGGCCTGGACCTGGCCATTTTGAAAAGTATTGACTTCAATAAACTCAGACCAGAACTGCTATGTGTGGAAACGATTGAGTTTTCATTGAACAATACCATAAATAAAAACCAGGAGATCATCACTTACATGTTAACACAGGGCTATCGTGTTTATGCCGACACGAACCTTAATACCCTGTTTTGCCGGAACGATATATTTCAATAGAATGAAAGCGATAATATTTGGAGCTAATGGACAGGATGGATTTTATCTTCAATCTTTGCTGCAACAGCAGGAAATAGAAGTTGTTGGTATATCCCGTAACGGCAGTTATATAAAGGCTGATATTACTAATTTCGATGACGTTCAGTTGATAGTAAAAGAACATCAACCAACTTTTATCTTTCATTTAGCTGCTAACTCCACCACCCGGCATGAGGCAATGTTTGAAAACCATCAAACCATTTCAACCGGCACGTTAAATATTTTAGAAGCAGTAAGACTTCATTCACCCCAAACAAAAGTTTTTATTTCAGGAAGTGGGTTGCAATTTGTTAATTGCAATCAACCGATAAAAGAATCAGATCCTTTTGAAGCAAGGGATGCTTATTCCGTAAGCCGCATTCAATCGGTTTATGCTGCCAGGTATTTTAGGAATAAGCATGGTTTAAACACCTATGTGGGTTATTTCTATAATCATGATAGCCCCAGAAGGTCGGAACGGCATGTAGCCCAAAAAATTGCCAAAGCAGTTAAACGGATTTCTTTGGGTAATGATGAGCGTCTGGTCATAGGAGATGTCAGCACCATCAAAGAATGGACTTTTGCTGCTGATGTAGTGGAAGCTATTATGTGTTTAGTAAGCCAGGATAAAGTGTTTGAAGCAAATCTTGGTTCAGGAGTTGGTTATTCTATTGCAGAATTTCTAACAGAATGTTTTTCGCTTATTGGAAAAGACTGGAAGGATTATGTGGATGTTGAAAAAGGATTTGAAGCAGAATATAAGCAGTTGGTTTCTGATTCATCATTGATACAATCATTAGGCTGGAAACCGAAAACTTCATTAAAGCAGTTAGCACAACTGATGTTACAGCAAGCATGAGTAACAGAAAGAAGAATGTACTGATTCAATTGTTCTCAAATGGAGATTGTTTATTTGCCACTACAGTAGCCCGGCAAATTAAAAACAATCATCCTGATTGTGAATTAACATGGATTGTTTCTTCCAAATGCAAAAACATGTTGCTGAACAACCCGGATATTGATGTAATAGAAGAAGTGTTTATTCCTGACGCCTCACAGAATGAGGGTTTTTTTAACAGGATAGTAAATGAAGCTTTAGAAAAAAAGAAAAGTGGGATATATGCAGAAGTGATCATTCCTCAATTGCTTGGTAACAATATGAAGTATTATGATGGAACAGTTTGCTCATCTATCTATCGAAGTTCAGGGTTGAAAATAACAGTTGAAACGGCTCCCATTTTATTTTTAACTGAAAAAGAAAAAGAGGCGGCCGGGAAGTTTGCTCAAGAGTATAAGCTGCACACATTTCGAAATGTTGTATTATTTGAATCTGCCCCGCAAACACAACAACTCAACCTGACCGATGAAATTATCTTCGATTATGCACAACGGATTTTAAAAGAAGAGAATACCTGTGTCATTTTATCGGGTCCACGACCGTATAATTTTGATCCCCCCAATATTATAGATGGCAACACCTTATCCATTAGGGAAACGGTGGCATTAACGCATTACTGTACATTATTGTTGGGTTGTTCCAGTGGCATAAGCTGGGCTGCAACCAGTATAGCAGCAAAACCTTTGCCGATGGTACAAATATTAGCACCCGACGCTTATTATTTCAACCCGCTATCCCTGACTTTTAAAAAATTACATAAACCGACAGATGAATTAATTGAATTGATTCATTTTGATAAAGAAAAACTGGAAGCAGTTTTTGCTGATATATTTCATGAAGGGTTTAGAAAAGCACGAATAAAACATAACCAGGTAGTGAAGCCGCAGTTCAGGTTATACCGTGGCATAATTCATCATTTTTTAAAAAAGGGGAGATTGGCTGAAATTACTACTTTCGTGCGGGTTAATTTGAAGGAGAATGGATTCAATATTTCCATGCTGAAGTATATGCTGATGGGGCTGGTATTATTCCCCATCCAATTGATGCTTGATCAAACAAAAAAGAATTGAACGCCATTTTTACCATAGTCGCCAAAAATTACACCGGCCTTGCACAAGTGCTGGAATCTTCTGTCCGTAAACATTCGGACGCTGAGTTTTTTGTGATTGTGGCTGATGAATGGAACGATGCGCAGCATTTACAACAATCAATCCCTGTTAATGTACTTGTTGCCAGGGAAATCTTGAATATTCCTGCCGCAGAATGGGAGCAAATGGCTTTTAAATACAACCTGGTGGAGTTTTGTACAGCCATTAAAGCTGCCAGCTTTCAATATCTTTTTACGAAGGGATATGGCAAGATACTTTATTTTGATCCGGATATTTATGTGTTTAATCCTTTGAAGAGCGTATTTGATCAGTTGAATGATGCCTCCATTGTTATTACGCCACATATTCTCAACATACAAACACCCTTTAAAGGCAATTATGAAGACTATTTGTTCTTATTGAACGGCACGTTTAATCTTGGTTTTATTGGGGTAAAGAAATCAGAAACGACTGATAAATTTTTAGCCTGGTGGCATCACAGGTTAGTTCATCATTGTTTTTTTGATAATGACCAGGGAACAGCTACCGATCAGAAATGGATTAATTTATTGCCGGCAATTTTTACTGATCAACAATATCATATTTCCCGGCACCGGGGAATGAATGTCGCTCCCTGGAATTTTCATGAACGAAAAACATCAGTCGGGAATGGCGTTTATTATGTTCAGGACAGAGATAATGAAATAACTGCTAAAGAACCGTTGCTATTTGTTCATTTCTCTGGCTATGATTATTCCCAAATCGGCAGCGGGCAAGTGGTGCATAAGAATAATCAAATGACTGATTATGCAGATCTTCAGCCGGTATTTGAAAAATATGGCGAAGCATTGGCTAGTAGTAATTTTAAAACCTATTCTGGTTTAACGTATTCGTATAACATGTATGAGAATGGTGTGGGTGTTTTGAGTTTGCATCGAAGAATGTACCGGCGGTTACTGGAACTCAATATGTCGAAGGAGCATCCTTTTTCTACTGGTGCAGGAACTTATTTTGCTGAGCTAAAGAAAAAAGGATTACTGGATTATTCACCGGTATCTGCTGATAAGCTTACCAATAAAACGGTAAAAAATTTCGGCAAAAAATTCGCTTCTATACATTTGTTCTTCACCATTATTAAAAAACTTTCCGGCATAAGACGGTATAGTATAATGATCCGGTTCTTCCGCAGGTATTTTACAGAAGAAAACCAGGCTTTTCTGGTAAACAAAGAGGCGGGAAAAACATTGAGATAAACATGCTGCATAAACTGTTTTATTATCTTTTCAGGTATCCATTCTTCAAACTTCAGTTAGGGAGTATTGGATCAGGAAGCAAATTGCTGCAACCAACTATTACTGCTGGCAAAAGGATATTTATTGGAAAGAACGTTTATGTGCGAAAAAATACATGGCTGGCAGCTGATCCTGTTACCGGTGATGCTAACTGCAAACTGGTGATTGGCGATGGAACATATATCGGTAACAATTGTCACATTTATGCTTCTTCACTAATTGAAATTGGCAGGAAGGTGTTGATAGCCGACAAAGTTTATCTCAGTGATAATATACATTCATACGAAAATATTAATATGCCCATCGTTGATCAGCCGGTTAAGCAAACCAATCCTGTTATTTTAAAAGATGGCTGCTGGCTGGGAGAAAACGTATGCGTAATTGGGGCAGTTATTGGTAAGAACAGTGTGGTGGGAGCTAATTCAGTAGTTACGAAAGATATTCCTGATTATTGCGTGGCAGTTGGCAGTCCGGCTGTTATTATTAAGCGATATAATTTTGATACAAAGCAGTGGTGCAAAACAGATAAAGAAGGACAATTTATTTAAATGAGTAAACGTAAAGTTTTAATTACAGGCGGTGCCGGTTTTATTGGGTCGAACCTTGCGTTGCAATTAATGCAACATGGGTATGAAGTAACGGTGCTGGATAACCTCTCCGAACAGATACATGGCGCAGATGCCGAAACAGCATCTCCGTTATACCGGTCAATAAAAGATAAGGTTCACTTCATCAAAGGAACAGTAACATCTGTTGATAATTGGGAAAAAGCAATTGCAGATAATGAAGTGATTGTTCACCTGGCTGCTGAAACAGGTACCGGTCAATCGATGTACCAGGTAAGTAAATATGTAGATGTGAACATAGGCGGCACAGCCATTATGCTTGATCTGCTGGCCAATAACAAAACCAATGTAAAGAAAGTAGTGATTGCTTCTTCACGTGCTATTTACGGGGAAGGAAAATATATTTCGAAAGAGTTTGGTGTTGTTTATCCTGAGCATCGCACGGCTGCTTTGATGGATGCAGGCAATTTTGAAGTAACCTGGCCAGGCACAACAAGCCCGTTGCAATTAACGGCTACTGATGAAGAATCGAAAATTCATCCATCGTCAGTGTATGGAATTACAAAGTACAACCAGGAGCAAATGGTGATGACTGTTTGTTCATCTATTGGTATGGCGCCTGTTGCTTTCCGTTATCAGAATGTGTATGGTCCGGGACAATCGTTAAGCAATCCATACACAGGCATCCTCTCCATTTTTTCTACGCTTATTAAGAATAACAAGCCCATCAATATTTTTGAAGATGGAAAAGAAAGCCGTGATTTTGTGTTTATTGATGATGTGGTGAAAGCAACTTTTCTTGGTATTGAAAAAGACGAAGCAAACGGACATGTGTTTAATGTAGGAACAGGAGTTGCTACAACTGTAGAAGAAGTAGCTTCTTTGCTGATTGAATATTATAGCACTCAGGTACCATTGCAGGTAAGCGGCAATTATCGTTTAGGTGATATCCGTCATAATTATGCTGATATAAGCAAGATTGAACACATACTTGGCTTTAAACCTTCCGTTGATTTTAAAACAGGGTTAAAGAAATTTACTGAATGGGTGAATGGTCAAGAGGTGCAAAGCAGTAAGTACGAAGAATCAATTCGTGAAATGAAAGCAAAAGGACTAATGAAATGAGCCATAAAAATGAACGAGTAATTTATGTCAACTTACGATGTTCATTTTTATGGCGAATAACATGCGGCCAAAAAATAATTTAAAAAGAACGCATGAAATAAGTTATGGCGAAGATTGGGTTAGTTACAGTGTTATTCAAAAGCGATGAAGTGCTGGATGGCTTTTTTAAAAGTGTTTCAAAGCAAACGCATAAAGATTATATCCTGTACCTCGTTGATAATTCTGTAAACGAACAATCAAACAAGGTTATTGCCGATTGTCTTGCTGCATATCCCGTCTCAGCTTATAAGCACATTAAGAATGCCGACAATGTTGGTGTTGCCAAAGGAAATAATATCGGTATTGAAGAAGCATTAAAGGATGGCTGCACACATGTTCTCATCCTGAATAATGATATTGAAATAGAACAGGAAACAGCTTTCGCTTCGCAGTTGCTGTTGATAGAAAAAGGGGAGAAGATCATCGTCCCCAAAATTTATTACCCGGACAGAACTATCTGGATGGCTGGTGGTGCAATGAACAAATGGCGTGCATTGGGCATTCATTATGGTTACAATAAAGCAGATGATGATTCGTATAACGTGCCGAAGTACATTACTTATGCGCCTACCTGTTATATGCTGGTTGATGCAGCAGTATTTAAAAAGGCAGGCATGATGGATGAAAAGTATTTTGCTTACTATGATGATACTGATTTTGTGTATCGTTCATGTGAAGCGGGGTATAAACTTTATTACGATCCATCTGTAACCATTATTCATAAAGTATCCCATTCATCAGGTGGCGATTCATCCTTTTATATTTTTTACTCCAATAGAAATAAGCTTTATTTTATCAGGAAGAATTTCTCAGGGTTCTTAAAATACTTCGCTATTGGATATACATTCTTTACACGGATATTTTACTGGCTTCGCTTCAACAAAGATCAAAGGAAAAAATTAGTGCAGGCGTTAAAGGAAGGAATGGTTTATCCTGTTGCGGAGAAATAGAAACTACTTGAGTTATTATTCCTTTGACGCAGAGAACAAAGAACGCAAAGACAAGCGCAGAGAAAACACTCTGAGTTAACTTCTTTTCTTTTTTTTCTCTGCGCCAAAAAAATGCAAATGAATCACCAAAAACGTTGTTAGAAAGATGTTATGAAATTTGTTTTTCTACAGCCTTTGCAATCTGTTGCCAGTTGTAATACCTGTAATAATCAGCAGGAGTATTAGTTTGTTGCTGTGCGTGTTTCAGAATTTCATTGGCAAATCCATCCCAATTATTGTCTGTAACTATTATTAGTTTTTCTCCAGTTACTGTTGCTTCAATGCCAATAGCACCGGTTTGTGTTGAGATCACAGTTGTGCCGCACGCAATGGCTTCGATCATTTTTGTTTTTACACCACCACCACTTTGCACAGGATTCAGAAAAAGATCGGCTGCTTTAAAGTAAAGATCAATATCATCAACAAATCCTGCGTAGTGAACATGCTGTTGATTCCATGCTTTCAGTTCATTTAATTCAGCTGGCAAACGCTTGCCGGTTATCAGGATATTATATTCTGATTTTTCTTGCTGCAATAACGGATTAATCTTTTCCAATATCACCATCAACGCATCAAGGTTTGGTTTGTAATCCAACAGCCCGTTGAATAAGAAAAGCGGTATTGTCGGATCAAGTTTGTGTCTGTTACAAACTTGATGCTTACTGTGCTGCTTATCATCCGGTATTTGTTTTTGTGTGATGCCATAAGGAACTACAATGCATTTCTTAGCCTGTAAGTTTATTCTGTTGATCATCCATTGCCGGTCATCTTCTGTAATACAAAATACTTTATCAGCCTGGTGCAACACAAAACCTTCATAGAATTTCAATACAGGCCACCAGCTTTTTCCAAGTGTGCGGAAACGTTCGTATTCGATATTATGTGTGTGAACAATGAGTTTGATCTTACAGGTAATTTTCAATAACCATCCAAGCCAACCGAGATAGGGATGTTCAATAATCACCGTGCTGATCTGTTCTTTTTTGATCAGCTTGCGTATGCGGAAGAACGAGTCAATATCTGCATAACGAAAACGACTCTTCTTTAAAACAGGATGAAATGTGTATGTGTCTGCAAGTACTGCCTCATTATCTGCTGTGCCTGCAACATGTAAAACGCATTGCTCACCTAAGTAGTGGTTAAAGTGAGCAATGAGTTTTTGTCCGCCGGAGAAATAAGGAAGATAAGGATAGGGGACAATATTCAATACCTTCTTCATCTTATGCCTGCTTGCTTGT
>JAKFDY010000184.1:0-10837 GCA_036675885.1 Lacibacter sp. | reverse complement strand
AAGGAAGTGGCTGATATTAAAGCTGCGGTGAATCCGAACGAGATCCTCTTTGTGGTGGATAGTATGACGGGGCAAGATGCAGTGAACACGGCCAAAGCCTTTAACGACCGACTGAACTTTACGGGTGTCGTCCTTACGAAACTCGATGGCGATACAAGGGGTGGTGCGGCGCTTTCCATCAAATACACGGTGAACAAACCAATCAAGTTTGTGAGCAGTGGCGAAAAAATGGATACGCTTGATGTTTTTTACCCCGACCGTATGGCGCAGCGTATCCTCGGCATGGGTGATATTACTTCACTCGTAGAGAAAGCGCAGGCCCAGTTCGATGAAGAACAAGCCAAAAAACTGGAAAAGAAGATCCGCAAAAATCAGTTCGATTTTGAAGATTTCAAGCAGCAACTGGAGCAGATCAAGAAAATGGGTAACCTGAAAGATCTGATGGGCATGATCCCCGGAATGGGCAAGGCCATGAAGGACATTGAAATAAGTGACGATTCGTTTAAAGGTGTTGAAGCCATTATCAATTCTATGACGCCGCAGGAAAGGGCAAACCCTGACCTCATCAGCCAAAGCCGTCGTTTGCGCATAGCCAAGGGCAGTGGAAAAGATATTGCTGAGGTGAACGCTTTCATGAAACAGTTTGAGCAAATGAAGCAAATGATGAGCATGATGAACAAAATGCCCATGGGCAAGATGATGCCGGGTATGGGCCGTCGGTAAAATTTAATTTTTCAAGGGTTGGATATATGAGCATCTCCGCTTATTTTTGCTTTCTTAGTTAACCTTTATTTATTCACGCATTTAAATTTTAATTTACGATGCCAGTTAAAATCCGTCTGCAAAGACACGGGTCAAAAAAGAGACCCTTCTATTTCATCGTAGTGGCCGACGCAAGAGCCCCAAGAGATGGAAAATTCATTCAGAAAATTGGTACTTACAACCCTGTAACAGAGCCTGCTGTGATCCAGATCGATCGTCAGAAAGCTTTGGAGTGGTTACACAAAGGAGCTCAGCCTACTGACACAGTACGCAAAATCCTTTCTACAAAAGGTGTATTGTACCTGAAACACCTCTTACGTGGTGTTGGTCTTGGTCTTTTCGATCAGGCAGCTGCAATGGAGAAATTCCAGTCTTGGCACAGCGAGCACGAAGCTACTGAAGCGAAGAAAAGAGAAGAAGCCCGTAAGGCAAGATTCAAACAGCGCAGTGGTGGTAACTATCAACGCCGTCCTATGGCTCCAAGACGCCAGGAAGGTGGAGAAGCACCAGCAGCTGAGTAATCCCATTACTTACATTTGTCTTCATAAAAATCCCTTGCAATTTTTTGCGAGGGATTTTTTTGTGCAGCCCCTTTCTCCTCCTCTTTCCCCAAAGGGAAAAGAGCGGTGCTGTAGATCTATCCCAAACTTTTTTCCTTCCACTTCAACAACAGTTTAGTTCCTTTCCATTTCGTTGGACAAGCTTCGTTATATCTTTAAAGCTTTTGTTGCGTCGCACACTTGTGCGTTCGGTTCATCCTTCAGGAATCAAACTATTAATCATTCACTTTGAAAAGCGAGGGCTGTGTGTTGAAAGCCTCCCCTTGGGGGAGGTTGGGTGGGGCTGTATCTTTGCCACATGGAATACTTCAGCATCGGGCAAATACTCGGCACATTCGGATTAAATGGCGAAGTGGTACTTAAACATAACCTCGGTAAAAAAACTTCCTTGAAAGGATTGGAAGTATTGTTTGTGGAAGAAGCAAAAGATAAATTTCTTCCTTACTTCATTACAGGTACTAAGATCAAGAACGAAGAAGAAGTATACATTGCTATTGATGGCATCACCACAAAAGAGCAGGCAAAGAAATTATCGCCAAAGAAAGTATGGCTGCGTGAAGAAGATTTTCATAAACAGGCAGGCAAGTCGGCTCCTATATCGCTCATTGGTTATTTAATGATCGATGGAAAGAAAGAGTTAGGCAATGTGCTCGAAGTAATTGAGCAACCACTGCAGATCTTATGCAGATTAGAAATTGAAGGCAAAGAAGTGTTGATACCGCTGCACGAAGAAACCATCCGCAGCATCAATCATAAAAAGAAACAGGTGATGGTGGAATTGCCCGAAGGTTTGCTGGAAGTTTATTTAGGTTAACCGTGTCTGACGTCTCGCAGAGCGTCTGACACATGATTAAGTACGAGGTAGGAAATTGGAAGACCTGGCACATTACATTATTCAGAACCTGTCTCCTATGCAATTCTTACAGATTAATTCTGCCTACTTCTTATTTTTCGAAACAACAGGTATACTATTGCAACCAATAAGCCAATAGCACCCCCCAGGTAACTGAAGTTGTGTATTGAACCAACAATTATAAAAGAGGATTTATCAACAAGATCATTAGGCAGCCACCACTCAACACCGGTTTTTATTAAATAAAATTTGCCGTAAAGAAACCCTGCAACTCCTGTAACAACAGTAATCATTAATAAAAGCCTGATTGCTTTTTTAAGAACATCGATCATTGTTTTATGATCAGGAAAAAATAAAGAGACTAAACCAAGTGAAATTCCAATAAACAATCCCGTCCACCAGGTAGCAAGAAAACCAATTGCAGCAACTGTTTGCCGATGACCACCAAACCACTCTGGGTTAAATCCAAATTGTCTGTACTTAAATTTTGTAAAATATTCAGGAGAAATGGAGTAAGTCAATTGATCGTGGAGTATGCCATAGATTCCTGCAAAAAGGATTGCAATAAAGATGAAGGAAGTGAAGACGCCAAATTTTCTCAAAGATTATTTTGGATATAAGATGCAGCAATTACATGACTGCATAAATGATGCAGCTTTTTTTAATAGAATAAAAATATCGGTCATGTCGACGAAGGAGGGATCTCTCCCTCAACAAGATGCTTGATTTTGCCAAACTGATTAAACAATTACTGCCTGATTTTTGAGAGATACCTCCTGCGTCAGCATGGCGGCAGCTTGAGTAAAATTGGCTTCATCATTTTTACTATTTCAGCTTCTTCAACACCCCCTTTGCATTCTTCCAATACCTGCTCCCCCCCTTCACCTTTTCGGCATATTGTTTTGCTTTGTCATTCTGCTGTAAGTGATACGCACTTAATGCAGCAAAGAAATTCGCATCTTCTGCATATACTGATGATCCATTCGCTAATGTTTCAAACAAAGGCAACGCCTCCGCATACTTTTCTGTTTTCAGCAGACTGAGGCCGAGATAAAAATCAACAGTTGCATCAGCAGGAGCAGTTGTTCGTAGTTTGGTAAATGCCGTTGCAGCTTCTGCATATTGTTTGTTATTGAAGAGTTGTGCAGCTTTTGCTTTTTCATCTTCAGCACCACGTACAATGGCGCCCGGCATATCATTAAACGAATAATTATCAGGTGATGTGCCCGGCAAAGTAAGTAACAAGATTAATACAACCGATGCGGCAGCAGCCAGCATATATATCATCCGCTTCATCGTAAACAGTTTTGCTTTCTGTTGTTTAAAATATTGATGTGTAAGCGGATCAAGAATTTGTTTTAATTCAGGTAATGTTTGTTCTGCCTGCTGATGTTTACCCACCGTACTGTTTAATAAACGATATGCGTTCACCTGCTCCTGCAGTTGTGTGTTGCTGCGGAGTTCCTGTTCAAACTGCTGCTGGTCTTCAGCATTCAGTTCACCGTTCAGGTATGCGTCAATATCAGAGTACGTATAGGTCATGATACAAGTTCTTTAAATTGAGGTTTGTTGCGTACCAGTTCCGCCAGTTCTCCCATGCAGTTGCTTTTCCGTTTACGGTAATAAGCATACGTCATACCCAGTTCTTCTGCAATTTCTTCCTGCGGCTTTTTCAGCAGGCTTTTTAAGATCACTTCTTTGCAATTACCCATTTCATCGAGCACCAGCATTACCAGTTTTTCTTTTTCCACCTGTGCTGTATGTTCGGCTGCACCCGCATTGGCATCGCCCGGTATATGAGTATATGCATCGTCCTCACCATTTGTTACCACAGTAAGCGAAGTTTTTTTCGTTTTGTTGATGAATTTGCGCTTGCAGAGTAATAATAAGAACGCCTCAAAGGGGCAGGTAAGCACAAACTGTTTATCATTCGCCAGTTTATACATATCAATCAATGCTTCCTGGAAAACATCACCCGCATCATCTTCACTGCAGCCTCTGGACAGCAGGTAAGCTTTCATATTTGCTGCAAAGCGCTGGTATATCTCGCTGATGAGTCTCTGGTCGTGGTTTAGTAAAGCCTCGATATATTTTTGATCGGCATGCAAGGGCAACAGTTATTGATAGAACTTAAAAATAAGAAATAAGCAGTTATCTACATTTAAAATCCAGTTGTCAATAACAAGCATACTCATCAATAAATACAAACAAAAAACAATCTTATCTTTAAGCACCCGAATAATTGTAAACCGTATTTGTATGAATTTAAGCAGTACCAAAAGTCAGCGTATCGTTTTCTTCCTTTGTTTGATCGATGCTGTTTTCTGGCTCATTGTGCAATGGATTGATGTTTATCAATGGGAAATTGCCGGTGCAGTTTATGAATTGCTGGCATTATTCATGCTCTTTCTTTTCGTTGTTTTGTTTATCATCACTGTTGTACAGTGGGTGAAACAGAAAGCAGCCTTTCGATCACTTTCATTACTAAGCCTGCTTGTGCTTTTTGTTACGTTCATCATTTTATGGATGAGAGAGTAAACAACTAAACCTGTTTTATGAAGATTATCCTTTTCGGCGCTACCGGTCATCTTGGCAAAGCCATTGCCACAGAAGCGTTGAAACAGGGTTATGCTATAACAGCTGCGGTACGTAACCAGGAAAAAGCAACTACACTTAAACAAACAGTTCCATGCGATACGATCATTGCAGATGTTACCAAACATGCTTCGCTTGATCATATTTGTTCCGGTTTCGATATTGTGATTTCTGCATTAGGAAAATCAGTTTCCATTAACGATAACAGTAAGCCTGGCTTTATGGATATTGATCTTACTGCCAATACTTACATACTTGCCGAAGCAATGAAAGCAGCGGTAAAGAAATTTATTTATGTCTCAGCTTATCATGCTGAACGATATCCCCAGCTTACCTACTTTCATGTTCATCAGCAATTTGCTGAACGTTTAATGCGTTCGGGTCTTAATTATACCATCATCAAACCTCCTGCCCTCTTCAGTGCGTTTATTGATCTGTTTGAATTAGCAGAAAAAGGAAGATTGGTAAACATGGGTAAAGGAGATAAGCTTACCAATCCTGTTTACGAAGGAGATGTTGCAGAAGCATGCATCAATGCAATTAAACAGGATGTGAGTACAATTGAAATTGGCGGACCCGAAATTCTAAACAGAAAACAGATCAATGAAATTATACAGGACGTAATTAAGCCAGGAAAAAAGATCAGAACCATTCCATTGGGTTTGGTTAAAAACATGTTGCCTGTAATAAAACTATTCAACCGTAACCTGTTTGATAAACTTGCCTTCTTTGTAGAAGTAATGCAGCATGATACAATTGCACCAAGGTTGGGTAAACTGCCGCTTAAAGAATATGTTGAACGTAACCGAAAACGCTGACTCACTCTTTACAATCATCTCACAACAAAAAGATCTTCTTCCTGAAAAATACCTCAATGCGGGCATAACAATAAAATATTTTGCAAAACACTTGCATCGTATTTTGAATTTTATACTTTTATCCGCTGTTTCAGATTAAGCGTAAACTTTATCATCATTGCTCCGGAGATAATCTGCAACACTTCTTCACCCAGACTCTGTACAGTAAACCATTTTACTACTAATTGAACCCAGGAGTTGTTTTGTGTACATCAACACAACATGGCTTGGCCATGCCGTTGATGTAATACAGTAACTATTGCTATTCCATTACTATGAACACCAAATAATCCACCCTCTTGAAGCCATATTTCTTTCATGGGTAATCGCTTCCTCCAAACGATTTGCCTGCATTTTCTGATCTAAAAAACAACCAACTATGAGGAAATTTCTACTTGTGTCTGCAGTGTTATTGTTTTCCCTGTTTGCTGCAGCGCAACAAAATCACTGGAGCAGGGAAAGTGAAACTGCACTCCGCAAAGATGTATTCGCAAAAAAGCAACGTCCTTCAAACTTTCTTGTTTTCCGCTTACAGGAAAAAGCAATGGAAGCACAACTGCGGAATGCACCATCTGAAAAAAGCATTTCTGCAAAACGATCATCGTTTATCCTGAGTGTACCCGATGAGAAAGGAAATCTTATGCAATTCAGAATTGTAGAAGCTTCTGTTATTCATCCCGACCTGAAGGCAAAGTACCCACGTATCAGGTCTTACTCCGGCAGAAGTACAACCGAACCTGGTACCAGCATTCGTTTTTCCTTTACACCACAAGGTTTTAACGGCGTTATTTTATTTGCTGATAAACCTGCCGTGTATATTGAAAAACTGGAGAAAGGAAATAACCTGTACATGGTTATTTCACAAAAAGATCTTCCGCCAATAAAAGACTTTGAATGTTTTACGAAAGACATCCGTCAACAATCAAAATCAATCGCTAAAAGCTCAGGCAGTTTCGGAACATTAGATGCAGACAACGGAAATCTGCGGATTTTTCGTTTAGCCTTTGCAGCTTCTGCTGAATTTTCACAGTGGTGCCTCACAGGGGAAGAAGCAAATGATGATGAACGCAGAGCTACTGTGTTAGCTGAACAAAGCGCTCAACTCACAATTGTAAATGGACATATGGAACGGGATTTTGGTGTGCGTATGGAAATTATTGCAAACAATGAAGACATCATTTACCTTGATGCGGGTTCCGATCCTTTTACAGGTGGCGATCCTGATTCAGATGTGATAAATGCTGAATCGCAAACAGCCATCACAGATGAAATTGGTTCAGACAATTTCGATATCGGTCATCTTATTCGTCTCAGTTCAGGAACTGGCAGTTATGGCAATGCCGGTGCAATTGGCGCCGTTTGTCAGAATGATATTAAAGCAAGAGGATTTACATCACGCCCCGATTGGAATGCAACAGGTGTTTATTCGGAGATCATGCTTACGCATGAATTTGGTCATCAGATGGGCGCCAATCACACCTTCACACATAAAGATGATAATGATAATGCACAAATGGAACCCGGCAGTGGCAGCACCATTATGAGTTATGGTGGTAATGTTGATGGATATAATGTTGTGTCTTTACGTGATCATTATTTTCATGCCATCAGTATTCAGCAGGCAACTGATTATATTGGAGCTGTTGCCTGTGGCAGCACAGTGAGTGCAAATAATAATGCACCAGGTTCCGATGCCGGAAGCAATTACACCATTCCTAAATCAACTCCATTTAAACTCACCGGCTCCGGTTCTGATGCAGATGGCGAAGATGAATTAACATTCACATGGGAGCAAATGGATAAGCTTACTGAAGATGCAGACTTCCCAAGAGCACCCAGTACAACAAATACCAACGGACCCGTATTCCGTTCAAGACCACCATCAGGAAATAACTTCCGCATCTTCCCTATTCTTGATAATATCCTCGATGGTTCAAATACCAATACATGGGAGAAATTACCTTCTGTTCAGCGAGATCTTAACTTCCGCTTTACTGTAAGAGATAACAATCCCGGTGCAGGACAAAATAATAGCGACAATATGGTGGTAACTGTCGATGGTGATCTTGGTCCATTCCAGATAACATCACCTAATTCAGTAGTAGCATGGTGCCCCGGTACACATACTGTTACATGGGATGTAAATGGATCGGATGAACTGGCAGAGAATGTAAAAATTTCGTTGTCAACCGATGGCGGACAAACCTTCAGCACACTGGTTGCAAGTACAGCAAACGATGGATCGGCTGATGTAACAATTGTTTGTGCTTATAGTAATACGGCACGAATAAAAGTAGAAGCAATTGACAATATCTTTTTCGACATCAGCAATACCAACTTTACAATTGGCGATAACACAGCGCCAACATTTACAGCTCCTGCTGACATCACCATTGAAAAAGATGCAAACTGTAATTATGATGCCACTGTTGGTGTAACCGGCGATGTTACAGATGAAGCAGATAATTGCGACGCATCTTTAAACGCTACTTCATCAGATGTAATTGAAGCAGGTTCATGTGTTGGAGAAACCATCATTAAACGCACGTGGACACTGCTGGATGACTGTGGTAACAAAACAGAAAAACTGCAAACCATTACCATTAAAGATGTAACTGCGCCAACATTTACAGTGCCTGCTGACATCACTATTTATAAAGATGAAAATTGTGAACACAATGATGATCCTTCGGCAACTGGTAATCCAACTGATGTGGATGATAATTGTGACCCTTCACCCGCTGTCAGTTTCAGCGATGTGGATGCTCCCGGCAGTTGTATGGGCGAAGTGATTATTACACGCACATGGAAAGTAGAAGACGATTGTGGTAATAAAACGGAAAAAGTGCAGATCATTACGGTGAAGGATACAATCCCTCCAACAATTTCAAACATCAGTGCATCACCTGAATATTTATGGCCTCCAAATCATAAGATGGTGCAGGTAACTATTAGCTATGATGTTGCTGATAATTGTTCAGATCAGGCTCATATCAGCAAACAACTTTCTATTGTAAGTAATGAACCCATCAATGGTTTGGGTGATGGTGACACAGAACCGATCGATTATGAAGTGGTGGGTACCGATGCACACACTGTAAGATTGCGTGCAGAACGTGCAGGTAATGGCGATGGCCGTATCTATACCATTTACATTACAGCAACAGATGATTGTGGCAACAGTACATTAGACAGTGCAAAAGTTTATGTGGTGCATAACATCACTGGTCCTTCATCTGGCAAACCATTTAAGATTGGCAGTACCGTAACAATGAATGGTGAGTTCTGGGATGTTCCGGGTAAAACACACACAGCAAAATGGATATTGGATGAAAGTACAGTTGCAGCAGCAACAGTTACTGAACCAGCTGGCAGCAGGAAAGGATTGGTAAGTGGCAGTTACAAATTCTCTGCAGCAGGTGTGTATAAAGTGAAGATGAGCATTACCGATCAGAATGGATTTAATTCATACGCAACAACCAATGGCGATCAGGAACAGATCATTGTTATTTATGATCCTGAAGGTGGTCACACATTTGGTGGTGGTTGGTATCAATCTCCAGCGGGCGCATTAAAGAGTGATGCTTCTGCAACAGGTAAAGCTACCTTTGGATTTGCAGCGAACTATTTCAAAAAGTCAACCAATCCAAAAGGTGAAACAGAATTTGTATTTAAAGTAGGCGATTTCGAATACAATGCTGTGAATTTTGAATACCTGTCGATCAACAATTCACTTGCTCAGATAAAAGGCAATGGCCGCATTAAAGGATTACAAAGCGGTATCGGTTTTATCATGACAGTGCTTGATGGTGGCACAACAGGTGAAGACAAGATCAGGATGAAGATCTACAACAAGAATACTGGTGAAGTTTATTACGACAACCAACCGGGTGCAAGTGATGCAGATGCACCCGTGATGGCTGTTGGTGCAAACAGTACAGTTGTTGTAGCAGCACCTGGTAAACCAGTTAGAAGAGATGAAGACATTCCTGTAACAATTGCAGCAAGCAGGCTTGATGCGAAACCAATGCCGAACCCAACCAATAATTATTTTACACTGTATGTAACAGGAAATAATGAAGAGAAAATTTCAGTAGCTGTATTTGACCTGTATGGACGCATGATGGAAACACATGTAACAGACAATGGCAGTTACATACGCTTTGGAGAAAACTACAAAGCAGGAACATACTTTGTGAAAGTAATGCAGGGTGAGTTAAGCAAACAAGTGAAGCTCATCAAGATCAATTAGTGTAACAACAGTATTGTAATAACAAACGATGCCCGCTATCATGCGGGCATCGTTTGTTATATCGAAGAACAGAAATTAAAATCTGGGACAGTTTAACTTTTTCTTATTTGGATCAGTATGCTTTTTCGTCCAGATAAGTGATACTTCCATACCACCTCTGCGTTGTGAAGCAGCTGATAAACGTGATGTGTTGATATCGTATGAAGCACCAAACCTGTAGTTGCCAAATTCAATACCAATATAAGGAATCACTGCATCGCCCCAACGAACAAACGCCCCGGCATATACATCAGTGGGGCTATCGAAATCACTATTCACTGTATAACCAAGAGCGGCACCAAAAATTGTTTCAGTAGCTCCGGCTTGTCGTTGGTGATTGGCACTTACAAATAAAGTGGTTGCATCCGCAATTGGAAAATAACCACCGCCATGAAGAGTAAAACGTGGGTTCATAATATACTGGGCACCCATAAAACTCACCTTTGGCCGGTTGATATGGTAAACAGAAGCACCAACATAAAAATTATTATAATCGTTGGTGGCGCCATTGTAAATAAACCCGGCATTTACATCAGCATAATTAATATTTACAAAACCACTGCTGCCAAAAACTTCAGCCGTATTACCGGTAAAACCAAGGCTTGTTAACTCATCCTGGAAATCAAGTTTATTAATATCAAGTTTACGTTGAGCGTATGTTCCGCTGAAACCAACACCAATCTGGTGATAACCATCTTCGTCAATGCCTTTATGATAGGCAAGTGAACCGGAGATGAAACTGTTCTTCATCACCCCATCGCCATTAACATCATACATACCCATTACACCCACGCCAAACTGATCGAACTCGGGAATGGTATTTCCAAGAATGCCAAAATCGGCGACATGGTTGGCCACAAGCGTCCCCGCGGATGTGTCGGTGTAGGGCAGGATTTCGACGTCGAGCCCGGCGTCGGCG
>JAKFDY010000183.1:0-17082 GCA_036675885.1 Lacibacter sp. | reverse complement strand
CCACGCATATCTGTTACAGTTCTCTTTGCATTGTGCTAACGCATGGTGAGCACTTCTGCCTGGTCTGTATCCAAAAGAGCTTGTATGAAAGACTTGTTCTAATGTTGGTTCTAAATAATCTTTTACTACACCTTGTGCAATACGATCAGAGACTGTAGGTATTCCCAATGGTCTCTTTCCGCCTTGCTTCTTGTCAATTAAAACTGTTCGTACCGGTGGTGGTATGTAACTTCCTGATGCCATGCGATTCCAGACTTTGTACAGATTGTCAGACAAGTTTTCATTGAACATGTCAATGCTCTGCTTATCTATACCTGCACTGCCATCCTTCGCAATTACTTTCAGATAGCTGTCATATACCATCCGCTTACTGATAGCAAACGATTTTGTCATTTCTTTTGTCATCCTTCCATTGTTTTCAACGGTTGTTTCAAAATACTTTAACCAGATAACCGAAGCCCTTCGCTCCATCCGCCTTTCGGCGAACATCATCACTACTATGGCTTCGTCCGACACTCCTTGTTGCATCTCCCATCTAAGATGAGATTGAGTTGCAGTATGAACTGTATATCTTTTGATGAACAGTCGCTTCATTATAAAACTTCCTGCAAAGCTTTTCGCTCATCAACAAGGCAGTTTCCCACGTTCCGGATAAACGCCTGTGTAAAGCTCCTGCCGCCTTAATGCCGGTCAGCCTGTAACCAGTAAGCAGCTTTCCGTTACAGTTTGTCGCAAGGTTGTTGCGGAGACCTATGCTTTTGCCGACGATGAGCCGTTTCGACACTTCATGAGCGGTTCAGTGAAATTCAGCTTCTTTACACTCACCTGATCTCTTTAATGAGACCTTTTAACTGCATCGCTCACCACCACAACTTTTGATTGAAGCAGCATGCAGCGGTTTAGTATCTGCGTCTGCACACCGATACTGATAGGCCATACTATCATCATTTATCCAGCATTGAAAAGAACTATCTTAATTCAGTTTTCATTCGTGGCACACCGCAACCACGGCCAGCTTCATCTTTCAATCATCTATCCAACGATTACTGGTCATCACAGCAAAGAAGCATTAATCTCTTTAACGGTTACCGGTTTTCCTATTTCATTTGTACTTTGCCCTTCCAAAATTTTCGAACATGGAACAAACAAACCTCGGCATTGGCACACGCCTGCAACATACCTCTTGCGATCCCTTTTTCCGAATTAACTAATTCTGTTCCAATTCCTGATAAAAGACTGTTCCCCGAAACAGCACAAACAATTGGTGATCATATAAAAAGCCACCGCCTAAAAAATAACATCCCTATTAAAACAATAATTGAACAGCTTGGCATTAACAGGGACACATTGAGAGGGTGGGAGCTAAATCTATTCCAGCCTTTTGTAAAACACTATCCAAAGATCATTCAGCTATTAGGCTACTATCCCTTCCCGAAAGAGTTGAATACATTAGGTGGAAAGATCAAAAAATACAGGTATCTGAACGGTTTAACGCAAAGGCAATTTGCCGAGCTAATGCACACTGATGTTACCGCCGTTTGGTTTTGGGAAGCTGACAAACGACTTCCCTTGCCACTAACCAAAGAGGCTATTGAAAGATTTGTCTGTACAGGCTAAATAGATATTTTTGATACATGGAAGAAAATCAATTAGTACTAGGAGTTGGCACACGACTTCAACATTCAGTTCACGGACCAGGTGTTATTGTCGGGGTTAAATATGCCACCTACCTCATTTCTTTTATCTATGTGGGAATAAAAGAAATAGACAAAACTGACCCTCAGCTTGATGAGATTATTGCTGAAAACGTAACAGTAGAGGTAGAGACCACAAGTGAGGTTGAGAAAAGCCTGCTTAAAATACTTCGCCTTTGGAATAACGTTAGTGAAATCGTGCCACTAGGTGACAAATGGGTTGGAGGGATTCTATTGCTTCAACCTGCTGATAAAAGTCTCAAACCAAAAGAAATTCCGATTGAAGATTTCTTTCATAAAATTGTAATGCTTCGTGATCGTTTGAGAGTGTTGGAGCAAAATATAAACAGTAGCAAGAATTTAACGGATGAGGAAAAGGTAAATATCCAGCAATACATCACTCGTTGTTATGGCTCACTCACTACGTTTAATGTTCTTTTTAAGGATAAAGAAAACTGGTTTGTCGGAGAAAAAACAAACTAGTCCCAATAATTATCCTAATGCTCTTCATCTTATTTTGAGCTATGCTATTTTCTTGGTAGGTTTTTCCCACAGTGAAAACCTACCAAGAATGGAACTCAGCAAATCTGAATTATTCTCTTATTACTATTTTTACTTTTCGCTATCATTTTGAACTCTTTCATAAAAATAACCTGCGACAACGATACAAATAATTAAGATCAACAGAATATAAAGGCCAGCTTTTAGCAATCCTTTCTTGTTTGATATAAACCCAATTAGTGTAAATGCAGTTCCACCTACAACCATTGCTGTAGTAACATTCTCAACTTGCTTACTAGAAGAAATTCCATATAAAACCCAATTCTTAAAATGTTCGCAGTTATTGAAAATGATATTATAAGCCTTTTCGCCGAGTCTTGATAAAGCTTTCTTTATCACCTTGTTCCTTGCACGTATGTCACCTTCGAAACGCTCAATAGCCACAACTTCATATTTTTGAGCAAAATCATTTAATGCTCTATTGTTAATAACTATAGATAATAAACATGCCTGACACACAACAAAAAGAAACTCGAGAAAGAGTTTCTTGATGCATCTATATATTTAAAAAAAATGCAAAAACAAATTCCACATTAAACATATCTTTAGATAAATGCCAAGCATCTATAACATTTGCCAAGCAATCAAATAGTTCACCTTCTTTATCTCTTCTTGATCTATCAGTTCTACATTCAGGTACAAGAAGCCAACGGGCATTTGCCCACGCCTCAATCTTGCACCATGCTTACTATTTTTATAGACCCGACATTCTTGGACTAGTTAGGGAAAACACCACAACAACGGCTGAGGTACCTTTATTCAGCAGCTATACCAACAAGTGCAAAAGGTTACTACGCATCTTTTATCCTATATTCTAATAGTCTCTTGGCAATTTCAGTATTACTTGGCTTTGGAGTTGTTAAGTTAGAATAGTCTTGGATTATTTCTTGCATCATTACCAAGGGAAAAAGATTAACATAATGTATCCCTTCAATATCAATTTCAAGATTATTTGGAATAGTGTCGACATCAAAAAACCTGACTTCGGACTCTATATCAAGTTTATCCTTTAAATAAACATCAATAAGTCCGAGTTCTATGCTAAGACCTTCACTAGCTATAAGTTTTTCGGTATTTCCTATTGTTTTTAGATAACCTATTGTTTCGATTAGTTTCATGTTTGATACTTTATTTATTCCAAAGCGCATTACCTCCGCTTCCACTAGGATGCATCGTATTCCAAAAAATCCCACCAAAATTATTAGGATGTTGGGATTTGGGAACTAGCTGCAAAATACCAGTTTTTACATCATGATGCCACACCCAATTTTGCGGAGATACTCCCTGTATACCCCTTGATGATGTAGGTATCTTAATGCCTAATGCTTTCATTGAATTAGCAAAAGAAGCGTCGGCTATCATCGCATTATTAAGATTTGTATTTGCAGCTTTAAAATGATTCCAATAACTTCCTCCAGGATACAAGCTGCTCGGTATTGATGTTTCAAATGCAACAGAATAAAACGAACCATTAGGTAAAGCAGTTGGCCTGATAGAACCACCAAGCCCTGACATGTTTTCTAATGTTGTCCGAGAAGGATTATAACCCCGCCCTGTTGGAAATGCGCCAGCTTCTGCATCAGCCATAATAGACATGCTCACCATTGCAAAGCCAATCTTCAAATTATGCCCTATTGGATCATTATTAATATCCTTTAAATCTTGCTCAGCGAGATTCATAGCCCATAGCCATAAACGTCCAAGTTTAGATGACGCAAATTCCTTAAGTTCATTTAATGAAGTCTCTACGGTTTGATTTTTATCATTTAAATATCCGGCAAATACAGCATTGCCACCAGCATCGGTTGTCCATCTTGCAGTAAAAGTTCCTAAGACATTTGTAAAAGACCTTAATTGACCCGCTTGAGAAGGGGTTTTTGTGTTTGTTCCAGTAATTACATTGCTAGAGGATTTGTAAAACTCAAGGGTATTTGCTTTGTTATCAATTTCTATATTCATTGCCCCTCCTGCACCAACTACACTTGTATCCCCTAAAACATCACTATAAAGAATAGGGTTGTTATTAAATGTAGCGAATGGGCTCAACTGCAAAAGGAATACGCATTTCTAACTTTACCTCCGGAAAAAAGGATAAGAACGGTTCGAGATTAAAGCCGGAAAGTGAATGGGTGTATATGTCTTGCCCCGCTATTGTATCAGAAGAATTATGGGATAGCTGCAATACAATTTTGCAAGAGCAAGAAGCAAAACTAAAAAAGCCTGGGCCTAAAGCTGCGCACCTTCTTTCTGGGTATTTGTATTGTTCCTGTGGAAGTAAAATGTATGTCTATCACCGCGATAAATCCCCTCATTATCGTTGTAAGCCATGCAATACCAAAATCATGGTTGAGGATATGGACAGCATTTATCATGAACAATTAAAGACCTTTCTTTTTTCCGATACAGAGCTTGATTCCTACCTCTCCAAATCAAATGACTCAGTATTTGAAAAAGAGGCACAATTACAACATATAAAATCAGAAATACAGAAGATCAGGAAACGTATGGACGAATTAGTGAACCTCAGGCTTGATGGCGAAATGGGTAAGGAAGCATTTGCAGAGCAATTTCAACCACTCGAAAAACAAAGGAATCAGCTAGACGAAAGGTTCCCTGAACTAGAAGCAGAAATCGATTTCCTCAAGATCGAATCGCTATCCGCCAACACCGTTCTTCAAGAAGCGAAAGACCTTTATACCAAATGGCCTACAATGCCCTTTGAAGAAAAACGCTCTGTTGTAGAGGTCATTACAGACAAAATTACTATTGATAAACAAGCAGTTAATATCTCATTATCGTACCCCCCACACCCCTCTATTTTCAAAAAGCTGGAAAAAGTGACTACAAGAAACACAACACGGTCCTGGTGTGATCGTTGGCATCCGTTACGCTACGTATTTAATTTCGTTCATCCACAGCGGTGTTAAAGAAATAGACAAGACCGATTCGCATCTTGATGAGATCATTCCTGAAAACGTAACCGAAGAAATTGAAACGCACAGCGAAGTGGAAAAATCGCTGTTGAAAATTTTACGTTTGTGGAATGGCGTGAGCGAAGTGGTTCCGCTCGGCGAAAAATGGGAAGGTGGCACTATGCTCCTGCAACCCAAAGACAAATCACTCAAGCCAAAAGAAATTCCCGTGGATGATTTCTTTCACAAAATTGTGATGCTGCGTGATCGCCTCCGGGTGTTGGAACAAAACATCAACAGTAACAAAACACTCAGCGACGAAGAGAAAGTAAACATTCAGCAATACATTACACGTTGCTATGGCTCACTCACCACGTTCAACGTATTGTTCAAAAACAAAGAACAGTGGTTTGTGGGTGAAAAAAGCAACAAAGAAGATTAAATAGAAGGCAGTATCAAAAGTTATTTCTGGAATGTTTGCCGGTAAGGCGGAAAGACGAGAAGCATTGACGTTAAATTGTATTTTCCTTCCGACTTCCCGACTTTCAGGCAATTTCTGACTTTTGGAGACAGTCTCTTGTTTTTCTCATGTGATTTTTTACAAATGCACCTGTGCAATCACTTCCTGTTCCAGCGTTTTTGCTTTTGGAAAGAGAATATTATTCTCCAGGTGAATATGCGTGTGCAGATCGTCTTCAAACTCTTTCAGCTTGGCGTATAACACACGATAGGTATTACAAGCCTCCGGTGGTGCTGTGTACTGATCGCTGAGCGTAGCAATTTCATGAAAATGATCGCCGGCAAATTCATGTTCAGCTTCCATCATGGTAATTGGGTTTTTCACCGTGCCGAAATGCGGTGCCTGAATTTTTACATTGTTTCGTTTGGCAGCTGCCAGTTGGTTTACATAGGGAAATAAAATGATCTCTTCTTTTTCGAGGTGATGCGCCAGTTCATCGGCCACTTCGTTGTATAAACGTGCAATAGCTTTTACTTCCGGACGATGACCACCATGTACCAATGCTACTTTGTTTGCATACTGACGGATGAGTTCAAGATTGTTCGTTACATAGCCATGATGTTTTCCCACAATATAGTTCGCCAGTTTATCCAATGGCCACTCTTTGAAATTTGTATCTGTTGTAGGAGTTGACTGACCAATTTGATTCAGTTCTTCGGTCAACTGTTCGTAAGAGATATTCTTTTTTACGCAGATCTCTTCTACTGTTACTTTACCGCCACAGCAAAAGTCGATACCGAATTTTTTAAATACATCGGCCGTGCGGTAATCTTCTGTTACCAGTTCGGCTACTGTTCTTTCGTTTGTTGCATTCATGATTGATAGAATTTGTTGCAACGAAACTACTGCCGATCAAAAACCCGCATTATGAGGCAAATCATAAATAAAAACTGTGACGGTAAGATTACAATGCAGCACACATCAGCGGTTCGGGCCTACAGATCCACATATTTCACCATGATCTTAATATCCCTGTTTCTTCCTTTATCATCGGTGCAGGAAATTTTGATGTTGCCTTCGGTTGGTAAGAAGAATTGTTTGCTGCCTGCATCGGTTGTTTTGTAGAATTGATTATTGATGTACCAATACACACGGCTCACATCGTTACCGGTTTCGCAAACGAGTTGTAAGGGCTCAGGATTTTTTTTGCTGATCAGATATTCCGTTCCATTCACAGGTGATTTGATCTGCGGTGCACCCGATGCAAAGATCTTTTCGCATTGCGGGTTATGTGGCGGAATTACTTCAACTGCTAATCCATTTCCCTGCATCCAGTTCTGCACTTCGGCTGCAATGAGTTTATAACCCTTGCGTTTGAAACCTGTTTCCGGTTCACAGCTTTTGCAATAGCTGATCTTTTCATTGGCACTCACGGCAATTTCTTCAAAGTTGTTACATGTTTGTGTTGATGAAATACCGGGAACAAAATAATCCAACACCAAATTTGTACAATGTGCTGATGGTGGCAAACCTGTTTCGCTGCAGATCTTCCGTTGTTCCAGTTCTTTCGGTGGGGTATACCATGCACGGTCGGCATCGTAATCGAGTGTATTAAAAATGCGAAACAATAAAGGCGTTGCTGTATGTGCACCGCTCAGATCTGCATTCCCTTCACCTGAAAAATTTCCCACCCACACACCTACTGTGTATTTTTTATTGTAGCCGATGCTCCATGCATCTCTTCGTCCGTAAGATGTGCCGGTTTTCCAGGCGATCTTGGGTAAATGTGCCGTTGCATCCCAATGCAAGGGAAAGTCGGGCCGGTTAATGCGGCTTAAAATATCGGTGACCATATAACTCGCATCAGCAGAAAGAATGCGTTTCGATGTTGAAGTTGCATCCTGCTGTACAAACAACGGACGGTAATACATTCCTTCTGTTGCAAAACAACTGTACATACCTGTTAGTTGTTCCAGTGTGGCGCCACACCCGCCAAGGATCAAACTCAAGCCTAAGGCTTTTTGCTTTGCCTGTATTTGTTTAAACCCGATGCTGCTGAGTTGCTGGATCATTTTATCCTTACCCAGCATGTTCAATGCTTTTACCGATGGAATGTTGAGCGAATGTTCCAACGCATACTCCACCGTAACCGAACCGTTAAAATTCTTATCATAGTTCTCCGGTGCATAACCAGCATAATTCACCGGCACATCGTTCATCATTTTCTTTGGCGTGAGCAAGCCTTCATCAAAACACAAACCATAAAGCAAAGGCTTTAACGTACTGCCCGGTTGACGAACGGCTGCTGCGCCGTTTACCTGTCCGCCATCAGTTGTATCAGTAAAGTCGCCGCTGCCAACGTACGTAATCACCTTGTGTGTTTCGTTATCGATAATGATCACCGCTGCATTTCGGATTTTACTCAACCGAAGTGTGCGCACATAATCCTGTACCAGTTTTTCTGTTTTGTATTGTGTGTTGAGTTGCAGGTTGGTTTTAATGATCGGTCCGCCGCTTTGTTTGAGTTTGTAGGCAAGATGCGGTGCAAGTTTTGGCACCACGCCACGTTTCGCCGTTAACGGTTCGGACAATGCATCTTCAATTTCCTTTTTAGTAAACACCTTCTCCTTTGCAAAACGGTTGAGCCATTTGTTGCGTTGCTTTACAATTTCCTCATTGTTCTTACCAATTACCAATGATGATGGTCGGTTGGGGATGATGGATAACGCAGTGATCTCTGCCAACGAAAGATGATCAGGATTTTTACCAAAGTATAAAATAGAAGCCGACTTTACACCTTCGATATTACCGCCGTACGGCACGAGGTTGAGGTAGAGTTGCAGAATTTCATCTTTGCTGTATTTCAACTCCAGTTGTAAAGCCCGGAACATTTCAATGAGTTTGTTGCCGATGTTACGTTTCTTCGGTTCAATTGCCTTCGCTACCTGCATGGTAATGGTACTGGCGCCCGATGTTCGCCTGCCGGTAAATACATTCATCACAAAAGCACGACCAACTGCAATTGGATTGATACCGAAGTGCCGATAGAAATACTTGTCTTCTTTTTGAACGATGGTCTTCCGCAGCAACGGTGAAATTTCTTCCAGTTCGGTTTTCATGCGCCATTGTTCATCGTTGGTAAGAAAAGCGTGGATCACTTCGCCTTTGCTGTCAATAATAATAGTTGAGTATTCAATTTTATCGGGAAGCGGAAAAATAAAATGCAGGATGAAGAATAAAACAATGAAGCCAAGTACAGCGATGCCTGTTCTTCGAGCGATTTTTTTCCATGCTGGTTTTGGTAGCTTCATATTTTCGGTAGCATTACCTGTTATAAATGTAGGATGTAAATAAACAGTTACAACGCTGGTGCATTGCAGTAAGCAAATATTTTACATCATTTATATATTCTTTAATAAATAACACTTGGAAATGTGCTGCCGATTGTATTAAATTCAACTTCAAATTATCTCCACTTCAAACGTCTTTCAATTTTAACCTTTATGCGTAGCCATCTGCACCTGCTGTTTGTAACAGCAGCAGTGATTCTTTTTGTTTCCTGTAACCGTAATGCCGTAAAACTAACCGAGAGTAATGCCAAAGGCGAAATTCAGCAATTACAAAACCTTGTGTTCCGGTTTAATAAAAACCTGGTGCCCGATTCATTACTCAATCGTTGGGATTCGATTCCTTATGTGGAGTTTGAACCAAAGATCGCCGGACGATTCCGTTGGGAACACGGTGACGAACTCATCTTTTCACCGGCGGCTCCGCTTTCACCTGCTACTTCGTACAAAGCAAGCATTAATAATGAAGTGCTGGCCTTTACCAAATACAATAAGGTATCAGTTGATGAACCGCTGGAGTTTTATACACCCGAACTCAAACTGGAAAACTCCAACATCACCTGGGTGTTGGATGATGCAACCAACAAAGCGATACCGCAGGTTGATCTTTATTTCAATTACGTGGTTACTCCTGCTGAGTTAAAAGAAAAGCTGAAAGTAAAACTGGACGACCAGGAGAAAGATTACAGTGTGCAGACCATCAACAACGACCGCAAGGTTTCGATCAGGCTTTTGAATGTAAAAACCGAAGACCGGGATTACAATACAACCGTAACACTCGATAAAGGGTTGGTACCCGATGGCGGCAAGAATGCAACGAAAGAAACCATCGAAGAAAAATTCACCATTCCTTCGCCTTACACACTCACCATAACCAATATGGAAGCAAGGCATGATGGTTTATCTGCAACAGTGAAAGTATTCACCTCGCAACAGGTGGTAGCCGATGTTTTGAATCAATACATCAAACTCAACCCCGGCGTAAAGTATGATGTGGAAGTAGAAGACGATGGCTTCCTCATTATCGGCGATGCATTTGATGTTGACAAAACCTATGAACTGTTATTAACGAAAGGTCTGCGTGGTAAACTTGGCGGCACCTTGAAAGAAGACCATAAAGAAACTATTGCTTTTGGCGAACTGGAACCTGATATTGCATTCGGCAACAGCAAGGCTGTTTATCTTTCTTCGCAGGGAAATAAAAATATCGAGATCAGGATCAGCAATATACCGAAGGTGAAAGTGATCATCTCCAAAATTTACGAGAACAACTTGCTGGCGGCGCATAAATATGGTTATTATCCTAAAAACAGTGAAGACGATTATTATTATGATGAAGAAGGTGGCGATGCAACACTCGGTGATGTGATCTATGAAAAAGAGATTGATACCCGTAGCTTACCTAAACTTGGCGGCAGTCGTTTGTTCAATTTCAATATTGCCGACCGTGTGAAAGATTTCAATGGTATTTATCATTTACAAATACAATCAACCGAAGATTACTGGATCAAAGACCGCCGCTTTATTTCACTCAGCGATATTGGTTTGATCGCCAAAGAAGGCAAAGAAAAAATGCTGGTGTTTGCCAACTCCATTAAATCGGCAGCATCGTTAAGCGGAGTAAATGTAACAGTGTATGGCAGCAACAATCAACTGCTCGGCACAGGAACCACCAATAACGACGGTGTAGCTGAAGTAACTTATGCACGCAAAGAATACAGCGGTTTTAAACCGGCCATGGTGATAGCAAAAACGGCTGATGATTTCAACTACTTACCGTTTCACAATACGAAAGTGAATACCAGTCGCTTTGATGTGGGCGGCAAAGCATGGAGCGCAACGGGTATGGATGCATTCATTTATGCAGAGCGTGATATTTACCGTCCCGGTGAAAGAGTGAACGCAAACATTGTGTTGCGTACCAACGATTGGAAAACACCCGGCGAATTACCGGTGAAGCTTAAGTTCATTATGCCCAATGGTAAAGAAATGAAAAGTTTCCGTAAAATGCTGAACGAACAAGGTTCTGCTGAAGTAAGTATCGATTTGCCTGTTGCTGCCATCACCGGCAGTTATCAACTAGAATTGTATTCCGGTAACGATGTATTGCTCAGCAGTAAATCCTTCAGCATTGAAGAGTTTGTACCCGATCGTATAAAAGTGGCTGCATTACTCAGCAAAGAATTTTTAACTGTGGGTGATTCTGCAACACTTCGCATCAACGCTACAAACTTTTTCGGACCACCTGCTGCCAATCGTAAATACGAAACAGAAATTCAATTCAAACAGGCTTACTTCTCACCAGATAAGTATGATCGTTACACATTCTCGTTAAGTAATCAATCTTCGTTCTTTGATAAGGTGGTAAAAGAAGGAACAACCGATGCAAACGGAAATGCAACTGAAGGCCTGAGTGTTCCTGCACTTTACAACAATCTCGGTTTATTACAGGTTGATATTTATACAACCGTGTTTGATGAAACCGGCCGACCTGTAAGCAAACTCACCAAGGCCGATGTATTTACACAAAAAGTGTTTTATGGTTTGGGTTATGATGGTTACTATTATTATCCGCTCAATCAAAGCATCAAATTTCCGTTGATTGCATTGAATAAAGACGAAAAAGTATTGAATGCACAGGCTCGTGTGCAGGTGATCAAACATGAATACAGAACGGTGTTGAGCAAAAGCGGCGATTACTTCCGTTACGAATCGCAGAAAGAAGATAAAGTAGTGAAGGAAGAAGCGGTGACAATCATGGGTGAGAATACCAACTACACATTCGTTCCCCGCCAACCCGGCGATTATGAAATACGCATTTATGCGCCCAATGCTGATACGTATGTGAGCCGTAGTTTTTACAGCTATGGCAGTTGGGGCGGCAACAACAGTTCCTTTGAAGTTAACACCGAAGGACAAATTGATATTGAAACCGACAAGAAAGAATATGCAACCGGTGAAAAAGCAAAGCTCTTATTCAAAACACCATTCAGCGGTCGTATGCTGGTGACCTTTGAAACAAATCATGTGGTATCGTATCAATACATCAATGTTGAAAACCGTTCAGCTTCGCTTGATCTTAACATTGCTGCAGAGCATTTACCAAATGTGTTTGTAACAGCAACACTTATCAAGCCACATACAACAGGCGATATTCCGTTAACCGTGGCACATGGTTTTCAATCGATGAAAGTAGATGAGAAGAGCCGCAAGATTGATGTACAAATCACAGCCAATAAATCCATACGCAGCCGCACACACCAGAAAGTAAAAGTAAAAGCAGCACCGGGCAGTTATGTTACACTTGCTGCTGTTGACAATGGTGTGTTGCAGGTGAGTAATATGAAAACACCTGATCCATATTCTTACTTCTATCAAAAGAAAGAACTGGGTGTAAATGCGTTTGATCTGTATCCGTTATTATTTCCTGAATTACGTGCACGCCTTAGCAGCACCGGTGGTGATGGAAGTGATATGGAAAAACGCAATAACCCGATGCCGAACAAACGCATCAAGATCGTAAGCTATTGGAGTGGTGTGAAAAAAGCAAATGGTAGTGGTGATGCAGAATTTGAATTTGATGTACCACAGTTCAGCGGTGAAATTCGTTTGATGGCTGTTGCTTACAAGAATGAACAGTTTGGTGCAGCTGAAGAAAACATGAAAGTGGCTGATCCAATTGTGATCAGTGCAGGGTTGCCACGATTTTTAAGTCCGGGTGATACTGTGCTTGTACCTGTTACACTCAGCAACACAACAAAGAATGCCAGCAGCGCCAGTGTAAAAATAAATGTAAGTGGACCGTTGCAGGTTGTTGGTGTAAGCAATCAACAGGCGCCATTGCCTGCCAATGCAGAAAGCAGGGCGGTGTTCCAGGTGGTGGCGCAACAACGCATTGATTCAGGTCGCATACGTATTGAAGTAAAAGCGATGGGTGAAACATTCTTTGATGAAACACAGATCACTGTTCGTCCGCCATCAACCTTACAAAAAGAAAGTGGCAATGGAAGTATCAATGCCGGTTCTACACAAGCGATCAATATACCTGTCAATCGTTTTATGCAGGGCAGTGCCGATTATCAACTCATCATCAGTAAATCGCCTGCATTAGAATTAGGTGATCAGTTGAAATATCTCGTACAGTACCCGTATGGTTGTACAGAGCAAACTGTATCAGCTGCGTTTCCGCAATTGTACTTTGCTGATCTTGCTGATCAGTTAAAGAAAAACAAAGGTGCTGCTTCCACTTCAGTTGCCAACATCAACGAAGCTATCCGCAAAATAAAAATGCGGCAGTTGTACAATGGTGCAGTTACGTTATGGGATGATGAAGGAACTGTTCATTGGTGGAGCACCATTTATGCTGCACACTTTTTACTGGAAGCACGCAAAGCAGGTTACGATGTTGATAATAGTTTGCTTGAAACAATGATGGGTTATCTCATCACCCGTTTAAAAACAAAAGAAACCATCGACTATTATTATAACCGCACAGAGAAAAAGAAAATTGCACCGAAAGAAGTGGCGTATAGCTTATATGTGCTGGCATTGGGCAACCGTGCACAGATCAGCGTCATGAATTATTACAAAGCCAACCAGAGTATGCTGGCGCTTGACAGTCGCTATTTATTATCTGCTGCCTATGCATTGAGTGGCGATAAGAAAAGTTATTCAGCCATGTTGCCTTCATCGTTCAGTGGAGAAATAAGTTTGCCGCAGACGGGTGGAAGTTTTTACAGTGATGTGCGTGATGAAGCCATTGCGCTTAACACCTTGATGGATGTTGATCCGGGCAATGCACAAATACCGTTGATGGCAAGGCATGTATCACAATACTTAAAAGAACGTCGCTGGTTAAGTACACAGGAACGTGCATTTGGATTCTTAGCATTGGGTAAACTTGCACGTACTGCGGCAAAAAGTAATGTTACGGCTGATGTTATTGCCAACGGTAAAACAGTGGGCAAACTCAACGGAACAGATCTGAAGCTGAATGCAAAACAATTAGGTTCATCTAATATACAGGTTGCAACAAAAGGTAGCGGACGATTATATTTTTATTGGGTGGCTGAAGGTGTAAGTGCAACCGGTGAGTATAAAGAAGAGGACAGTTACCTGAAAGTTCGCCGACAGTTTTACAACCGTTACGGTCAGCCCGTTGCAGGTAATACCTTCAAACAAAACGATTTGATTGTGGTGAAAGTAACCATTGAGAAAAGTTTTGCCACTTCTGTTGAGAATGTGGTGATCACCGATCTGCTACCTGCCGGTTTTGAAATTGAAAACCCACGTACCAAAGAATTGCCGGGTATGGATTGGATCAAAGATGCATCGAACCCAACTGCATTGGATGTGCGTGATGATCGTATTCATTTCTTTGTTGATCTCAACAGTGGCAGACAGAGTTATTATTATGCAGTGCGTGCAGTATCACCGGGTAATTATCGCATGGGACCGGTTAGTGCTGATGCGATGTACAATGGTGAATATCATTCGTACCATGGTGCAGGGATTGTGAAAGTGATACAGTAAGTATTGACTTAGATAGGCTATATCAAAGAATAAAAAATAAAATATGGGCGGCGGATGGTATAATTATAATAAGTATAGAAGTTTATCATTGAAACTTACCTTGGCTTTACTCATAGCCATGGCGTTTCTTATGATCCTTAATATGATTTTTGTTTCCCCTAGAATTGATGCTCCCAAAGAATTGGATAGTTCATTTAAAATAAAAGACTCTACAATCCAATGACAGTAACCGAAGCACAAAACATTGGGAGTAAACAAGGATTAATCTCCGGGGGATTAGGAATATTGATAGCTCAGCTTATTATGACTGCAATGATTTCGTCTGACCAAAGTTTTTTCAAAGCTTTCATTTGGTTTTTAAGTGTTGACTATAAGTTGAATCTCCTTATTGGTTGTATTATCATGCTCTTTTGTGGATATTATTATGGTAAAATTGCAGGTAAAGCAATCTTAATAAAGCAAAGAAATTTCATCTTAGTTGGTTTTCTTTGTGCGATGGCCGTTTTGTTAACAACAGCTTTCCTTGCTGGTTGGGTAGGCTTTTTTCAAGAAGGCATTGATAATATTGGTACCAACGATAACCCATTTGAAGATTATATTTTCAAGCCCTTTTTCTGGGTTACATTATTTGGAATAATACCAGCTTTATTAGTTGGTATTTTGTTTGGTATACAAATCAAAAGAAAAGGCCTGAAACACAACAAGACCACGCAACTTGATTAATACATTAACTTTTTGCATGTATGCATACCTACAAAAAAGCTCCTTCAAATTGTGAAGGAGCTTTTTCTTTATTCAAAAATATTTCACACTAACTCTTTCTCCATATACACCACACCATCCAACGGATTGTCGTAGTACGATGTAGTTTCTACAAAACCATATTGTTTATACAAACCAATGGCGGGTTGCAGTTTTTCTAATGTATCGAGTTTCATTTTCGTGTAACCGAGCATCTGTGCATCTTTAATGAGTTGCTCCACCAGCACTTTCCCGATCTTGTGTTTACGGTAATGTGGCTTTACATACAAACGCTTCATTTCACAAGCACCACGTTCAACCAAAGGTTTCAATGCCACACAACCTGCTACTTCGTTATTCCATTTGGCCAGATAGATAATACCCTTTGGCGGGCCATACTTTCTGAGAGGGTTTTTCAGTTCATCTTCAAAACTCTGAAAACAAAGGTCTTCATCCAGCTCCAGTTCATATTCCCGAAACAACTTTTTCACTTCATCCAACAGCCAGCCTTCCTGCTGTATATAAATTAACTCCGTCATTTTTTTAATACCTTAACTGCAAACTTACAACCTTTGGCTGCTTATGATTGTACGAATTCTTACTTTATTATTATTTCCTGCATTCCTCTTTGCACAGAACTACAAAAAGTTGCATAAGAAAGCTGTTTTGGTAGATACACATAATGATATTCCATCTTCTGCCATTGAAAAGAAACTTGCGTTTGATACCGATCTGAGAGGCAAAACCCATTCTGATCTCAACCGCATGTTTGCAGGTGGTTTGGATGCACAGATGTTTTCGATTTTCTGTGGCGGCGAACAAAAAGAACCTTACGCTTTTGCCAACCAGGAAATGGATAGTGTGTATGCATGGGTAAACCGAAATCCTTCAAAGATGAGGTTGGTTTACACGCCTGCCGATTTTAAAAAAGCCATCAAAGAAAAAAAGCTGGCAGCAATGTTGGGTGTTGAAGGTGGGCATATGATCGAAAACGATTTGTCAAAACTGGAAGCATTGTATAAAAGAGGCATGCGTTACATGACCATTACATGGAACAACTCAACATCATGGGCAACAAGTGCGGCTGATGAGACGGCCTCCCTAAATCCCTCCAAAGGAGGGACTTTGAACTCCGAAGGTAAAAAGGGTCTGACAGAATTTGGAAGAACTGTTATAAAACGAATGAATGAATTGGGTGTGATGGTTGATGTAAGTCATGTGGGTGAACAAACATTCTGGGATATTACCAAGATCAGCAGCAAACCGATTATTGCTTCTCATAGTTGTGTGTGGAATCTTTGTCCGCATAGAAGAAATTTAAAAGATGACCAGATCAAAGCCATTGCAAAAAGTGGTGGTGTTATCTTCCTCAATTTTTATGCAGGATTTATCGATAGTACATTCGAAACTAAACGAAATGCATTGCTGCAGCAATATCAACCGGAGATCGATTCACTCATCAAACAAAATACACAACCTGATTATGCCCGTATTATCACAGCAGAAAAATACAAAGATCAGCTGTTGAGTATCCGTCCTTCGTTATCGGTATTGCTTGATCATCTCGATTACATTGTGAAGCTTGTTGGTGTTGATCATGTGGGCATGGGCAGTGATTTTGATGGTATTGAAGCACCGCCGCTTGAATTAAATGGAGTGGAAGATTATCCGCTCATTACAAAAGCATTATTGGAACGGGGTTACAGAAAAAAAGATATTCGTAAGATACTCGGGGAAAATTTTATTCGTGTGTTCAGAGCCAACCAGGTTTTTTGAATTTTCAGCAATAATTTCTAGATTTAAACTTTGCTTCTTCAAAATCCACATCCGTATAA
>JAKFDY010000182.1:0-2684 GCA_036675885.1 Lacibacter sp. | reverse complement strand
AATGATTACAATGAGTTTGTAAAACGTTATCCTGATGAAAAGCTCAACCAGCAGAGTGCACGTTGCATGGATTGCGGTGTTCCATTCTGTCATAATGGTTGTCCTTTAGGTAATGTTATTCCTGAATTCAATGATGCAGTATATCGTAAGGAATGGAAAGAAGCATATGATATTCTTTCATCTACCAATAACTTTCCTGAATTTACCGGGAGGATTTGTCCTGCGCCATGCGAAACTGCATGTGTGTTAGGTATCAATCAGCCTGCCATTGCAATTGAGGAAATTGAAAAGCATATTATTGAAATTGCTTTTGATAAAGGATTTGTGCAGCCAAAAAAGATCAACAAACGTACTGGTAAAAAAGTAGCAGTTGTTGGTAGTGGCCCTGCAGGTTTAGCAGCAGCAGCACAATTAAACTATGCCGGTCATACAGTTACTGTATTTGAACGTGATGATCAGGCTGGTGGTTTGTTACGTTATGGTATTCCTGATTTTAAACTGGAGAAGTGGGTGATCGACCGCCGCTTGAAAGTGTTGGAAGATGAAGGTGTTACATTTAAGTGCAATGCCAATGTGGGTGTAAATATTAATGTGAACGATCTGTTGCGTGAATACCATGCGATTGTTTTAGCAGGTGGTTCAACGGTGCCAAGAGATCTGAATGTTCCTGGCCGTGAGTTGAATGGTGTTTATTTTGCGATGCAATTCCTGAAGCAACAGAATAAACGAAATGCAAAACTTGATCCATTAGCAAATGCTGCTATTGAAAGCAATATTCTTACAGAAGATGTTTTTGCAACAGGCAAGAATGTAGTGGTTATTGGTGGTGGTGATACAGGCAGCGATTGTGTTGGTACCAGTAACCGTCACAAAGCAAAATCTGTTACCCAGTTTGAACTGATGCCAACGCCGCCAAAAGACAGAACAGCATTTATGCCTTGGCCTACTTATCCGATGACGTTGAAAACTTCATCTTCACATGAAGAAGGAGCTGATCGTAAATGGGCCATTGCTACCAAAGAATTTATCGGCGATGGAAAAGGGAATCTTAAGGCGCTAAAGATTGTTGACCTGGAATGGAAGAGCAGTGAAGATGGCCGCCCTTCATCTTTTGTTGAAAGAGAAGGCAGCGAACGCATCATTCCTTGCGAACTTGCTTTGCTGGCAATGGGTTTTGTAAATCCGCAGTACGTTGGTTTGCTTGAACAATTAGGCGTTGAGTTAGATGAGCGTAAGAATGTAAAAGCAACCGAGAAAGAATACAAGACCAACATCAATAAAGTGTTTACAGCAGGTGATATGCGCAGAGGTCAGTCATTGGTTGTTTGGGCTATCAGCGAAGGAAGAGAATGTGCAAGAAAGGTTGATGAATTTCTCTCCGGAACATCTTTATTGGAAACAAAAGATCAAACCGCTACATTTTACGCTATTAATTAGAGATTTTATATTGGGTGTTTTATGATGCCCAACTGGTATAAACAGGTGCAAGTTGTTGAAAAACAAAAAAATGCACCTGTTTTTTTATTGTCTGTCAATTAACATTAGGATTAATAAAATGTGAAAAAAACTAACTGGTGCTATTATTTTTTATACGTAGTTTAGTTAAATAATAATTAATTAAATAATTAATTAATATCTAAACCAAAAATCGATCGACCATGATTAAAAAAGTAACCCCCCGGCAAATTGCCCCCTTCCTTATTTTGGCGGCAGTAGCCATCGCAGCCCTGTTTATTCCGGCTGTTTCATCATTTGAAGACAAAGAAGGTGTTTACAATGGGGCAGATATTGCCTGGATCATTGTAGCAACTGCTTTAGTATTCTTAATGACCCCAGGTCTTGCCTTCTTTTATGGCGGGATGGTACACCGTAAGAACGTGATCTCTACCATGATCAAAAGTGTGGTAGCAGCAGGCGTTGTTGGTGTTCTTTGGGTAGTTGTTGGTTTCAGTCTTGCGTTTGGCCATTCTCAAGGCGGCGTTATCGGCGACCCAACAACCTTTCTGTTTTTTAAAGATGTAACGTCAGGAGCTCCATGGAGTTTAGCACCAAGCATTCCGCTTGCGTTGTTTGCTTTATTCCAAATGATGTTTGCTGTAATTACACCTGGTCTGGTAGTAGGTGCTGTTGCTGAACGTATCCGCTTCACTTCTTACATCCTGTTTACTGTATTGTTCAGTTTACTCGTGTATGCACCATTGGCACATTGGAGCTGGCATCCTGATGGATTCCTGTTCAAATGGGGTGTTCTTGATTTTGCTGGTGGTACTGTTGTACACATTTCAGCAGGTTGTGCTGCCCTTGCAGGTGCATTGGTATTAAAACGTAGAAAAGTACACATTGAAAATAAAGAGATCCCACCGGCAAACGTTCCTTACGTATTGATCGGTACAGGGCTTTTATGGTTTGGATGGTTTGGTTTTAATGCAGGTTCTGCATTAGGTGCTAACGGCCTTGCAGTATCTGCATTCGCTACAACCAATACAGCAGCTGCAGCAGCAGGTTTAAGCTGGATGTTTTTTGATGTTGTGCGTGGTAAAAAGCCTTCTGTTCTCGGTTTCTGTATTGGTGCTGTAGTTGGTCTTGTAGCCATTACACCGGCAGCTGGTTTTGTGGCAGTTCCTCAAAGTATCTTCATTGGCGCAGTAGCAGCCATTATTTCTAATATTGCTGTTTATTACAAA
>JAKFDY010000181.1:0-11505 GCA_036675885.1 Lacibacter sp. | reverse complement strand
AACTCCGATAAGTTGTAACCTGTGAACATAATCTTAGATTTTATTGCACAAAGATTACAGCCTCACTTTGCAGCCTATTTGCGAATCAATTATTTAGTCGGGGTACTTTAAAGCCCATTTCTAGTAACTGAAATTCGTCGTACTAAATTTTTTACCAACTACTCTCCCTTTTCCATGTTTTAATGCATCCAACCCTCAATCTTGTAATTTTTTGTAAGTAGCATTTTCTTATTCCCTCCATTAATCGGATGATACCAAACCTCAAACCTTGCGGCGTATGGTTTTCCCCAGTCTCCTTCATAGATGGTAAAATGTTCGTTTGTACTGAAACGAACAATGCTGTCAGTAGAATTATAAACCTCGATACTGCTTGCTTCACGCAAAGAAGTAGTTGATAAAGCATCGTTTTGTGTGACTTCGTACACTTTCAGGTGCACAGTTCCAGACTCTATATTACCTAGCCAAACATCATATTCGTAAAGTCCGGGTTGAAAGGATTTGTACACTTGAAAATCCGGATGTGATCGCTTAATGTTAAGTATTGAGTCGGGGCGTTCCGAAGTTTGCCAATCTATTTGCGCTGGTTCAAAAATTTTAATATTAGGTGGAATTTTTAGATCGTCAGCATAATGATCACCCCCTCCAAAAGTATCGACAAAGTATAAAACAAACCCATAGAAAAAGCAGAGTATTAAAATGCCCAAAAAGAAGAAAAAGGTATATAAGGCCTCGCCTTTCTCTTTTCTTACTAACTGAAAAATAAAAGAAATCAGAAGTAGGAGTAAGGTAAAACCAAATACCAATGAACAAACATTTTCCCAAAAACGAGAGTGGGTAAACCCTCCAATTGCGTAGACAAGAAAGCCGATTCCTACGATTATTGCGGGTTTCCACCAATAATAGAAAAAAGTAGTCAGGAATTTTTTCATGGTATAATACTTTAGCCTTTGTTTGTGTTCATAGTCATTCTAATGATAAGAAATGTACATAGTCCGCCGTCGTTAGGCGTTATCACCAACGACACATGCACATAGCTGTGTTTGTTTTGTTATAGAAATCCTCGGCGTGTTTTTTTTCGATGACATTCCAACTGCGGCGGAGTTTTGCTCATTCCACTTCTTTAACAGTCATTTTTCTGATCAGCGAAATTTGCCCTAAATGATAATAGCTGTGTTCAATAATTCCTTCAATGTTCCGCAGGTACGTGCCATATTTCGCATCAACAAAAACTTCGTCGAGTTTTGAATCAGGCATGTGTTGCACTTGGTTTGCAAAAGCTTCAGCATTTGCCAGAAATTGATCAACTAATTCCTGCCAGTCTTTTCCTGATTGAATGGGCGGTAGATCAAAACTGTATTTATCCCTGATCTCAAGTTTACCGCCATTAAATACTTGCAACAAACCAGCGAGATAATAATTAATGTGATAAGTTAAATGCGCAATGGTATTAAGCTGCTCCACCTGTTTAGTTGCCTGCTTCCAACTAATGCTTAACAGTTGTTCTTTGTAATTTGTATTGGCAATCCAATGACCATTTAGCAATACTTCTCTGATTCGATTTGCTATAGATTCGCTCCTTGTCATTCTATTAATTGAAGATAGTTGGTATAACAGCAATTATAGACTATACAGTACTGAAACTATACGCTCACTCTCCCTCCACAAACCTATATCCAACCCCTCTTGCCGAGTGGAAATAAATCGGGTTACGACTGTCTTCTTCAAAATACTTACGGAAGTTGAGGATGAAGTTGTCGATAGTACGGGTAGTGGGATAAACGTTGTAACCCCAAACCACCTGCAGAATTTTTTCACGGGTTACCACCTCGTTCTTGTTTTCAATGAGCAGTTGCAGGAGCATGTTTTCTTTTTTGCTCAGTTGAATTGTTTCGCCTTTAAAATTGGTGGCTTCCTGTGCTTTAAAGTCAATATAATTATTACCGAACCTGTAGGTTTCGCCAACGGTATCTTTATCCTGTATCTTTTTATTCTTCTCAATCAGCTTTTCTACACGCAGCAACAACTCTTCGAGATTAAACGGTTTGGTGAGGTAATCATCGGCACCTTTCTTTAAACCAAGCACACGGTCGTGTGAAGTATTCTTGGCGCTCAGCATCAAAATAGGCACATCGTTCTTACGTATGCGGATACTTTCCGTTGCACTGATGCCATCCATTTCCGGCATCATCACATCCATAATAATAAGATCGAAGTATTCATTTTCCACCGCTTTGAGAGCAGCTACACCATCACCGGCCGTAGTTACTTCATAACCTTCCAGCTCCAGATTTAATTTCAAAGCATCCAGTAAATGCTCTTCATCTTCCACCAGTAAAATAGATGCTTTGTTTGTGGCCGACATGTGTGTAGTGTTTAAAACTGAATTACAAAAATACTTCCACGTGGGGTATTGTTCATCACAAATATGTCACCATTGTGATCGGTAATGATCTTGCGGGTAAGGTATAACCCAAGCCCTGTGCCTTTTGCTTTGCGTGTGTTTTCGTTACCGCTGCGGTAAAATTTTTCAAATATCTTCTGTTTCTCTTCGTCGGGCACACCCATGCCTTCATCACTTACTTTTATCTGGATGGCATCATTATCGTTCATCAGGTCAATATACACCGGGCTTTCCTTGGGTGCATATTTGAGTGCGTTATCGATCAAATTGCTCAAAGCGATCTGGATCAGCAATTCATCACCTTCAATATACAGGTCTTTATCGGCACTGGCTTCAATTCGCCGGTTGGTGTAGCGGTTCTTATAATCGCTTACCACCGTTTCCACCACATCGGCCAGGTTTACTTCTTCGTGCTCCCGCTGGAAATTCTTTTCTTCCATTTGCGAAGCAAGGAGAATATTATTGGTGAGAATATTTAACCGGTTGGTTTCGCTCAAGGCACTCAACAATAGTTTCTGTTGTTGTACTTCATCGAGCTTGCGACGTAAAACCGTTTCAATGCTGAGGCGTGTAGTGGCGATGGGTGTTTTCAGTTCATGCGTAATGGCCATCATAAAATTCTGCTGCAGGGCCGATACTTCAATCTGCTTGCGGATGGAGCGATATACAAACACCGCACCGGCAAGTATCAATGCAAGAAAGGTAATGCCTTCGCCAACAAATTTTGCCGATTGTCTTTTCTGGAACAGCAGTACTTCGTCCCGCAACAGGTCATATTGCGGATCGTCAAGTTTTAATTGTGCAAGTTTCAAGGCAGTCATATCAGCACTTTGGCGCTCAAGTGAAACAAACCACCACACCAATGCTGCTACTACATATATAAGAAGGATCCAGAACCAGAAGGAGAAATTGCGGAAACTATATACTTTATTGGTATAAGCCATTATGATTTTGCTTTTTCAATACGTATGCCGGCATTCATAACATGTAACAACGGATTGTCACGCATTGTTTGCTGTAACCGGATGGTATAGTTGCCCTGTTTGGTAAACCTGATATTATTGAACAGGGGATAACGCACTTCCCATATATCGCTCATACCCGTACCGATCCATTTTCCTTCCTGATCCTGCAAGGTTAATTCAAAACGTTCTTTTTGGAATGTACTATCGCCGGGCTGACGGGTTGAAAGAAAAAGCCAGATGTTTTTATAAGCATAGGCATCTGTATGACGCAAGGTAACAAGTACATTATAAGTTGAAACAGTATCGGTAATGTTAAACACAACTTCGGGCTGAAAATCATAAGCCCATTGGTGCTTTGGTATCTCCGCATTTTTTTCGAATGCATCAATGGAACTGCAACTGCCCAGTAAAACAGAAGAAACAATAAGTGAACCTGCGAGGAATGAATTTGTAAGAGTATGTAAGCGTTGCAATGATTTCAAGCGTAATATTTTTTACAAATGTAAATAGCTGAAAAAAAATCCAAAAATCAAAATCCAAAAACCAAAACACAAATTCCCAATTCCCAAAATCCAAATTCCTGATACCGGGAATGTCTTATTGGCTTAAAGTATATTCAGCACCTGTTCTTTGGCTTTTTCCAGTTCATCTTTCATAAGCACCACCAGTTTCTGGATGCCGGAGTCGTAGGCTTTGGCACCGGTGGTATTAATTTCACGACCAATTTCCTGTAACACAAAACCCAGTTTCTTTCCTTTTGATTCTTCATCCTCTTTCAGGATGTTGAGGAAATAATCGCAATGGTTGCGTAAACGCACCTGCTCTTCGCTGATGTCGATCTTTTCAATGTAGTAGATCATTTCCTGCTCCAGCCTGTTTATATCATAATTCTCTTTGCCCACCTGTTCTTCCATTTTGCGGCGTAGCTCTTCTTTCATTTTATGTTGACGTAGCGGTTCAAGCTCAGAAATTTTTTCCTGGTAGGCGAGTATATTATTAATACGTTCGATGAGATCTTTTTCCAAAGCCGCACCTTCAAGCAGGCGATGTTTGTTAATCGCATCGATTGCATTTTGAAGGGTTTGTTTAAACTGGCCGTATTGATCTTCACTTAAAATGTCGGTGTTGGGAACCACCACATCGGGCAAACGTAACATTGCCGCCAGCACATATTCACTCAGCCCGATATTTAAATCATCGGCTACTTCTTTTAACGGCTGAAAATAAGCCTTGGCCATTTCTTTATTAATGGTGATAGCGCCATTGCCTCCGTTTTGCTTCAACAGAATATTGCAATCAATTGTGCCACGCATCAGTTGCTCCGATAACATCGTACGGATCGCAAACTCATACGGTTTTAATAATGGAGTGATTTTTAAATTGAGTTCAAACTGTTTTCCGTTGAGAGATTTTATTTCAACCAGGAATGTTTTATCGCCGGCAGCTTCTTCGGTTCTTCCAAAACCGGTCATTGATTTAAGCATAGCTTATTTTTAAGCAATGTAAAGAATTTCATTTGTTCGGGGTGATTTAATTAAAACAAGCTTGTGTAGTAGTATAACGACAAAAATAAACTTTTGCAGTTTGTGCTGTTATAAAAAACGGAAGTGAGTGAAAAATAAAAAGCCCGGAAGACACCGAGCTTTTATGATGGATGGGTTAGTAAGTACCAGGAAATTTCTTTCCCTGCACAATATTAAAAATAATTTCTCCGATATAAAAAATTTTTCAAAAAAATTTTATTCACATTTTAAGTTTGCGTGTGGAAAAGGGCTATGCGTTTTTGAAGCAGTTAAAGATAAAAATCAATGCATGATTAACCACTGATTTTTATACAAGCAACAAACAATATTTACTTCATAAAAAAACAATTCTTCTGAAATGCTGTGTTGGCAATAGTTTCAGCAAAGGATAAAATGAATCATTTTGTTTTTGCAAAAATTACTGATGTAATAATTTATGTTTTGTTGAAGATAAAACAGATCGTTTGCAGGTCTGAAAAAACAGCAAAAAACGCCAAAAAAATTTTTCAAAAAAAGTTTTCCCGAAGGGTTGTTTTCCCGCTTTAGCAGTTCTTTTCCGGTTCTTTCACGGTTTGGTGCTGCAAACTGAAACATATTACCTTTGGCAAAAATCAATGTATGAAGTTTCCTTCTCCGGTTCCTGTTCAATGGATTGCTGATCTGATTGGTGCAGTTGTTACAGGAAATAAAAATGGATTTGCTACGGGTATTAATGAAATACACAAAGTGGAAGAAGGCGATCTTGTGTTTGTTGATCATCCAAAATATTATAATAAGTGTATTCAATCGGCAGCAAGTTTTATTATCATCAATAAAGAAACGGCGGTGCCTGATGGAAAAGCATTGTTGGTTTGTGAACAACCGTTTGAAGCTTATCTAAAAATTGTTCGTCATTTCCGTCCGTTCACTCCATCAAATAAATTAATTAGTGACTCAGCTGTTATTGGTGAAGGAACAGTTATAATGCCGGGTGCATTTGTTGGCAATCATGTAACGATCGGTGCAAACTGTGTTATTCATCCCAATGTTTCTATTTATGATCATACGGTAATTGGCAACAATGTAATTCTGCATGCAGGTACAGTGATTGGCAGCGATGCATTTTATTTCAACACCAAAAAGAACCGTGATGTGTGGTATAAGAAAATGGAAAGCTGCGGCAGGGTGGTAATTGAAGATGACGTTGAAATGGGATCGGGTTGCACCATTGATAAAGGAGTAACACATGATACCGTGATTGGCCGTGGTACCAAGTTCGATAACCAGGTGCATATTGGTCATGATACGGTGATTGGTAAGAATTGTTTGTTTGCTGCACAGGTGGGCGTGGCTGGTGCGGTTGAAATTAAAGATGGCGTAGTGCTATGGGGGCAGGCTGGTGTAAGTAAAACACTAACCATTGGTGAAAACGCAGTTGTGTATGCACAAAGCGGCGTTCCTTCTTCTATTGAAGGGAATAAATCCTACTTCGGTACACCGGTAGATGATGCGCTGCAAAAAAGAAAGGAACTGGTTTGGGTAAAACGTATTCCTGAATTATGGGAAAAAGTAAAACGCCTTGAAGAAAAAGAATAGCAATAAGATTGTTTTACCACAGGAGATACGGAGTTTTGTATTTGCTCACAGCTCGTAGCTAAAAGCTCACAGCTTTCTTACCGCAGAGGCACAAAGCCACGAAGACTTGTATTTGCTTGCAGCGAGTAGCTAAAAGCTAGCAGCTTTCTTACCACAGACGCAAAGCTACGAAGACTTGTATTTGCTTGCAGCAGTAGCTGACAGCCAGCAGCTTTCCTATTCCTCCGGCCAATAATCATACGGCAATTGATCTGCTAAATTTTTCCATGCCCAGTATCCGCTGTTGATCACTTCATGCTGTTCGTAAAAGAAGCCATTTTCTGTAATTACAAATCCATTGAGCAGTTCAATCGTTGAGAGTTGCTCTTTTGCACTTAACGGATATTTGTTGGCAACCAGGTATTCTTTTTCCATTGGTTGAAGGGTATAAACAATCCTGTATTTTCCAAACAGGTTGATCTCTTTATCTACACTATCAACCAAAACATACACAGCCGAGTCGTATGGATTTTCCAATGAGCGGATCTTTGGTTTTGCAGTTATGGTGTCGTTATAAATATGTTCGATCACAAAACCATTATCGGCTAAAGTGCTGTCGTAATAACAACGCATAAAATGTAAGCGTGAACCTAAGTAAGCTTTTTCCCTGTTCTTGAGCCAAACGGTTTTTTGTTCAGCTGTTGAATCAAGCTCAGCATAAAATGCAACGCCGGTATAAGCACTGAACTTGGTATTGTAGTCATAAATAAATGAATCGAGCTGGTAGCTGATGCGGTAACCCAATGCATAATTCATTACTACAACCGGTTCTTCTGCTTTTACCTTTAATACATTCCGTTTGCGGGAGAAATAGAATTTGAGCACAGCAGGATTTTCAATGCTGCATTGTTTGGCAAAGGGAGTGCTGCCAATAAAATAATCGGAGAGTTGTTTTCCGTATTTCGTCCAGCCATCTTTTACTTCGGTGCTCGCCTGTATCACCACTTCTTCCAGTTTCTTTTCTTTTTTCTTTAAGATGATGTTGATTTCGCTGCTGTTGTCTTGCGATGAACTGATACGCACACTCTCACTTTCATAACCGGTGTAGGTAATTACAAGATTATGTCCACCCGCAGGTAACTCCATCCGGAATTCACCTTCTTTATTGGTAATGGTTCCTTTGGTGGTATTTTGACAAAGCACAGATGCACCTTCAAGCGGAAGTCGTGTACTGTCATCCACTACTTTTCCTTTAATAAAGAAATAAGATTGGGCGGAAACGCCGAATGAAAGAAAGGCAAGGATAAAGGACAAAACTGTTTTCATACGTGATTTTTCATTGAAGCTTAAAAATAGACAATTTTCAGGCCGCAAAGAAAGTCTGGAGAAAAGTTATTGCAACAATAAAAAACACTATAGATGAGGTTAAAACCAGTTCAACCTGCAACTGCATACGCACATTCTTTCCGAATATTTTCTTGAATATGAAGTGAATAGCGATGCCGGTGATAGAGGTCAAGATCATCTGTGGTGCTAATACTGCCGTCCACCTAAGTGGGTAGAAATAAGCAAGTGACAGTAAATATGCTGCATACAGAAATATTGCAGTTGAAAACAGAAATAAAGGTGAAAAGTAGAATTTCATTTGATCTTAATGTATCATCCTTGAGAAAATCAACCTACTTCAATCACTGTTTTATTGGCGATGATATGGTAAAGTTTAATTGTAAGTGCCATGAACAACATTTTAGCATTGGCATTCCGTTCAATATGATAAGCAGCTTCATCGAGTTGTTGCGTGATGGCCTGTTGTTGACTTATATCGCAAAGTTTGTTTAAACGGATTGCAAAATCTTTCTCTGCACCGGTGAGCGGTAAATGTTCTTCGCCCATTGTACGGAGACGGATGCTTTGCTCAAGTAAATGCGTGAAGTAACGCAGGAATTGTTTTTGCTTTTCACGACCAACTGCACTGATCACATCAACCCATTTTACCTGTGCAACCGGGCCACTCTTTAAAACAGCGTTCAGCCATTCTCTCAACAACGATTGCCAGTCTTCTTCTGCATGTTGAATAAGTTGTAATGCTTCACGATAATTGCCTTCGCTTACACCGGCAATTTGCATAGCCTGTTCTTCACTGAGTTTACTGCGCAGAACCAATGCTGTTGCAGTATCTCTTAAATCAATTTGGGGAATGCGAACAGTCTGGCAACGGCTTATAATTGTTGGCAATACCAGGCTTTCGTTTTCTGCAACTAAGATAAATAAGGTATTAGCAGGTGGCTCTTCAATCAGCTTTAATAATTTATTGCCTTCGTTGCCAAGATATTCAGGCATCCACAACAAAAGGATCTTGTATTCGCTTTCAAAACTTTTGAGGTTGAGCTTGCGGATGATATCAGCACATTCGGCAGCGGTGATATTTCCCTGTTTGTTTTCTGCACCAATGAATTGCAGCCAATCATATACATTGCCGTAAGGATATAGCTTGATGAATTCACGCCATTCGGTAATATAATCGGTGCTTACAGGTTTATCACCACTCTTTCTAGGAATAACGGGATAGCTGTAATGAATATCAGGATGAATGTATTGTTCTGCCAGTTCAGCACCATGCGATGAAGCCGAAGCAACTGGTTCATCACCAAATAAACCTGCAGTTGTTGCAACCGGTTTTTGCTTTTCGCTCTGCGTTACCACATAGGAACTGAAGGCAAGTGCCAGCGGCAAAGCGCCGCTTCCTTCTTTACCAATGAACAGCAATGCGTGGCTGAGGCGGTTATTATCCACCATTTCCTGCAGTTGCTGGATCACATGTTGCTGTCCAATGATGTGGGAGAATTGCATTGAGCGAAGATAGGATATGCAGAAAATAAAAAAGCAGAAGAGAAAGTTTTCATCTTTTCTTTCGTCTTAATCTTGCTTTCATTGCCGGATTGTTTGATAGCAATCTTGCATGGTGATGTACTGTTAAAATGTAAATTTCATCTTCTGAGAAAACCTGGTAGATTATTCTATAACTGCTGACCAGTAATTCTCTGTATGTTTTGCCTTGCAGTTCAGGAACGGGCTTCCCAAAGTGAGGATTTTTGGTCAGCACCTCCGATTGTTCAAAGAATGACTGAACAAGGTTTTTAGCTGCGGAATGTCAATCTTTTGAAATATATTTTGCTATTTCATTTATGGCTTTTAGTGTGGAAGGTGCCCATATTAATTCAGCCATTTTTTTAATTTTTTCTTTGCCTGATCAGTTGTAAGTCCTTTGCCTTGTTTTATTTCTTCTTTAGCCTTGTTGATTTTATTCAATAGTATTAAACGGTCAATTGCTTCGTCAACCGAAAATTCATCAGGCATTTCTTTCATCGTTTTCATCACCTCTTTTTTAAGCAACATAGCTTTTCAATTTATTTAAAGTTAAATATTTTCACGGATTCAGTATGTAAAAAAAGCAGGAGTAATTACTCCTGCTTTTCTGAATTGTAGAAAATTATCTTTTACAGTTTACTGGTGATCTCTTCACTCAACGGCAATACCTTACTTGGAAAGTAAGCAACCAGTTCACCTTTTTCGTTCAATAAAAATTTGTTGAAGTTCCATTTCACTTCAGCATCCAGCACGCCATTTTTTTCTTTGCTGGTGAGCCATTGGTAAAGAGGATGAATATCATCGCCCTTTACACTGATCTTTGCTGCCATCGGGAAAGTAACTTTGTATGTACTGTTGCAGAATTCTTTGATCTCAGCATTAGTGCCGGGTTCCTGTCCGCCAAAATTATTTGCAGGGAAACCAATGATCACCAGTTTGCTTTTATACTGTTGGTAAAGTTTCTCCAGGTCCTCATACTGTGGTGTATTACCACACTTCGATGCGGTGTTAACGATCAGGATCTTTTTCCCTTTGTATTTTGAAAAATCGATTATACCACCATCCAGACCTTCTACCTTAAAATTATAAACTGTTGGAAGTGCAGTGGAAGTTTTTTTGTCGCTGATTGTAAAAGCAAGACAAACAAAAACTACGAGTGCAAGAAATAGACGCATCATAAAAAAGCAATTGTATTTAATAAATAACAGAAAGCTGATAATTCTGCTCAAAGATCATGCGAATCGGGGGATTTTGATCTCCCTTTCATCAAATTTGTGAAAGGTTATTGTTTTTCGTAGCAACCCAGATCGGGCAAACCAACCCTCGACAGGCTATTAAAATCTGTTGTAAGTGGGGTAACAATACCTTTATTAATAGCAGGAGAGCCGTCTTTCAGCCGGAAATCGTAAATATGGCGTATTACATCCACACTGTCGAACTGTGGGTTCATATTCCGCAACACATTATTGAAAGCTGTATTTGATGGATCAACTTTCACTCTGAACAGCACATTATTCAATGTAACATTCGCTGCAGCAGCACCTTCCTTCTGCACCACAATTTCATTATCAACAAATCCTTCATCGCCCCAAACAATACTATTTGTGAATACAGCCGTCAATGGTGATGTGTAAATTGTATTGTTCTGTTTTACAAAATTGGTAGCGGTGAGTGCCGGGTTTTTGTGTTGTACAAATGAATTGGATACAGACACAACCGTGCAATGATTGAACTGGTAACTGCCGCCGTAGATCAATGCAACGTTCGTTCCGCAGTTGCTGATGAGACAGTTGTTGGCCACTACACTGCTGTTGACTGCAAAAAGCCCGATGTCATAAATATTATCAAGCACACAATTGTTTAATGTAAGTTTAGGATTTGCATTTGAAGAAGGTTGCTCCACCACAATTCCCTGGTATGCATTTTTAATATAGGTATAGGTAAGTTCATTATCGACACTGCTGCCACGGAAATAAATGCCGGGCCATGCGCCTGGATAATCACGGTAGGGATCATCTAAACGGTTACTGCGAAAAACAACACTGTCGGATTTCGTACCATTGATGATGAGTGTGCCGTCAATAATAAAAGGTGCATCTGCATTTAAATGAATTCTTGTTCCCTGTTGAATAGTGAGGACAGCATTTGTATCAACGATCATTCCTCCAAGAATTACATAGGGTTTATCTTTTGT
>JAKFDY010000180.1:0-15493 GCA_036675885.1 Lacibacter sp. | reverse complement strand
TGCTTACTTCGGTTTTATTACTATTCATTTTTTTTGCTGCTGCACAACGGGATACAACAAGAAGAGATACTGCCTGGTCCGGATCATCACATCGTCCATACCTGAATGCAATACTGGATGCAGATGTATTGGATGGTACATCAACCGCAACAACCATTACAGCACGTGGGCAACGTATGTGTTTCGACAAAGTGATCAAAATAAAAACAATCACCGGCAGAGGCCCGGCTGAAGTTTGTGTGTTTATTAATACCAAGATCGGTTTAATTGCCCACAGCCCCATGAAACCGGGAACAGTTGGTATTTGTGATATTAAACAGGAGGATCCTCATTTCCGTTTCAATGTAATTGGATTAAAAGGGAACGCCTATTCTTATTATAATGTACAAAAGAAAACAACAATTGAACATTGGGTACAAACAGGAAATAGTGAAACCTATGAATACCAGTTTACGAATACAGGTTCCAGTGTTCCGCTAAAACGTAAAACCGAACGAAGAAGTTATTGCAACGATAAAGTAAAAGCACAGGCTTATAAAGTTGATGGCCGACCCGAAGTATGGTATCTCTTTGGGAAAACGTTCCCTGAAAGCATTACCATGACGCCAAAGAAATTTCTTGGCAGTTATGCAGTGGGGTATCAATACACTGATAAAGGGTTGTTCATTATTATGCAGATGGAAGGCGGCGGTTATAATGCCAAAATTGAAGAGATATTGGATATGGATGTTTGTTTTGATCCATCTTCTTACCAGGTATTTGAAGACGAGCAGGAAACCAAGATGCAGCAAAGTATTCAGCGGCAACGTGAAAAAATAGCAAGAGAAGAAAGAAAGCCTGAAAAATATGCAGCCTGCCAAAGCAAGAAAACAGTACTCATCAATTACCAGAAGGAATCATTGAACAGGCAGGAAGAAAATATGCAGCAGGCAAGAACAGGAAATGCAATGCAGGAAATACGTACACAACAGGCACAGGCAAACCTGATGAACTATGATGACGCTATTCAGCAAATGATCTATGAAACCGAACTGAAGTTATGCCAGGCGGAGCAAAGATTAAATGATATGAATGAGCAGACTCCCGCAAGCAGCAGACAAAAGCAACAGAAAAAAATAACCTGTTTAAACAGGCAACTCGCTACACAAAGAAGTACACAACAAACATTCCAACGGATCAATACGCAATACCGAAACGAACCGGGTAGGCAATACAGCGAAAAAGCAAAAGCAATGATGCGGGCAATTGTAGGTTGTGATTAATAATATAAAATGAAAGCGGTTACATCAATAACAACCTCATTAAATACAGAACTGCCTCATTTTTCATTTGAATAGTTTTCAAGAGTAAACAAATAGGTTTAATTGAATGCCTGTAAGAAACGGGCCTGTCATCTTATTAACTGATAAATATGGTACAACGATTTCTTTTATTACCCTTTTTTGTTTTGTGCATGTTAAACAGCATAGCCCAATCTTCTAAGGAAAATATTGAACGTGGTTTACAACAAATGGAAAGAGCCGGAGATATAAGAAGAAGCGGCAGTCAAATCATATTTTTAAAGATGAAACCGGGCGATACTGCATTTACAAGGGAGCTGTATCTAAAAATGCTGGAGAAAGTTGAGAACAATCCATACACGATTGCTTTTGAAATAGATCCAAAATATTTAACCAGCAAACAAAAAGTTCCGGTTCAGGTTAAACCACCTGTAACAAATAATAACCAGGTTACTCATTCTCCCACATCGCCAACTGCTGCAACAAATATCAGTATGCCCGAAGGAAGATATTTAATTAAACTTTCAAACGGTAGGGTGTTAGAAGCAGAATCAAACACCTATAAAAATGATGGCGCAAAAGTGCAGATATGGTTGCCTTATTACGCACTCAATCAACTATGGGATTTAAAAAGTGCCGGTGGTGGAAAATATTATTTCATTAATGTAGCATCAGGTAAAACACTAAAAGTAAATACATCCAAGGGTATACGTAATGGAAGTCTTGTGCAAACATGGCCGCAAAGTTCAACAGCAGAAGAAACAAAATGGTTTATTCAATCAGCGGGCAATCAAAAATATACCATCCGTAGTGCAGCAGCAGGAAGTATGAACAAAGTACTGGATGTAACAGGAGGAGTGATTGACAGAGGCGGAGCTGCAATTCAATTATGGGATAATACAAATGCATTGAATCAATCATGGATATTTGAACGTTCATACGATAGTGCCATTATCAGACCCGGGCTTGTTGATCTGCGCTTAAATCAATCCTCATTAAAACACCATGCTCTTATTCTTGAAAGAGGAAGCTGCACATACTATGCAAACCTTGCTGCATTAGAAGCAGCGTATAAAAAAAGAGGATATGGCGAATTGGATCTATCAGAAGAATTTTTCTCTATCATGAGCAAAGTGATGTATATAGAACCTTACTGGAGCAGGGTTACAGGCAGTAATGTAAGAGAAAATCAAATGGGTGCAACACAAGGAGGTGGTAGTATTTTCTGGCTTACGAATGGTTTAAAAATTCCTTTGGAAAGGAATGTTCCTTTCAGGCCTTCTTATACATTTCCTCCAGGCACATTTGTTACACAACGGGAAGTAAATGATTTTAATACAACCCAATTAACCGATAGTGTATTAAATGCACCGCTTTATTACAGCGCATTAACCGGAGTTGAATTTACAAGCGCTCAATATCTAAATACTGCTGAGTATGAAAGAGTGTTGGATCTTGGATATGAAATTAGTGTGTTGATCTTTAACGGAAGTCATAATATTATTATCATTGGTTATGATAAAACCGATCCTGCCAATCCCAGGTTTTTAGTGAAAGACAGTTATAATAACCCCTCTGGAGTTCCCTGCGCCAGTACTGTTGACAGAAGATCTTATACCAGTATTATAACATCACCTGTAGTGGGTGCAAGTTATATCACAGCTATCCGTGAACCAACGACTTTTGATGAATTAGCATTTATGGGTCGTTGGAATTTAAGTTTTGATGGACATCGGGGAGTACTTGATGTATATCATATTCCTGGGATTAATTTTACAGCCACTGCATTTGGAGGTGCATTGCGTGAAACGGAAGGAGGAACAATTATTAATGCTGATAATCGTATTGGTGTGTTTTATGATGAAGCAGGAAATGCATTCAGGGTAAATGGAAAGATATCAGGCAATATGATGGAGTTTTATTTTGATCTCTCTGCGCCCAATCAACGATGGGATCAATTACTGGGCAGAAGATTTCTTTACTACATTAATCCATCATTAAAAATCATGAGTGGTTTTCATTATGATGCAGGAGGAGGAACATTTGGAGGCTATGCAACAAAAGGCTCCTACATCTCACATGCAGTATCTGAACCACATCTTGACCGGTTAATTAATACTGAATGGACATTGAGATGGGGAAATGAAAGAGGCACTGTTAGATGCAGAGTGGGAGAAGATGGTTCAGTTGTGAACGGAACATTTAACAACGGCACCGGCAGCAGGACTATTTCATTCCGTTATGAAGCGGGCGACAGATCAACAATCAATATTCGTTTAGGAGATCAAACAGCAAACGTAAAATTCCTGAATCATGAAAAGGGAATGATGTGTGGAAATATCAACATCTGCCATCAACCTGTCCTGATGTATAAACAATAAACAAGAAGTTCAAATCATTTTTAAACGAATCGCATGAAGTATTATCTCATCGCCACGCCATGGTTGGCGTCCGCACCAACCATTTTTAAAAATAAAAATAATAAAAAGCAATACATAAAGTATTTTCTCATTGCTGTGGTTTTGTTTATACAATCAATCAGTAGCATCTCTGCACAACCACCACGCAGAGATACCGTTGGCTGGGGCATTTGGCGCAGATACATTTTGCGGGCTCCTGTTGTTACAGGGGAAACAGCTCCCATCACGATTATGCCCCTTACACAACGGCTTTGTTTTGACAAACAGGTGAATTTAAAATTAACCATACCCGGAAGAGTAGTTGAGCAATGTATGTATCTCAATACAAGGGAGGGTTATATGGGTTATTTACCTCCTTCAACAACGGGTGGAATTATTGTTGACATTATGCCGGAGATATCCGATTTTTTATTTTATGTAATCGGTATCAAAGGAAATGTATATACTTATAAAAATATGAAAGGTCGAAATGCAGAGATTGAACATTGGGTTACTACAGGCAATTCACAAACACATAAATATGTGATGCCTTTAAGTACAGGCCCTGCTGCATTATCAAGAAAGGCAGAAACAAGAACTTACTGCGATGGAAGATTTAATGCAAGAGCCTATAAGTTTGATGGTGGTACTGCAACCTGGTATGTGTATGGTGAACGCTATCCTGAACGGCTTCATGGGGTTCGCTTCCTTGGAAACTTTGGTGTAGGGTATTTAAAAACAGAAGAAGGTTTATACCTGGTTCTTGAAATGCAGGATGGAGCAAATCAATACCGGATATCTTCGATTGAAACGGTATCTGTCTGTTTCGATCCGACACAGTTTAAAATAATGGAAGATGAGTTTGTAAGAAAACGCAGACTGGAGTTAGATAAAGAACGTGATAAGATTGCAAGAGATGAAGCAAGAGCTAATTCCGGAAATTGTGCATCGCAGAAAATGGCTGTGATCAATTTTAGAAGAGAGCAGTTACGCATACAGGAAGAGAATCTTGTTGTAAGCCAACAAGGGAATACGTACCAGGATCGACCAACTCAGCAGGCGGTATTGGGAATGATGGATCCATTAACCCAGGTACAGGGGTCTATTCTTACAACACAGGTAAGCATTTGTAACCTGGAGGAATCATTGCATAGAAGCCCCAGCAGCGCTAACAGCATCAATGAAAAAATTGGTTGTAACAGAACGATGTTAACGCAGTTGATACAACTCGAAGTTGAGTTAAAAGCAATTGATGTAAGATTTGCAGGAAACGGGGGACAAGCCTTTGCAGAAAAATCAAAATACTATATGCAGCATATGCCCAGAGGATGTAATTGATGAATAAGCAATATTCAGAACTTATAATATTCTTTCATTTTTGAAATAAGCAGTTCCTTTTTTCTGCGGGATACTTCAATCTCTTTTCCATCAGATAGTATCACAGTGCCGCCTTCGCCACGTATATATTCTTTTACGTGAACAAGGTTAATGATAAAGGATTTATGTACACGGATAAAGCCCGAATCGGCTAATAATTCTTCATACTCATGGAGGGGTTTTGATGTGCAGATACGTGGCTGGTTGTTGAAATAAAAATTCGTGTAGTTACCAGATGATTCAGCATACAGAATATCATTGAGCTCCACCACCTGGAAACCTTTTAAAGATGGTATGCACAACTTCATGTTAAAGGGAGAATTCTTTTGTTGAATGTTGTGGACGAGGGTCTCAATATTTTTCCCGTTTTTCTTTTCAGCAACTCTTTTTTTTGCACGGGCTACAGCATCAACCAGCAGATCATCATCCACTGGTTTTAAAAGATAATCAATTGCACTGAAATGAAAAGCTTCGATCATAAACTGGTTGTGTGCTGTTACAAAGACCACTTCAAACCCCGGTTCTTTTATTTCCTTTAAGAGATCGAACCCGTTTTTTACCGGCATGGCAATATCAAGAAAAACCAATTCAGGTTGTAACTGATCAATTTTTACTTTTGCTTCTTCAACATTGGTGCAGCATGCAACCACATCTACATCTGTGCAATTTATCTGCAATAGTTTTTGGAGTGAAGCCAGTCCTCGTGGTTCATCATCCACCAATATGGTTTTTATGCTGTTCATAACTCAGGTAATTTAAGTGGTAAATTCAATGTAACACGGGTGCCGGTAGCAGCCCCGCCTGAAAGAGGTGATTTGTCTTCAATAGTAACACTACTTTGCAGGTTATATTTTTCGTTCAGTAACCGGATTCGGTTTTTGATATTGGCGATTCCAAGCGATTGATGTGTTTCTACTTTATTTTCCTTGTCTTGTAGTGATTGGTCAATACCAATACCATCATCATCAATAGTACATACCAATAGTTGATTCTCTTTTTTAAAATCGATCTGTATATGAATACTGTTATGATTCCCGGGCCGGCCATGCCAAATGGCGTTTTCAATAAATGGTTGTATCAGCATTGGTGGCAAGTATAATTCATCCGTATTTAATGCTTCATCTTTACTGATAGTGCAGGTAAACATATTGTTACGGATCTTTTCCATTTCAATATACCGTTCAAGATATTCAATAGTACTCCTCAGTGATACAAATGTTTTTTCAGACTGGTTAAGAGTAGTTCTCATCAGGTGTGCAAACTTGCTGAGGTATCGTGATGCTTCGTTGTTTTCATTGCTCAGGATCATTTCACGGATACTGTTCAGGCTGTTGAAGATAAAATGCGGATTCATTTGCGAATGCAGCGCTTTCATTTCTGTTTGCAGTAATAATTTGTCAAGATTTGCTTTTTTGTTTATCTGCAATATCCGGTAACGGTAATAGGCATATGCGGCAGCAATCAGTAAAAGAATCACAGCAAGAATGAACGAATAAGTTCGCCAAAATGGAGGGTTGATTTGAATGTTAATTAACCTGACTTGCGCTGGCCAGCGGTTATTAACCGAATACAACTTCACTTCTATGCGATGATTACCCGCAGATAACTTACTCAACACAACTGCATTCTTATCATTTAATTCACGCCATACAGCTTCCTTTTTATCTAAAAAACGGTAGGCAAACCTGTTCTCTTCAGGATTAGTAAAATTTATTGCATTAAAACGCAGCTCTACTTCGTTTTGCGAAAAAGGAAGACTGACTGTTTCTGTAAGCTTTTTATTATTACCTGTTACCTCAATTGAAAATCGGGGTAAAAATTTATCAGTTAATGTAACATCAGGAATAAAAGATACCAGGTACTTGCCGGCGCCAAAATAAAAACGGTTGCCGGATTGATGATAAAAACTGCCTGCACGATAAGAAGTAACTGCTGCAGAAGGCAGGCCATCGGCATAGTTAAACTGTTTAATTGAATGATCTTTTATATTGAAGGCGGAGATGCCATTGAGCATGCCCATCCAGATATGATTGTTAATGATATGTGTGTTGGTAACAGAAAACCCGTCGATCATGTTGTTTTCAGGAAGCCGTAAATACATATGGTTACTGTTACAATCGAGTTGCAGAATTTCGTTATCAAAAGAAGTTAACCACAAATTATTCTGTTCATCGCAAGCAAGTATCTGCATATAATTAAATCTTGATTTGCCTGCGGCAGGAAAGGGAATCAGGGTATCAATTTTATTCAGCTTCCTGTTCCATCTGCAAATGCCATCCCCAGCAAGCCAGATGTTATGATTTTTATCTTCAGCCATGCTGAAACAGAATGTTATTTTCAACAAAGGGCTTTGAGTAAGGTCATACAATCTGTATTGTTTACGGTTAAACAACAATACACTGTTTAATTTTCCAAACGATAACCAGATGTTCCTTTCAGAATCTTCGAGATAGTTTCTTGTTTTAGTTTCATACAACCATTCAGGCATGCCGGGTATCTTTAATTGACCGAATGAATAATTTGCCAGGTTCAGCCATACAATACCTCTCCCTGTTCCCAGCCATAATGTATCGGGGTGATAAAGAAATATGTAATTGATCGTATTGGTGCCGCTTCCAAACCTGGAAAAGCTGAGTTGCCGTTCCTTTGCGCCGGTTTTTTTATTGAAAAGGAGCAGGCCCCCTTCATTGCCAAGACCGACAAATATTTTTTCATTCGTTAAAAAAACACTTTGAATACCGGTATTCATTACCTTATTATCCTGCAATGAAAGATCCTGTACATTAAAAAAACTATTCCGTATGTTTTGTTTGTACAAACCATCCTTTGTACCCACCCACAAACGTTTTTCATGATCGGTGAAGATTGAAGTGCAATACTTGGAAGCAAATTGTTTTTTTGTTTCACAGTAAAGCTTTTTTTCCAATGCTGAATAATGTAATAAGTAAAACCCGCCAACTTTACTGGTGATTGCCAGGAGGCTGTCGTTAATGTAAAATAATTTGCTGTACCAGTTAAAATCAGAAAGCACAACAGCAGGGACAGGGTAAGATGTGCGTTCATCTGTAAGCAGATTGTACACATCAAGAGAAGCTGTTTCCGGAACCGGCACAAATAATTCATTATTTAAACCGGGAAAAGAGATCCTGTCTTCACCAATCTTGAAATTAACAAGCTGCTTTAATTGTTTTCTTTTTGCTGCATAAAGCGTATCAATTTTATTATTGATTGGCTGGTATAATGATCCTGCTAAATTATTTTCCTGGAAGATGTTGCCGTTGTGCAAGGTTGTTAAGCTGTTGCCAAACCAGAGTTCAGTACGACCCGCATCATTTGTTTGATAATGATCATATCTTGAAATGATTTTTCCTGCAGGATTAAAAACATATAAACCCGTTTTAGTTGAAACAACATAATTGCCTCTTTTGTCTTTTACTGCGTGCCATGCCTGGTTGGCCCAGAAAAAAATGACGGAGTCTGCAGGAACAATAAAATATTGATGCTTACCGGTTATGTTGTTATATGAAAAAGCGCCTGCAACAGTAGTGCCAATGAGCTCGTTTTGATTTTGCAAACCAATCGACAAAACAATATTCTCGGGTATTGGGGAATTTTCAGAATGTTTAAAAAAATTGATGAATGATTTTCCATCAAACCTGTTCAGCCCTTTGTATGTAGCCACCCAGATATAACCTGTAGAGTCATGTACAATTCCGGTTATATAGTTATGCGAAAGACCATCCAGTTTGGTATAACGTGTAAAATCACTTTCTTCATATGACTGGGCATATGCAGGTTGATTAAACAGGAAAATGAGTAATATGAGAAGAGCATCAAACCGCATAATAATTGATTTACGCACGACAGTCTCTTAAAATTACTTTCTAAACCTCACATTTTTACAAGCCGGACATCACTTTAAAATGCTTTTACCGTAAAACAGCTCAATACCGCCGTTCGCCTGCTGATACCTGCCATTAATACAGCTACCGGTTAAAAATATTATAACAGGGGGCAAGCCGTAAAAGTAATGCACAGCACCGTTAATGAAAACCCACTTTCAAATCAGATGGTTTTAGAATAGGTTTAAATACAAATGAGAATCAACTTCACGAGTCTTAAAGTTTCAATAGCAGGCGCCAAGCTCAGCCATTTAGTAAAGAAAAATCGTGCATGGGATCATGGTAGTATGGTTGAGCAGGTGAAGGCTGCATTTATGCAATTGCAGAAATTTCGAACAAAAGCTGATGAAGCAACAGTAAGAAAATATTTAACCACTCATGGGTATGAGCTGTTTAAGCACAATATCGAAACTGAACCAAAACCCAGGGAAGCTTTTTTGCATACACAGGCCGACCTGAAGGATATTGATATTATTGAAGTACATGAAGGCAAAAAAAATAAACCTCATCATTTTGTGGCATTAATAAAAGGAAGACAAAAAGTATTTATCCGTAACAATGAAGATCAAACCACTATAGGTCAATTGATCAATTACAAAGAAGTTGAGTTTAAAGTAAAATGGTTTTTTGTACTGGAGGGTGAGTGGTGGCTGTTGAATGAAATGAAAAATTAACTGTTATAACAATCATCAATTATATAAAACAACAATTATGAGAATAAAACATTTGCTCATTGCATTTGGTACTTTTTTTTGTTTATCAGCAAATGCACAACCAGGAGCTTTGGATCCATCATTTGGAAGCTTCGGAATTGTTGTTTCTGCTGAACCGTCAAATTTTGAAAACATTCTGCCATTGGCAAATGGAAAATTTCTGGTGACAGATGCCGAAATAGCGAGCCGTACTTATCCAAACGGAGCTGTTGAGTCCTATGCTTTCAGCACGTTTTGGAGATATAATGCTAATGGTACCCTTGACCTGACGTTTGGAACGAATGGGAAAAAAAGATTCTTTTCCAGTGATGAATATCATCAATATTTCACATCATTTGCAGTATTGACTGATGGAAGAATTGTTGCTACTGAAAGTGCCCAGGTTCTTGGCAGTCCGGTGTTTCCTCTAAACAGAATCTGGAGATTCAATGCAGATGGTACAGGCGGAGTGGTTATAGCAGAACTATCTGTCTTCGGATATTTTTCAGTTAGCCTCAACGATATAGCTGTTGATAAAAACAACAGAATTGTTGTTACGGGTTATGTGAGGGGGAATACAGCTGCAGACAAAAACCGAACATATATTGCCAGGCTGCTGGATGATGGAAGCTTTGATGAGACTTTTTTTAATGGTGGCTTTAGGGTGTTGGTTGAAAATTCAAGTTATAATTATTCAGGAAAGCAGGTTACAACAGATGCCGGTAACAACATTATTATTTGTGAAGAGGGTTTTTATAGTGCAGCATCAGGTTTTTATATTTCTAAATTCCTGGAAAATGGATCTATGGACGTGGGTTTTGGCAACGTAAAGACGAATGCTATAGTACGCTCATTTCAAACTGATGGAAATTCGGAAATTATCTTTTTAGAAAATAACAACATTAAACGCCTTAACAGCAACGGTACTCCTGATTTAAATTTTACACCCGGATTTACAGCAAGAAAGGTAGTTGTACAACCCGACAATAAAATTTTAGCGATTGGACACAGCACGGTTTTTAAAGTGAGCCGCTTCCAGACTGATGGTACTTTAGATCCGTCATTTGGCACAAATGGCAATGTAAATACTGATTTGAATCTTACTCCCGGTTCTTCTGATGCGATCTACCGCAACCGGAGATTATATTTATCAGGGTATATTGTTAACAGTTATAGTTACGGAACAATCATCGCTTACGATGCAAGCGATGTTCGAATGACTTGCCCTTCACCCCAGAACCCATACAGTGTAGATGCAGGGAAGTGTTATGCAACAGTAAATAATATCAATGCAATTATGTCTTCATCTACTTTGTGGGCAAATGTTCAACACAAATTAGAATATAATGGTACCACTGTAGAAGGTGAAGGTGGAGTGAGCGGAAAACAATTTCAGTTAGGAACAACACATGTCACCTATTCTTACACAGATATCACCACGCAAACCTGCTCTTTCGATGTAACTGTATCAGATCAGGATCCTCCTGTAGCAAGATGCAAAAATGTTACAGTGCAGCTTGACGCATCAGGAATTGGTACACTCACAGCAGCTGAGGTAGACAATGGTTCTACTGATGGTTGCGGTATACAGTCCCGGAGCTTAAGTAAAACAAGTTTCAGCTGCAGCGATCCGTCAACAAATACTGTAACATTAACAGTAACGGATATCCATGGCAATTCTTCAACGTGCACAGCCACTGTTACGGTTGAAGATAATGTATCACCTGTTGCAAAATGTAAGAACATTACTGTTTACCTCGATGCAACCGGAAATGTCAGCATCACTCCTTCGCAGGTTGATGATGGCTCAACAGATGCCTGTGGAATTAAAAGTTATACGCTTGATAAAACAACTTTTAATTGCAGCAATAAAGGAAGCAACACTGTTACATTAACTGTAACAGATAACAATGATAATTCTTCAACCTGTACAGCAACGGTTAACGTGGTGGATGATATAGCTCCAATTATAACTGCTGTAGTACCAACACCGCAGGCTATATGGCCATCTGATCGTAAAATGAAATGTGTAACAGTAAGCACTACTTCAACAGATAATTGCCCGGGTACCTCATGCAGAGTCACTGCTGTTGCTATTAAAGCAGGTGAATTTGCAGGAGATAATATTGGCCCGGATTGGGTGATTACAGGTACTAATACAGTTGATCTCAGGGCCGAAATTCCCAGGAGAGGTATTAAACGAATCTACACGATTACTGTTACCTGTACAGATGCTGCAGGTAATGCCAGCACAGCTACTACAGATGTTACAGTTTCACATAATATCATTACACCGGCAAGTGGTGCTTCAGTAAAAATTGGTACAATAGTTAATTTAACAGGAGAATTCTGGGATGTACCAGGTAAAACACATACTGCCAAATGGTTGATTGATGATAAAATAATCAGCGGAACTGTAACCGAACCATCGGGTATGGTTAATGGAACGGTGTCGGGTTCTTATAAATTTACTGCTGCAGGTGTTTATAAACTACGGATGAATGTAACTGATCAAAACGGAATAAACAGTTACAGCAATACAAATGAAAATCTTGATGCCATTATCGTTGTATATGATCCAAATGGAGGATACACTTATGGCGGAGGTTATTTTACTTCTCCTCCGGGGGCATTAATAAAAAGTCCATCTGCAGAAGGTGTAGCTACCTATGGTTTTACTGTAAATTATAAAAATGGTTCATTCCCTAAAGGCGAAACACAATTTGATTTTAAAGTTGGCGACTTTGAATTCAATGCATTGAATTTTGATTACCTCGCTATTTCAAATGCAAAAGCACAGTTCAAGGGTACCGGGAAAATTATTGGCGGGCAAAGTGGAATTGGGTTTATCATGACGGTGACAGATGCTGCATTGGATGGAAGCGGAGTTGATAAAATAAGAATGAAGGTATATAACAGGAATACAGGTTATGTGTATTACGATAATCAACCGGGTGCAAGTGACGCTGCATTGCCAACGCAGGCAGTGGGAGCAAACAGTGTGGTTGTTATACAGGGTAACTCCAATATTCCTCAAGGAAGAGTAAGTAGTGATATTATAACTGAACCGGAGATAATGATTGCAGGGCTTGATGCGAAAGTATTTCCTAATCCAAGTAACAATCATTTTAATATTCTTATTAACAGCAGTAACAGGAATGAACAAATGATGTTGCAGGTGTATGACGCAACAGGAAGACTGATTGAAGCAAAAAATAACCTGAACGCAGGATCTCTGATTGAGATAGGAGATGCGTACAAGCCGGGCATTTATTTAGTAAGAATAACACAGGGAAAAAATCACAAAGAACTGAAGCTGGTAAAATTGTCTTATTAGATTTTCAAATGGCATCAATTCCTGCCAAAGAAATGACGACAAAATCCACATTGTAGAACTAAAAACAAACGGGCTGAAATTTTTCAGCCCGTTTGTTTTTTATACTCATCACTGATTACTCATCATTCATCATCCCATATTATGAAACACCTTCTGCACATCATCATCCTGCTCCAAACGTTCGATCAGTTTACTTACATCTTCTGCCTGTTCATCCGTTACAGGAACAGTAGTGGTAGGTATCCATTCAAGCTCTGCACTCAAAGGTGTAATGCCTTTATCTTCCAATGCTTTTTGCATGTTACCAAAATCTGAAAATGCACAACGCACCACTAATACATCTTCACCATTTTCACCAGTGCCTTCACCTAATTCTTCCAAACCAAAATCAATCAGCTCCAGTTCCATATCTTCTGCATTTAAACCTTCGGGTTTTAATTTAAACACCCCCATCTTTTTAAACTGGAAACTTACTGATCCGCTGTTACCCAACGTGCCACCACCTTTATTGAAATGACTTTTTACATTTGCTACAGTACGCACATGGTTATCAGTTGCTGTTTCAACAAGAATAGCAACACCATGCGGTGCATAACCTTCGTACAAAATTTCGTCGTAGTTAATGAGTTCCTTACCCTGTGCTCTTTTAATAGCAGCTTCCACACGGTCTTTCGGCATACCCACACTGCGGGCATTTTGAAAACAACGTCGGAGAGCGGCATTTGTTCCGGGATCAGGGCCGCCTGCTTTTACGGCAATCACAATTTCTTTACCAATACGGGTAAACTGTTTGGCCATGCGGTCCCAGCGGGCAAACATGGTACTCTTTCTAACTTCAAAAATCCGTCCCATTATTTTAGTTTAAAGTTTGTCGTTTTTTGTTATCAGCTTTTGCCTGCATTTTTCAACTTCTGTTGCGTCGCACTCTTGTACAGTTGAATCATTATTCAGCAGAGTATGTGTGTCAGTACAATTTTCAATTTCGAATCACAGCCCGACCTCCTTCTCCTTTGGAGAGGGAACGGGGAGCGGTTCCGGGTCGCAAATTTAGTGTAATGACCGTAAACAAAAAACCGCTCTCTTGTGAGAACGGCTTTTTGTTTTATTTCCTGCGAGGGTGATTTTAACTTGTAGGTTCTTTTCTGCCCAGTTTTCTTCCAAAAACAACCAGGTGAATTGCTGCAAATATGATCGACAGATAGAACAATGTACGATCTGCATCAAACCCAACTGTATTTTGATGGAGGAATCCTACGATCACAAGCAATACGCATAAAGCAATACTTGTTAAACGGGCAATTTTCATTCCCTTTCTATTATCTGTACCATTGCCAAGGTGACTGTGTTTTGCACCATACACAAGATAAATGTCCATGCCTATGAGCATCCACACCAACAAACGGATCCATGTGTCCATTGGCAGGAACACCATCATAAACAAACAAACACCAATACCTAAAATTGGTACTAAAGGCACCAATGGTGTTTTAAATGCTCTTGGTAAATCAGGCATTTTTATACGCATTACCCACACACCAATACATACTAATATAAATGCAAACAATGTTCCGATGCTGGTCATTTCTCCTACAACACGTGCAGGAATAAAAGCTGCAAACAAGCTCACAAAAAGCATGAAAAGCAAATTGCTTTTTGCAGGCGTTTGAGTTTTTGGATTTACAGCTGAGAAAATTTTAGGGATTAAACCATCTTTACTCATACTGAAGAATACACGGCTTTGCCCCATCAACATCACAAGAATAACGGATGCATAACCAAACAGGATGGCCACAACAATAGCACGGTTGAGCCATGGATAGTCCGGTTGCAAAGTTCCCGATGCATCAGCTGTACCCATGTGTTCAATAGCAACAGCAACAGGCGCAATACCATCTTTGCCGGCAAAAGTTGTATAGCTTGTTACACCCGTCATTACGTGTGCAAAAAGAATATAAAGGAGTGTGCAAATAGCCAGTGAACCAAGAATACCAATTGGCATATCACGTTTTGGGTTTTTTGCTTCCTGGGCAGCAGTACTTACTGCATCGAACCCGATATAAGCAAAAAACACAATAGCTGCAGCCCTGATGATTCCACTAAATCCAAAGTCGCCGAAATTACCTGTGTTATCAGGAATGTAAGGCGTGTAGTTATCGTTATTGATATACTTCCATCCAAGCACAATAAATGTAATTACAACAGCCAGTTTAACTGCTACAATAATACCATTTACAAAAGCACTTTCTTGTGTGCCCTTAATGAGCAGAAGACTCATCAATACAATAATAAATACAGCAGGTAAATTAATAACACCGCCATCCCATGGCCCCACAGTTAATGCAGTTGGCAGATGTATATCAAAACCTTCTAAAAATTTTACCAAATAACGGCTCCAGCTGATACCAACTGTAGCTGCGCCAACAGCATACTCGAGTACAAGATCCCAGCCAATGATCCAGGCAAGGAATTCACCCATTGTTGCATAAGAATAGGTATAAGCACTACC
>JAKFDY010000179.1:0-2948 GCA_036675885.1 Lacibacter sp. | reverse complement strand
TCCGTTCAAGGGATTACAGGGGTTGTAACTCACAAATTTAATAGCAATAGCTTTGTTATGCAAGAAATTGCGAATGTAGACAATGACAATGCAACATCAGAAGCAATTGAAGTGTCTAAAACAGCTAACGGAGTGAATGTTGGTGATACAGTAACGGTTGACGGGAAAGTTACAGAAAATAGCGGCGGTGCGAACTTGTCTACAACTAGAATTACTGCAACTACAGTTACAAAAACAGGTACAGCTGAATTGCCAGCATCACTTGAAGTTGGCAAGGATATAATGCCTCCGAACAAGGTCATTGATAATGATCAAATGCAGTCATTTGATCCAGCGGAAGATGGTATTGATTTCTGGGAATCTGTTGAGTATATGCGCGTATCATTCCCGAATGCCCTTGTAGTTGGACCTCCGTATTCTAACGATGTACCAATTGTCGTTGAAAGTACTACAAACAATCAATTGAATGTTTTGGGCGGAATGAATATCGCAAAAGACGATTACAATCCTGAGAAGATTTTCCTTGATAATGTTGGTTCTGATTTCCGTTCTGGTGATAAGTTTGATGGTACTGTTGAAGGTATCGTAACTTATTCTTCTAACGGCTATCAAGTAGCCACTGATAAGACCAAATTGCCTGCTCTACTAAAAGCAGTTTTAAAACAAGAAGTTACGCATATTGTACCTGCAAAAGAAAAATTAACTGTTGCATCTTACAATGTTGAAAACTTCTCAAATAATACAGCAAACACACCAGATGTTAAGGTTGCAAAAATCGCAAAGACGTTTGTAGAAAATATGAAATCTCCTGACATTATTACACTTGTAGAAGTTCAGGATAATGATGGAGAAACCAATTCAGGAAATACAGATGCAACAGAAAGTTATAATCGGTTAATTGAGGCGATCAAGGTTGCAGGCGGCCCAACATATCAATGGACAGATGTTGCACCTATAAACAATACAAACGGTGGTGCCCCTGGTGGTAATATTCGTGTTGGATACCTTTATAATCCAGAACGTGTTACATTGGTTAAAGGAACAAAAGGTGAAGCAACTCAAGCAAACGGATGGACTGAAAATGGTAACTTAAAACTTAACCCAGGCGTAATCAATCCTGATATATTCGCCGGAACGCGTAAACCTATCGCTGCAGAATTCGAGTTCCAAGGTCAACGTGTCGTTGTGATTGGTAATCACTTGAACTCTAAGGGTGGAGATGAATCTCTATGGGGATCGAGCCAGCCGCCTAAATTAAACTCAGAAGTTCAACGTCTAAAATTGGCCCAGGAAATTAACAGCTTTATTAAAGCAGGTCTTGCACAAAATCCTGCTCTGAATGTAGTTGTTGCTGGAGATATGAATGATTTTGAATTCACACCAGTTCTTGAAACACTTAAGGGCGGTGTTTTAACAAATATGGTTGATAAAGTTCCTGCTAAAGACCGTTTCTCTTACTTCTTCCAAGGTAACAACCAAGTATTAGACCATATTCTAGTTTCAAATAATCTCGTACCAAACACTGCAGTTGATATGATTCATATTAATGCTAATTTCACGGAAGCACAGGGACAAGCATCAGACCATGACCCTGTATTAGTTCAAGTTGATTTCCCTGATTTATCAATTATTCATACGAATGATACACACGCAGCTTTAGAAAACATGCCTAGAACCGTAACAGCTGTGAAGGATGTAAGAGGTACAAATCCTGGAGCACTTCTTCTTCATGCTGGGGATGCATTTACTGGAACATTGTTCTTCAATGAATTCCAAGGAAAAGCAGACTTAGATATGATGAACCTGATGAAATTTGATGCGATGACCTTTGGTAACCACGAATTTGACTTAGGTTCTTCTGCTCAAGGACATCAAAAATTGGTTGACTTTATTAAGGGAGCTAATTTCCCATTTGTAAGTGCAAATGTTGACTTTTCAAAAGATGCAAAATTCGATGGGGTATTCAATGATTCAATTGTGACAGATATTGAAAATGGTCAAATCTACAATGGAATCATTAAAGAAGTAAATGGTGAAAAAGTCGGTATTTTCGGTTTAACAACGGAAGAGACAGCAGATATCTCAAGTCCAGGTACTGTTGAATTTCAAAATTATATTGATGAAGCGAAAAAAGCAGTGGAAGCACTAGAAGGACAAGGTATTGAGCGTATTGTTGCATTAACTCATATTGGTTATGACGACAATGTAGCTATCGATAATGACTTGATCCTTGCAGAACAGGTAGAAGGCATTGACGTGATTGTGGGCGGACATAGCCATACAACATTAACAAAACCAGTTGTTGTTGCCAAAGATACAACTCCTACTGTGATCGTTCAAACAGGTAACTCAAACAGCAATCTTGGTGTATTAAATGTTGAGTTTGATGATAATGGTGTTGTAGATGCTCATAATGGTAAACTAATTGCAATCGATCCAAAAGTTATAGCTGCTGATTCTGAAGCAGTGGAAGTATTAAAACCATATCAAGATCGAGTAACTTTAGTATCTAGTACAGAAATTGGTGTAACTACTCCAATAACATTGGAATCTCCTCGTACGAATGGTGACAATACTAAACCAAGTGTACGTAAAAATGAAACAATTCTAGGAAACTTGATTACAGATGGAATGCTTGTGAAAGCAAAGTCATTCACTAATAAAAAGGTCATCATGGCATTGCAAAACGGTGGTGGTATTCGTGCAGCAATAAATGAAGGACCAATTACTGTTGGTGAAGTAATTACAGTACTTCCATTTAATAATACTCTGGCAACCATGGATTTAACAGGTGCTGAGTTAAAGGCAGCATTTGAAGTATCTCTAGGTCAATACCCAGCGGAAAATGGCGGTTTCTTGCATGTAGCGGGTGGTAAAGTCATTTATGATATGACGAAACCAGCTGGTAAGCGTATTGTATCTGTATCTTATTTAAATGAAGCTGGTAA
>JAKFDY010000178.1:0-7251 GCA_036675885.1 Lacibacter sp. | reverse complement strand
TTTTTTGGTGACGATTTGAAATGAATTTTTGAAAAAGGCGACGACTTGAAATTATAATCCCTTTAATATCAATATCGCTTTTTGCATTTATTCATTTACTAAAATTTAACGGGACACTAATGAGTTCCAATCTAATAATTCACCTTTACTTTCAAACCCTTTCCCTGCCTGTTTTTCCATACCTTTGCAGCTTCAAAAATCTTACTGGTTACAGAAAGTGTTCAGAAACAAACATCTGTAAACACCCGTTCAATCAGTGAGCAACAATCACAACTATGATCAGTGCAAGAAATATAACCCTCTCCTACGGAAAACGGGTGTTGTTCGATGAAGTGAATATCAACTTCAGCAAGGGCAACTGTTACGGTGTAATTGGTGCCAACGGTGCCGGTAAGAGTACTTTTTTAAAGATCCTCAGTGGTGAAATTGAACCCAACAAAGGAACAGTGGAAATTACCCCCGGCGAACGCATGGCGGTGTTGAAACAGAACCACTTCGAATTCGATGAACAAACAGTACTGAATACAGTACTCATGGGCCACAAGAAAATGTGGGAAGTGATGCAGGAAAAAGATGCTATTTATCTGAAAGCCGATTTCAGTGAAGAAGATGGTATGCGTGCCGGTGAACTGGAAGGCGAATTCGGTGAAATGGGTGGCTACACAGCTGAAAGTGATGCGGCAGCATTTCTTAGTGGACTTGGTATTAAAGAAGAATATCTCCAGAGTTTGATGAAGGATATCCCCTCTAACCTGAAGGTGAGGGTGTTATTGGCGCAGGCATTGTTTGGTAACCCGGATATCCTTTTGCTGGATGAGCCTACCAACGGGTTGGATATTGAAACGATTGGCTGGTTAGAGAATTTTCTTGCCGATTATGAAAATATCGTATTGGTGGTAAGCCATGATCGTCACTTCTTGGATGCGGTTTGTACCCATGTGGCTGATGTGGATCGTTCAAAAATCAAGATCTTCACCGGTAACTATAGTTTCTGGTACGAGAGCAGCCAGTTAATGGCAAGACAGTTGGGTGATAAGAACAAGAAAACAGAAGAGAAACGCCAGGCCTTGCTCGACTTTATTGCCCGATTCAGTGCAAACGCTTCTAAAAGTAAGCAGGCTACTTCCCGCAAGAAAGCCCTCGAAAAGCTCACGATCGAAGAAATTGAACCATCAAACAGAAAATACCCGGGTATTATTTTTCAGCCCTTGCGTGAAGTGGGTAACCAGATCCTCAACATCGAGAATCTGAAAAAATCAGTTGATGGCCGTGTGCTGTTCGATAAAGTAACGTTTACAGTTAATAAAGGCGACAAGATCGCTGTTGTAAGTAAAGATCCCTTGGCTGTAACCCATTTCTTTGATATTATAAATTCAGAAGAAATTGCAGATCATGGTGCTTACGAATGGGGTTCAACCATTACAAAAGCGTATTTGCCTGTTGAACACAACAGCTTTTTTACGGAAGGTTTGAATTTGATGGAATGGCTGCGTCAATATGTGCCAAGTCATGTAACCGATGCCGATGAACCTTTCCTCCGTGGGTTTTTAGGTAAGATGTTGTTTAGTGGTGATGATATTATGAAGAAGACCAATGTACTGAGCGGTGGTGAAAAAGTGCGTTGCATGGTAAGTAAAATGATGATGCAGAATCCCAACGTGATTGTGTTAGATCAGCCAACAAACCATCTCGACCTTGAAAGTATCCAGAGCTTCAACGAACAATGTATCGAGTATAAAGGTGTGGTTTTGTTAACATCGCATGATCATACATTCATGCATACAACGGCTAACCGTATTATTGAATTAACACCTGGTGGAATCATCGACAGGCTTACAACCTTTGATGAGTACCTTGAAGATGCAAGAGTGAAACAATTGCAGCAGGAGTTATATGGTGAAGCAGTAACTGCATAATTTTATTAGGTATACAGAAAAGCCCCACATTAAACATGCGGGGCTTTTTCTTTAGATCTTGTTCAGGCTGAAGTAGAAACTACTGCCCTCAGATCCGTACCATTAGAGAACCTGGAAATTATTTTACAAAGCGGTGTACTTCTGAAGTACCGTCGCTGTTAATTATTTGGAGAGCATAAACACCCACAGGCAGATTGTTTACATCTAATACCTGTTGTTGTGTACTGCTGTTCATTTGTTTTACAATGATACCGCTGTTGTTTACGATACGGAAGTTACGTGTATCGTTGCTGAAGAACTGCACCACGATCTTGTTGCTGCCTAAACCACCAACCAAAGTTTGTTTACCACCATTACCTTGTTTAATGATTGAAGAGTAGTTGATGCTGCCATCAAGATCAACCTGCTGCAAACGATAGTAGTACATAGCACCAGTTGCATTCTTATCATTGAAATTGTAATCAGTAACTGAAGCAGTAGTTCCCTGAGCCATTACCATACCAATGGTGCGGAAACGGATACCGTCTTCAGAACGTTGAACATTGTAGTGTGATGCATTTTGTTCCTGCATCGTCCTCCACTGTAAACCAACAGTTGCACTGTTTACACGCTTACCTGCAAAGCCACCCCAAACTACAGGAAGAGGACCAGGAGCTGAAGATGAATTGGCAAAACCTAATTCTACCAATTGGGCTTCGTTACCATTACCCATTGTTCCAGACATTATAACTGTACCGGTAACCACAAAACCACCAGTTAAGCCAGATGAAGGCATATACCAGTTTGAAGTGCCATTTGAGTTGCTGCGTGTGTAGCTACCGATGATAGCCATACCATCAATCGTAAGATCAGATACGGTGATAGTTCCGTTGTTTGGCGTTTTAATAGCCAAGGTCAACATGTTAATATTGTTTGCGGAAGCAATTTTGCCTGCACTTGATAAGTTACCAGACACGTTTGCGAATGAAGTGCTGACAGGGCTGCCGTTAACAGTTGTTACGGTTGTAAATGTATTGTCGCCGCTGTTAAAAGTAATAGTGAATGAAAATGATCCTGAAGTGCCATAAGTTAAATCACCGGTTGCTTTGTTGCCGTTTGTAAGATCAGGAATACCTGAAAATACTGCACTGCTTTGATTGCTGTTTCCAAAATTCATTTTACGGTAACGAACACCCAGCAGAGTTTCTGAAGCTCCTGGATAGTTACCGATTAATAAAGATTGAGCGAAAATGTTGCTTGAGAGAAAAGTAAGGGCAATAACAATTGCACAAATTACGGGGGTAAATTTTTGTTTCATGGTACGGGTACGTTTAATTTTCTAGTAAATACCCTATAAGTTCGATGGTAAAAAAACAGCTGAGAATTAGCTATTTAGATAAGTATGTATCGTTCTCTAAGGGTAAATGCTTAACAAAAATATAGAGTAATTTTAAATTATCCTAGTCTTTTTCAGTAATTTTCTTAAATAGCATCGTTAATTTACGATCCGTGGTTCGTATTAACTGCAGCTAAGCAATTGTGGTTTAATGCATTAATTGGGACTCATTAAAAGAGAAAATATTTTTTAAAAAAAGTTTAAACTGAGCCCCAAACGGATATTTACGGTACTCCTGCAACAGTATCCCCTTATCTTTGCGCCGTTATTTTGAGTTATACAGTGTTTTGTAAGTGAATCGTATTATCTGCTACGCCTTTGTCCTGAGTTTATCGAAGGATCTGCTAATAGTTAGTCATCTTTTACGCCCGTATTTTCTCAGATTTTTTTAATTCAATGTTTAATTAACAACATGAACATTTATGTTTCTAACTTAAGCTTCAACGTAACTGATGATGACTTAAGAGGTTTTTTCGAAAGCTATGGTGATGTAACCAGTGCTAAAGTGATCAACGATAAATTCACAGGCCGTAGCCGTGGTTTCGGATTTGTGGAAATGAGTGATGATGCAGCTGCTCAAACAGCAATCAGCGAACTCGATGGTGGTATGGTAGAAGGCCGTGCTATTAAAGTAACAGAAGCTAAACCACGTGAAGAACGCAGCAATAACGATCGTCGTTCTTTCTCTGGCAACAGAAGCTTCAGTAACAACCGTTACTAATCTTGTTGAGATACCGGATAACATGCCCCCGATACACCGGGGGTTTTGTTTTTTCAGCAATGCAATCAAATATCTTTGGCAAAAAATAAGCTATGGGCAATCTTGTACAGGAATTTAATGACTATCGCACCAAAATGAACGAGGTGATCTTGAGCAAAGACAACCTTGTGATCAAGCGCCTATGGAACTTAGATACCAATACCTATGCTGAAGGAGCTCTTTCAACACAAACAAAAGAAATGCTGGGTCTTGTTGCCAGCATGGTATTGCGTTGCGATGATTGTATCAAGTACCATTTGGGTAAATGCCATGAGGAAGATATCAGCACTGAACAGATGTATGAGATCTTTGCCGTGGCCAATATTGTTGGCGGCACCATTGTGATTCCGCACACAAGAAGAGCGGCAGAATATTGGGAGGAATTAACAGCGAAATGATCAATAACAGTTGTTTAAAATGCTGTGCAGTTGAATTTCTGCGTAAATTTGCGGCAATACAATTCTATGAGTGAAGTAACGACCATCCCTGCCCTTACCGCTAAGGATTTTGCAACCGACCAGGAAGTTCGCTGGTGCCCTGGTTGTGGTGACTATTCCATTTTAGCACAGGTACAGAAAGTGATGCCAACGCTTGGAATCCCCAAAGAAAATATTGTGATCGTAAGTGGTATTGGCTGCAGCAGCCGCTTCCCTTATTATATGAATACGTATGGTATGCATTCGATCCATGGCCGTGCAACTGCTGTTGCCAGTGGATTAAAAGCAGCAAGACCTGAACTGAGTGTTTGGATCGTTACCGGCGATGGTGATGGCCTGAGTATTGGTGGTAATCATACGATTCATTTGTTGCGTCGCAACTTTGATGTAAATATTCTTTTGTTCAACAACCAGATCTATGGCTTAACAAAAGGACAGTATTCACCTACATCCGAAGAAAAAAAGGTGACCAAGAGTACACCAATGGGAAGTATCGATCATCCATTCAATCCCTTGGCTTTGGCAATGGGTGCCGATGCAACATTTATTGCACGCAGTATGGATCGTGATCCGAAACATTTGCAGGAAACACTCATCCGCAGTCAAAAACATAAAGGCGCATCGTTCCTTGAGATCTACCAGAACTGTAACATCTTTAATGATGGTGCGTTTGAAGTGTTCACTGAAAAATCAAGCAAGCAGGATGAAACATTGTTCCTCACACATGGTGAACCATTGGTGTTTGGTGCTGCAAAAAATAAAGGGATCAAGCTTGATGGCTTTAGCCCGGTGATTGTTAACCTCGATGAAGGCTTCAGTAAAGATGATCTGTGGATCCACAATGAAAAAGATTTTTACAAAGCACAGATATTAGTGCGCATGTTTGATGATCCTCGCATTGCCGGACACTTACCACGTCCATTCGGTGTGTTTTATGAAACAGAGCGTGCCTGCTATGAAGATGTGATGCAACTGCAGATTGATGAAGCAATCGGAACCAAAGGAGTTGGCAATCTCGATAAACTCTTACGTGGAAACGAAGTGTGGGAAATCATGGCATGATCTTCATCGTAAATAATTAAGAAGGGGGCTTTGCCCCTTTTTTTATACCTATTGACAACGGTTCAGTTTGTAACAGTTTCATTTCAGTTCTATTTCCTAACTTTCTTGAAATTGATTGCCATATGATTCGCAGTAAAATAGCAGGGATAGGTATGTATGTACCTCCCAACGTTGTTACCAACAACGAACTTACTAAATACATGGATACGAACGATGAATGGATAAAGGAACGGACCGGTATTAAGGAACGTCGTTATGCCCATCGAACAAAAGAAACTACTACCACAATGGGTGTGGAAGCAGCAAAGATTGCAATTGAACGTGCAGGTACTACTCCGCAGGATATTGATTTTATTGTTTTTGCTACGTTGAGCCCCGACTATTACTTTCCCGGTTGCGGAGTACTGTTACAGCGTGCCATGAAAATGAAACAAATTGGTGCATTGGATGTGCGTAATCAATGTAGTGGTTTTGTATATGCCATTTCTGTTGCCGATCAGTTTATCAAAACAGGTATGTATAAAAACATACTAGTTGTTGGGGCAGAGAAGCATTCATTTGGATTAGACTTTAGCACAAGAGGAAGAAATGTGAGTGTGATCTTTGGAGATGGGGCAGGTGCTGTTGTATTACAACCAACAACTGATGAGAACCGGGGTATTCTCAGTACACATTTACACAGCGATGGAAATGATGCGGAAATACTGGCCATGTACAATCCGGGTACACATGCCAATCATTGGAAAGAAAACCTGGCTAGTTTTAATGACGCTGAAATAGCGGATATGTTTATGAGCCATGAAATGATTGATAAAGCCGAGCTTTTCCCCAATATGGACGGCCCTGCTGTATTTAAAACAGCCGTGGTGAAATTTCCTGAAGTGATCATGGAGGCATTGGCAACTAACGGTTATGAACCAGCTGATTTAACGATGCTTATTCCACATCAGGCGAATCTTCGTATTGCACAGTTTGTACAGCAGAAATTAAAGCTAAGAGACGACCAGGTATATAACAATATTGAGAAGTATGGTAATACAACCGCAGCATCGGTGCCTATCGCATTATGCGAAGCGTGGGAAGCTGGCAAAATAAACGAAGGTGACCTGGTGTGCCTGGCGGCTTTCGGTAGCGGGTTTACCTGGGCCAGTGCCTTATTGAAATGGTAAGCGAAAGATGCTTTGATTAAAACGTATTATTTTTTATGCACTAATCTTAAAGCAGCAGCATCAATGTTCTCTTTTTTCACTAAAAAATATCCATTTATTGATAATATTACGGCAAGTACGATGAGTATAACTAAATGAGTTTTCGGTTTGCCAAGTAATGCCTTTTTCCTGTCGGTATAATTTGCTGAAGAAAGAAATAAGAATAATAATGCCTGTACGATGAGAAAAAAACGTTGATCTTCATTAAGCGACAGGATTATTAATTGTGCAAAGAAAACAAATGCAGCACCTGTCAGTAAAACTGAAAGAGTTATTCGTAGGGTGTGATGTTTCATTTGTTAATACTAAGTTTCGGCAAATTTAAGGGAATAGGACTAAATATGGAGGTCTTGTTCCATTGAGTATGAAAATAGAAATGGGCTTTAAAGTACCCCGACTAAATAATTGATTCGCAAATAGGCTGCAAAGTGAGGCTGTAATCTTTGTGCAATAAAATCTAAGATTATGTTCACAGGTTACAACTTATCGGAGT
>JAKFDY010000177.1:0-3139 GCA_036675885.1 Lacibacter sp. | reverse complement strand
TTCCTGGAAACGGGCCATGCTTCTGTTGCGCCGGAAACGGAATACATTGATCAATGCATCAAGATCAATACCGGCACTCATGCCTGCTTCAGGATTAGAGGCAGAGAAACGGACGCCACCTTTATCGAAGTTGAATACTTTATCGTACTGCACACGGTTATCAATCGAATCCTGTTTGCGGTTCTTGCCATACACAATAATTTCTTTCAACTGTTTGTAACGCCCGGGCACATGCATCTGTATAGAAATATCAAATGATGCATAATCTTTAATAGAGGCTACAGAAAATTTTTGTGTGGGACGATTGCTGAAGAAAAAGAACACCGAATCTTTTGCACCTACGTAAATAGAATAGTTACCTGCGCTATCGGTAAAGCTCATGGTGCCACAGGTACAGATTACCTGCACACTCATCACCACATTACGCTTGGTACTATCGTACACCGTGCCCGTTAATTGTATTTGGGCAGCACTGGTTTTTGCGAACAGGAAAACAATGATATAAAGGGTAAGTTTTTTCAAAACTGTTGCAATGATAATAGCTAAACCTGAAAAAAGCTGTAGTTGTAATTATTTTAGGATGCTTTTACAAAACCAGCTGCTCAATCACTTTTGCATAATGCCTGTGCTCCAGCTCATGAATACGTGCCGCCAATGTTTCAGGTGTGTCATCTTTCTTTACTTCACACCTTGCCTGGAAAATGATCTTTCCATGATCATACACTTCATCAACCAGGTGAATAGTGATGCCGCTTTCGGTTTCTTTATTGGCGATCACTGCTTCGTGTACACGATTTCCATACATGCCTTTGCCACCATACTTCGGCAATAAGGCTGGATGTATGTTAACGATCTTTTCAGGATAAGCGTGAATGAGTGCATCAGGTATCTTCCATAAGAAACCAGCCAATACAATAAACTCAATATCATCCACCTTAAATTCATCAACATAGGCATTGCCACGAAAAAACTGTTCCTTATCTAATAATAAAGTAGGAATGCCATGTTCATCGGCAATATTTAATACACCGGCATTAGGTTTGTTACAAACTATCAGTTCAACCCGTATTTTTGGGTGGTGGGAAAAATGCTCAATGATTTTACGGGCATTGCTCCCTGCACCGGAAGCGAAAATGGCGATACTTGTCATCTGTTATTTATTATTGTTTATCGACCAGATGTAACCGTACAACTGTTTATTTCTTTTTTGAGAATAAAGATGCCCGGTTTCATTTCGTGCAAAATTGTAACTTTCTCTAATGCAAAAGCTGTTTCTTTTTTGTACCCTTCTGATTTCTTTTCATGTACTGCATGCACAATACAGTATCTGCAATGGCAAAACCTATGCTGCCCCTGTTTTTTCTGATTCAGCTTTACAGAAACTGAATGCCAATCTGCAGACAGCAAAAAAGAATTATGAGACAGACAGCAGCAATGCTGATCATATAATATGGTATGGACGACGATTAGCTTATCTCACCCGGTATGATGAAGCCATTACAATCTTCAGCAAAGGAATTGCGCTTCACCCAACCGATGCAAGAATGTACCGCCACCGTGGGCATCGTTACCTCACCACCCGTTGCTACGATAAGGCCATTGCCGATTTTGAAAAAGCAGGTGAGCTGATCAAAGGAAGAAAAGATGAGATTGAACCCGATGGCATACCCAATGCAAAGAACACGCCCACCAGCACTCTGCAATCGAACATCTGGTACCACCTGGGGTTGGCTTATTATTTAAAGAGAGATTATGCGAAAGCGGAAGAAGCTTATAAGAAATGTCTGAAAGTTTCCAATAACCCCGACATGTTTGTGGCCACGGCCAACTGGTATTATATTACGTTGTGGAAGCTGGATAAGGTAGCCAAGACGAATGCTTTGCTCAAAAAGATCAACAAAAAAATGAAGCTGATCGAAAACACCGATTACCAAACCATCTTATTAATATATAAAGGAGAGCAAAACCCCGCTGAGATCAGAACTAAGTTTTTGGATGAGACCAGCCTGCTTTCAAATGCCACAATTGGTTTTGGGCTTGGAAATTATTACCTGAGTATTGGTCATGCTGCCGAAGGGGTGGATCTTCTTGGACGGGTAAAGGCCGGGCCTCAATGGACAAGCTTTGGTTATATGGCTGCTGAAGTACTGCTTGCGGAATTACATCAGAGGCCCTGAGCTACCTCTGCTAACAATTTAACAGCAAGACAAACCCTGCTTCTTGTAAACCTATTCAAATAAGTTGGCTTTGTGCAAAGCAAGTCCCCCTTCAGGGGGATTTAGGGGGTTTCACCAACCCCATCCGCTGTCCCATCTTCCTTAAATAACCGGCAAAGAACCGGAACTGGCCAAACGGGATGCTTATTACTAATACCATCAACGGCCAGATAAGCGTGATCACTATAATATATACAGGAATGTAGAGCCAGGGAGCTTCAATGCCAAACAGGGGCATAATGCGTTTTCCCAAAAAACCGGTTAAGCTGCCGCCAAAGGCAAAAGTGCATAAGATGAGGGCCAGTTGAAGCGGGCCCACCTTCCATTTATTACGCAGCTTTTCAAACATCACACAAAAATCGGGGAAAACTTTGTTTAATAACAAGCGTCTGTTAAAAAACAGAAGCCAATAAGAGCATTCAGTTTTTTCAGGATGAATTGAAAGCTTATAAACGCAGCAATTTGTTCATTCTCAAGTCACAACTAAGTAAAATTTTTTTTGAACCTGTGGATATTATGTCAGTATCCTCCCCTATTTTTGCAGCCTGAATAACAGGATATTCTTCCTAATCACAATCGGTTCCAGAACGTTATGAATCAACCAAAATTACTACTCCGAAAGTCGGTCACGCTCTGTCTGGTCTTAATTTCATTATTGATTACTGAAAAGTTGTTTGCGCAGGATGGGAAAGCTTTGTTCCAGGCCAATTGTGCAAGCTGCCATGCAGTGGGTAAGAAATTGACCGGCCCTGCACTTGCAGGTGTTGAGGGACGTGGACCATGGAGTGATCGTAAGAAATTATATGCTTGGGTTCACAACCCGGCGGGTTTTGCTAAAACAGAACCCTATGCCGCAAACCTGATCAAAGAGTTTGGTGGTGTGTTGATGACTGGATTCCCGGGTTTAGCAGAAGCTGAGATCG
>JAKFDY010000176.1:0-1851 GCA_036675885.1 Lacibacter sp. | reverse complement strand
TAAACAATATCATGCTCATGGTTATAAATGCAATGATGAATTCTGTAAATGCAGCCGGAACAACACCTGCTTTTCCGGGAACAGTCACCACAGAATTTACTGGTGGGTCTATTAAACTACTGCCGATGAGTTGTTGCATACTATAAACAGCTAATGTTCCACCTGTTACTTGAAACAGCATAAAGAACAAAACATCGTATCTGCACATTTGTCCGGTGCGTAAAAAACTAAGCGTAACAGCAGGGTTGATCTGTGCACCACTTGCGGCCGTAAACGGCGCATAGAAAATAAATAATGCGGTTGCTCCCATAAGTACACCCATGATCACTAAACGTACAAAACTGTTTGGTAACAATTGATGTACCGGTGATGCAGGCGCTTCAAGTAAAGCACCAAAGAAACAGGCAGAGGTCATAAAAATTGCAAGACCCAATGCTTCCTGCAGGTAATGCCTGTAGTTTTTTTGAAAGGAAGCTTTGAGTTGTGTGTAACCGCCGGTACCTGTAATGATGCGTATGGGCATTACTCTCATACTGCAAAATGAAACAAGTTCTAAGAGTTTTGCTGTCGGATGATTGACGAATCAACGATAATAACTCCATTCAAATTCGTAACTGATGCCCACAAGAAGATAGTGTTCGGTTTTACGATTTGTGGCCAGGAAGTATTCCATGTGTGGTCTTACTTTTTTTGTGTTGAGCAAAATTCCTGCACCTGCATTAAAAAAGAGACGACCGGTGCGAACAAGTTCAGCATTCTGTTGGTTTTGTTCTTTTTCAAATGTGTAGCTGATGCCTGTTAATGGATAAATTGTCCAGTATTTTCCAATGCTGTTGTTAAAGTGAATATTCCAGTCATAGTCCCATGCAGAAATGCGATAGCTGCCGTTATGTTTTAATCGTAGTGCCGGAAAGAAACGGTTTATTTCAAGTCCTGTTGAAAGTTTGTTGTTTAGAAAATAGAAGGCACTAAAGTTGATGCCATTCTGTTTTGTAGTATGGTTGCGGATAGCTGCTACATCAATACCTATTTTTCGCTGAGCTGTTATTAACAAACTACAGATCGTAAACGGCAACAGAAAGAATAAGTGTTTAAGAAGTTTCATTGCCTATCTCTTTTAATTCTTTCGATAAAAAATAATTCAGTGCTGTACGCAGAATGGCGATAGCTGTTAATTGCCCGATATCATTCCAGCTTGGCGCAACTGCTGTAGCCAATACATCTGCTCCGAGTAATAATTCTAATGCAATGGCCACTGCGCTCCCGAATTGAACACGCACTTGCTCTGCCGTGTATCTTTTTTTAGTGGGTATAAAATAAATGATGAGTGTTTTCACCACTGCCCAGCCAATGATAACCGCCGCAAGTATCTCAACTGCATGACTGATATTAATGGTAATAAATTTTGCTGTTTCTTCCATAGCGGGATATTGTGAGTGCCTCCCGAAGAATCGGGACGCCGTTGTTGAACCACATCAAAGCATTAGATAGTATGAATACTTTCTGCTGGTTTCTTCTCTGTTTTCAGTGGGAACCATTGTTGAATAATATGATCACCTACACGCAATGCATTGGCTGCAATGGTGAGTGCAGGATTAAACGCACCACAACTTGGAAAAAAACTGGCATCAACCACATACACATTTTCAAGATCATGTGTCTTGCAGTTAAGATCGAGTACTGAAGTTGACGGATCTGTACCAAAGCGGAGTGTTCCGTTCTGGTGACTCATACCACTGATGTCGAGATCATATCCAGCCCATTGTACATCTTTATAATCAGGATCAATTTCTCCCAGTTGTTGAAAGATCTGCTTGAGTTTATCTTTCAGTTTTTCATAGGCTGTATAAT
>JAKFDY010000175.1:0-29332 GCA_036675885.1 Lacibacter sp. | reverse complement strand
GTGCGGTGACTGGCCAGCAGCGTGACGATGGGTGACGGTTGACCGCTGGACCATCCCCTGCTCGTTCCAAGCAAGCTCATGGAGTCGTTCATGCCCGCGAGAGACAGGGGCAGGAACGGCACTCCCTGCTCTTCTGCCACGCGGCGCACAAGCCTCGACTTGCCGCAACATCCGCGGCCAAACATCGATCGGCTTCTCAACGTCGAGAACGCCAAGCGAAACGACTGATCCGTCGCGGAGCCGACCCCAAATAGTACATCTGTTACTTGGTTGCTGGGTTCCAGCGGGGCCGCAATGTGCTTTGACTACGGAGCCAAAAAAGATGGGCTCGATCGAAGTGATCTCAAACCTTGGCGGCAGTACACCTGCTTATACAGACAATAAGCCGAATGACATGTATCAAACGGTCAAAGTTTTTCAATACCCACATGATGTTTGTATTGATGATGAAGAAAATCTGTATGTGGCACAATGGAACAGCGGACAGGTATATCCTTACAAACTACAGCCCTTATGAAAAAACTAGTGTTGCTTTTTTTACTGGTTATTACTCAATACAGTTTTGCTCAACAGTTGTTTCAACTGGCACCACCGTTATTGAAATATCAATCTGTTTTTTTTCATGATAAGACTACACTTGAAATAAAGTTTGAACAACCCGGCGCAGAAATTCGTTACACGATCAATGGGAGTGAGCCAACGGAGAAAGATCTGCTTTACACAAAGCCTCTCGTTATTACGGGGAAAAGAGTAAGCATAAAAGCAAAAGCGATTGGAAAAGATTTTCTGCCATCAGAAACAGTAAGTGTAAAGTTTATGAAGACGGGTAAAACTATTCAGCAAGTCAGCTTTACTGAACCTCATCCAACATACACAACGAAGAATAATAATCTGCTGAACGATCATGTCGGTGGCAATACAAATTATAGTTCAGGTACATGGCTGGGCTATGACAGAGATACAGTTGAAGTAGATGTTCAATTAAAGAAGAAGGAAACGATCAACGGCATATTGGTAAATATTTTGCAAAACGAAAGCAGTTGGATCTTTTTACCGGAACAGGTACTCTTGTATTATTATGATGAGGTGCAAAAAACTTACCTGCCATTAGGGAAAGAAACTTTTTTTAATGAAGGGCCATCTCCAAAACAATGCGATGCACGTGAAATTATTCCAAAGCGTACGATCAAAACAAATAAGCTGAAGTTGGTCTTATTCCCGTTAAAGAAAATACCTGCATGGCATCCGGGCAAAGACAATCACGCCTGGTAATTCATTGATGAAATACAAGTATATTAAACATGCTACGTCTTAAAAATAGTTTATTCAATGTTTCTCTTTTACTGAATTGCCTGTTGCTGTTCCTGTTATTTTTTGAAAGCAGGTTATCGTTACCGCTGTGGTTGCAGGTGATAGGACGTACGCATCCGCTGGTATTGCACTTCCCGCTAGTGTTAGTTGTATTGTATGCTTTGCTCATCCTGTTTTTTCAAACACAAAAAAGGATAGATGAGAGCAACCTTGATATAGCTGATCTTATTTTGCAATTGGCTGCTATCAGTTCTGCTATCACTGCACTGGCAGGTTTCTTTTTATCGAAGGAAGAAGGATATGATGCAGATGCGTTGTTGTGGCATAAATGGAGTGGGGTAGCAATTTCAATGTTTATGTTATTGTGGAGTTACTTTAAAAAAGCTTTGCATGAAAGAAAAGTAACAGCTTTTGCGACATCTATTGTAGCCCTTGTACTTATAGTCATTGCCGGGCACCAGGGCGCAGGAATAACACATGGACAAAATTTTGTGTTGGCTCCCATTACACCTGAGAAAAAACTGGCTGTCGCATCGCCCGAAGATGCAGAGCTGTACACACACCTGGTGAAACCTATACTTGAAGCCAAATGTATTTCCTGTCACAACAGTAAAAAAGCAAAAGGTGAACTGGTGATGGAAACGGAAGAACTCTTATTAAAAGGAGGAAAGAATGGTGTTTTATGGGATAGCACTTCTGCCGACTTAGGTTTGATGCTGCGAAGAATACATTTACCGCTCGAAGAAAAAAAACATATGCCACCTCAAGGCAAACCGCAATTAACAGATGATGAAATCGTAATACTAAGGCACTGGATACAAAAAGGAGCCGATTTCAAGTTGCGTGTTGCTGATCTGCCATCAAATGATTCATTGTTTGTAATGGCAAACAATATTTTGACTGCATCACAAACAGCCGAATATGATTTTGATGAGGCTGATGCTTCTACAATTAAAAAGCTCAATACAATCAACCGTGTGGTTGCTGCAGAAGCACTTGAATCACCGGCGTTGAATGTGAGTTTTTTTAACAGCAAACTTTTTAAAGCAGAACAGCTTGCTGAACTGTCAAAAATTAAAAAGCAGATCGTTTCACTTGACCTTTCTCAAATGCCCGTGAAAGATGTAGATATGAAGATCATCGGCAGTTTTGAAAATCTCAGGAAACTGAACCTGAGTTTTTCCGCTATTACAGGTGTTGGTCTTGCACAATTGAAACGATTGAAATTTCTACGAAGCCTTTCCATATCCGGTACAAAGGTGAATGCAGAACAGTTAAAGCAGTTGCAAGGCTTCCCTCAACTAAAAACAGTTTATACCTGGAACATGCCTGTTGTTGCTGCCGATATGCTTAAAATAAAAGAGCAAGTGAAAAACATTCGTTTCGAAACGGGCTTTAAAGGTGATACGATGGTTCTGAAATTATCAGCACCAATTGTGCAGAACGAAGAATCGATCATCACTTCACCTATTCCGTTAAAGCTTAAACACTATATCAATGGAGCTACTATCCGTTTTACAACAGATGGCAGTGATCCTGATAGCCTTAAATCACCGGTATTTAAACCTGGTGAAATGATCAATGGAAATGTTTTTATAAAAGCAAAGGCTTACAAACCCGGTTGGATAAGCAGCGATATTACAGAAGTGAATTTTTACAGAAGCACCTATACAGCCGACAGTGTATTATTTCTTCTGCAACCTGATCCTGCTTATAAAGGAGAAGCTAAAAAGTTATCGGATCTTATTAAGGGAGAAACGAATTTTCGCTCAGGCAACTGGCTTGCATGGCGACAAACAAGGATGGAAGCCTTGTTGATTTTTGCTAAACCAACCACGGTGCAAAGCATTACGCTCAGTACATTGATTGATGTTGCAAGTTATATTATGCCGCCATCGAGTATTGAAATTTGGGGTGGAGATGATGCGAAGAATATGAAATTACTTGGCACAGTAAAACCACAGCAACCAACAATGGAACAACCTTCATCATTGCGTGGCTTTGAATGTAAATTCGATCCGTCTATTGTAAAATATATCAAGATCGTTGGTAATACGGTGAGCAAACTACCAGCATGGCATCCCGGCAAAGGAGATAAGGGATGGCTATTTGTTGATGAAGTGCTCGTTAACTAAAATGCTGTTTGACAGAATAGACATGAACTAAAATGCCCCAACTTTTTTTGTTGGGGCATTTTAGTTTATTCGTTAAATCCATTTAAAGATCATTAATCACTTTATACTTCGGCACTAAACTCTTCATCACCAGCCATGCAATTAAATACGCCACCGCACAAATCGCAAACATGATGGTATAAGAAGTAGTCATCTGCGCCAGCACCAATGGTTTCTGCAATTGAAGTAATTGATCAAATGATGATGCATCAATTGTTTTCAATTGAGCTGACACTTCTTTTGCAAGGCCGCTCAACTCCGATTGATTCAGATTAATTGAATCACCATATTTATTTGCCAGTTTTAATGATTGAATTTTTGATACATAATCACCCAAACCATTTGCCTGTGCAGCTACCCATGATTCGGCAATACCTGCTGCTTTATAAGAATCAAACAACCATCCACCGATCTTTGAAATAATAACACCACCTAATCCACCTGCCATACCACCAATACCTACCACCGAGCCAATTGCTTTTTTCGGGAACATATCACTCACCGTAGTAAAGATATTGGCACTCCATGCCTGGTGTGCCGATGCGCCAATACCAATCAGGATCACCGGAATCCAGAAGCTGATATAACCAAGCGGTTGCGCCAGCAAAACAACTAATGGAATCAATGCAATAAGAAACATCGCTTTCATACGGCCATCGTAGGGCGAATATCCTTTCTTGAAATAATATACCGGGAACCATCCACCACCAATACTGCCAAACATGGTCATGCTGTACAACACAGTTAAAGGCATGGCAATATCGGTACTCGTCATACCGTATTGTGCTTTGAGATACGCAGGCAACCAGAACAGGAAGAACCACCACACACCATCGGTCATAAACTTACCAAAGGCAAAAGCCCATGTTTGTTTATAACCTAACAGTTTTGTCCATGAAACTTTTTCAACTTTTGCATCAGTTGAAACAACCTGGTCTTCTTTATCGCTGTTGATATAATCGAGCTCAGCTTGGCTTAAACGTTTTTGTTCTGTTGGTTTATCGTAGAAGAACAACCAGAAAGCCAGCCATAAAAATCCTGTTGCACCAATCAAAATAAAGGCTGCTTCCCAACCCCAGTTTGCACCAATCCATGGAACAGTAAGAGGAGCAAGGATAGCACCTACGTTTGCACCTGAGTTAAAGATACCTGTTGCAAAAGAGCGTTCTTTCTTGGGAAAATATTCGGCAGTTGCTTTAATGGCTGCAGGAAAGTTACCGGCTTCGCCAAGCGCAAGCACAGCACGACCAATCATAAAACCAACAACGGATACACTAACCGATACCATGCCCATAAAACCAAGCAGGGTAGCGGCTGATTTGCCAATTGGGATAGCCAATGCATGCAGGATGGCGCCAATACTCCAGATAACGATGGCCCATGCATAACCTTTCTTTGTACCAAGCTTATCAATAAATCTTCCGGCAAACAACATGCTGATGGCATAGCCAAACTGAAATACAGCGGTGATGTTTGCATAATCACTGTTGCTCCAGTTGAAACGTTCTGCCAGTACAGGTTGTAATAAACTCAATACCTGTCTGTCGAGATAGTTCACCGTTGTAGCAAAGAAGAGTAGGGCACAAATCGTCCACCTGTATTTACCTATGGCTTGTTGCATGTTCGTTGTTTTGTCCGCCGCTTTTAAACGCTTTGATCCGTTCTTAAACGGGTAATTGTTATTATTTTTTTACTGATGCAATGATTGCAAGCACCTGTTTGGTTGCTTCTTCCATTGCCGCATAATCCTTTGCTTCCATTAATTTTTTGCTGATGAGCTTGCTGCCCATACCTACTGCACAAACACCTGCTTTGTACCAGCTTTCAATACTTTCTTTGGTAGTATCTACGCCACCAGTTGGCATAAACAACAATTTAGGGAAGATATCTTTAATGGTGGTTAAAAACTCTGTGCCCAGCATATTACCGGGGAACAACTTAATGAATTTAATGCCTGCATTTTCAGCTGCAATAATTTCACTAGGCGTCATACAACCGGGAGCATAGAAAATATCATTGGCAACGCAATACGCTGCAACATCAGGAACAAAGCCCGGGCTCACTAAGAAGTCGGCACCTGCAGCCATGTAATCTGTTGCGTGTTGCATATTCTTGATGGTACCAACACCCAACAGCAAACCGGGCATTTCTGCATTACGCAGTTGCACCATTTTGGTAAAGTTTGCCAATGCAGCATCGCCACGATTGGTATATTCTACTGCTTTAATACCTGCTTTATAAATTGCTTTTAATACTTCAAGACTAACTGTTTCATCAGAATTGAAATACAAAGGGAGAATACCCTGTTGTACAATTGCATCTGATATCTGTTGTGTTTTACTCATTATAAAAAGTTTCTGGTTTATAGTTTTTGGTTTATAGTTATGGCTACACAAAATTGCTGGCTGCAACTAATCATTCATCACTCATCACTCATCATTCATCACTCACAATCTCACTTTAATCACCAGCTTCTTAATCTCTCCTTCACCGATCATCGGCGCATGCACATCTTCAGGATAGAAGATCGCAAACTGTCCGTCAGTCAATTGGAAATAAGTATCAGGAGCATCGTCGTAAAACAACACATCCTTTTCATCGTTGTATTCGCCTTTCGGTGCAACACATTTTTCTCTTGGTTTCCAGCCAATGGTTTCAACACCTTTAATGCAAAGCTGAATGTCGATATTCTTGTTATGACATTCAAATTTCTGCAGACTGGTTTCTTTTGTTTTACCAGGCGCATTGCTGATGATGGCTTTTAAACCTTCTGCAATATCACTTTTACCATCGGCCGCATTGGCGAGGTCGGTTTGCTGGATGTACTCAAATGCTTTTGCAAACAACGGATGTGCTGAAAAGTATTTATGTGCATTCTTAATTGTATCAATGATCATGTTTTATAGTTTATTGTTTTTAGTTTATAGTTTATGGTTTCTCAACTTCAAACCATAAACTATAAACCAGAAACTGTATTAACGTTGCACCCTTCCGCTGCCATCACCTTTCATCAGGTCTTTTACTTCAGCTAATGTAGCATGGTTCAAGTCGCCTGGGATTGTATGTTTCAATGCACTTGCCGCCACACCAAACTCTGCTGCTTCGCTCATTGGCATACCGGTAACCAGGCCGTAGATCAAACCACTTGCAAATGAATCGCCACTACCAACACGGTCAACGATACGTACATTGTATTGTTTGGTATGATAAAACTCTTTGCCATCATACACCAATGCGCTCCAGCCATTATCAGAAGCACTATGGCTTTCACGCAAAGAGGAAGCGATGAATTTGAAACCAAACTTCGCCTGCATTTGTTTGAACACATCTTTAAAGCCATCAAGGTTCAGTTCACCTTTGGTAACATCGGTATGTGCAGCTTTAAATCCTAAAGTTGTGTCAGCATCTTCTTCGTTACCAATACATACATCCACATACTGGCAAAGACGGGTCATTACTTCTCTTGCTTTTTCTTTGCTCCACAATTTCTTGCGGTAGTTGAGATCAATACTGGTAGTAATACCTTTTGCTTTTGCAGCTTTCAATGCAGCTTCGGTTAATGCAGCTGCTTTATCGCTTAATGCAGGAGTGATACCAGTTGTATGGAACCATTCAGCACCATCAAAAATTTTATCCCAGTCAAATTCACTTGCATCCACATCTGCAATAGATGCACCTGCACGATCGTACACTACCTGTGATGCACGCATAGATGCACCTGTTTCGAGGAAATAAATACCTAGACGGTCGCCACCTCTTGCAACAAACTGCGTAACCACACCATAACGACGTAAATGATTAATGGCAGATTGACCGATTGGATTGTTAGGTACTTTGGACACAAATGTTCCGTTCAAACCATAGTTACATAATGCGGCAGATACGTTTGCTTCGCCACCACCATAAGTGATATCAAATGTATCAGCTTGTACAAAACGTTTGAAATCTGGGGTTGACAAACGCAACATAATCTCTCCGAGTGTTACTACTTTTTTCGACATATCAGTTGATTTTAAATGCTAAGAAATAAATGATTGTTGTTTGGTTGTTTTATGTGTTATTTTTTTATTGTGTTAACAGCCACATGTTATTCGCCATAAAAATTAATATCGCTTGTAAATATAAATTGCTCATAAATTTTTATGGCTCATTTCAAATTTTGCTTTTACCTGTTGAATAGTTTCTACTGCATTCTTTGTTGAATCGCCTTTTTCTTGCAGCTTGGCAAAAGCAGCAGCTGCAGCAAAACCAATCACATCCTGTAACGCATCTTGTGATTTTAATCCATAGATCAAACCTGCCATAAAGCAATCGCCACTGCCTACTTTATCTGCAATTTGATCAGTTGTAAACACGGGGCTGATGGCTTGTTCGGTCTTTGTATTTAAAGTTGCATAGTAACGGATATCACCGGCCTCTGCATCAAAACGAAATGTGTTCGCTACCCATTTGCATTTTGGAAAACGATCGAACAACTGCTTTGCTGTAAATGTAGCATGTTGTAAAAACACTTCTTTACTGCGTGGCTGTAACAGCTTATCATCAACAGAAGTGCCAAGCAAGGTTTGTGCTGCCCAGATATTGCCCATAATTACATCGCAGTACTTTGCAAGACTTGGCATTATTTCCCAAGGCTGTTTGCCATATTTCCATAACAGCGAACGATAATTAAGATCAACAGAAATCGTAATGTTTCGTTGCGATGCGGCCTTTACTGCTTCTAAACAAAGAGCTGCAGCTTTCTCACTCACAGCAGGAGCAATGGCACTGAAGTGAAACCATTCTACATCCTGCAAAATTTCATCCCAGTTTACCACGCCTGTACTAAGTGTAGAGAAAGATGAATATTTACGATCAAACACATTCTCTTCACTCTTCATATCGGCACCTTCTTTCAGATAATACAATCCAATACGTTCGCCGGAAAGAATGATGGGAGAGGTGTCGATGTTTTTTGTTTGCAGGAAAGAAATAATATCCCGGGTAATGATATTATCGGGTAATGCAGTGCAATACTTCACGGGCATTTGCCAGGTAGCAAGAGCTGTTGCTACATTGAGTTCGGCACCACCAACAAACACGGGCACCTGGTTGGTACGCAACCATTCACCTCCGTTGGCAGGCGGCAATCGAAGTAACAATTCTCCAAAGCAAAGCACTTTACTCATAAACTATTTCAGCGTTGGAACCGGAGCCGGGTCCATATCAGTATAAACTAAATTTTCACCGGCCATTCCCCAAATGAAACCATAGTTGGTGGTACCGCAACCAAAGTGTGTACTCCATGGTGGAGAGATCACAGCTTCGTTGTTGGTCATTACCATATGTCTTGTTTCCATTGGGTTACCCATGAAGTGGAACAAACGTTGTCCTTCGGGTAAATCGAAATACAGATACACTTCCATCCGGCGTGTATGTGTATGTGGCGGGATAGAATTCCATACACTTCCGGGAGCAAGAACAGTTAAACCCATTACCAGCTGACAGCTTTTCAAACCATCGAGGTGAATGTATTTATAAACGGTACGCTTATTCGCTGTTTCAACAGCACCCAACTCAACTGGTGATGCCTGTTCTTTGGTGAACATCGCATTTGGATAAATTGCATGTGCAGGTGATGATAATAAATAAAACACCGCAGGATTCTTCTTTGATGCAGAAGTAAAACTTACTTTCTGTGTTCCTTTCCCGAGATACAAACAGGAAAGCTTATCCACTTCAAACTTTTTACCATCTGCTGTTACGGTTCCTTTACCACCAACGTTAATGATACCGAGCTCTCTTCTTTCCAGAAAATACTCAGCTCTTAATTCTGGATGATTAGGAAGTGTAAGTGTTTTTGATACAGGAACTGCACCACCAACAATTACACGATCGTAATGCGTATAAACCAGTTTTAGTTTATCAGCTACCATCAGGTCTTTCACCAAAAAATTATCGATGAGCTGTTGTGTATCGAAACCCTTTGTTTCTTCCGGACCCACAGCAAAACGTACTTCCATATCACCATCCATGTAGGTATTGCTGTTATAATTTTTTAATTGAGCTGCCGGAGCTGTTGCCTTTTTTATTGCCATGACTTTCTTATTACTAATGACTAATTACTATTAACTATCGGCTTTCTTAACGTGCCATCCAGCCACCATCAACAAACAACACCGTACCATTCACATAATCTGATGCTGATGATGCAAGGAAAGTAACCGGTCCTTTAAAATCGGCAGGTACACCCCAACGACCAACTGGAATACGTTCAAGAATTGATTTACTTCTGTCTGCATCTTCACGCAATGCCTGTGTATTATTGGTTGCGATATAACCGGGCGCAATACCATTTACACAAACACCTTTGCTTCCCCACTCATTACCAAATGCACGAACTAAGCCAGCCACTGCAGATTTAGTTGCAGTATAACCGGGCACATTGATACCACCCTGGAAACTTAACAATGAACAGGTGAAGATGATCTTACCACCGCCGTTATCGATCATGTGTTTGCCAAACTCACGGCCAAGAATGAATTGTGCATTGAGATTGATGTCAACTACTTTATCCCAATATTCATCAGGATGTTCAGCTGCAGGTTTACGCATAATGATACCTGCATTGTTCACAAGAATATCAATTTTATTTTCTGCTTTTACTTTATTGATGAACGCATAGAGGGCTTCACGGTTGCCAATATCAACACGGTGATAAGTGAATTTGCGACCTGTTGCTTCAATAGCTGCTTTAACAGCAGAATAATCTTCTACAATAGAAGCACCAACAATATCTGCACCTGCTTCTGCCAATGCTGTTGCCATACCCATACCAAGACCGGTATCGCAACCGGTTACCAATGCTGTTTTGCCTGAAAGGTTAAAGAGATCCAATGTTTGCATGTTCGATTATATGTTTTTTGATGTTACTGTTTCTGCTGCATCGAGATGCTGCAGGTTGAAATATTGTTTTGCGTTGTTGTAGCAGATATCCTGGATGGTTTTACCAATCAATGGAATATCATTTGGCAATTCACCATTCTCTACTTCTTCGCCATACATGTTACAAAGTATGCGACGGAAATATTCATGACGGGGGAACGAAAGGAAACTACGGCTGTCAGTTAACATACCAACAAAGCGACTGAGTAAACCCATATTGCTGAGTGCATTGATTTGTTTGGTCATTCCGTCTTTCTGATCGAGAAACCACCAGCCGCTGCCCCATTGTACTTTACCTGCAACGGAACCATCATTGAAGTTGCCGATCATGGTTGCGAACAATTCATTATCGGCAGGGTTCAGATTATAAATGATGGTCTTCGCCAGTTTATCATCACTGTCTAAACGGTTTAAGAACTTTGATAAAGCTCTTGCTTGTGAGAAATCACCAATACTGTCCCAACCTGTATCAGGACCTAACTGCTGCAACATGCGGCTGTTGTTGTTGCGCAATGCACCAAGATGAAATTGTTGCACCCATCCTTTTTCATGATCCCATTCAGCAAAGATCACCAGCATGGCACTCTTGAATTTTTTCTTTTCTTCAAGTGTTAAGTTGCCACCGCTGCGTACCTGTGCAAAAATGCCAACGATCTCTGTTTGCGTATAATCTTCCGCATAGATCTCTTCCAGGCCATGATCAGATACTGCACAACCATTCGCTGCAAAATAATCATGACGCTTTTTCAATGCTGCCAGGTAATCGTTGAACGTGCTGATAGAGGTATCAGCTGCTTTTTCCAGTAAGGTGAGATAGTTATTGAAGCCGATGGTATCATCAACATTCATTGCTTTATCAGGACGGAAAGCAGGGTTCATTTTGGTGAAGCTGCCCTGTTGGCGAAGTTGTTGATGATATTTCAAATCATCAACCGGATCATCTGTTGTGCAAATGAGTTTTACATTCATCTGCTGCAATAAACCCTGTACACTATGCGATGAAGTTTGTAATTGTGCAGTGGCATCATCATAAATGCGTTTGGCGCTATCTGCATTCAATACTTCCTGAATGTTGAAATAGCGTTGCAGTTCAAGATGCGTCCAATGATATAAAGGATTACGCAACGTATAAGGGACCGTTGCCGACCATTGTTCAAACTTTTCCCAATCGCTGGCGTTACCGGTGATGAACTTTTCATTCACCCCATTGGTGCGCATGGCTCTCCATTTATAATGATCGCCATATAACCATACCTGGGTGAGGTTTTCAAAGTTGATATTATTTACTACCTGGTCTGGGGGCAGGTGATTATGATAATCGATGATCGGCATTTCTTTCGCATACTCATGATAGAGCTGCTCTGCCGTTTTATTTTGCAGTAAAAAGTTACTGTCTAGAAATTTTTTCATTTGTTCCCTTTTATCGAAATCTGTTTGGTTGCTTTAATTTTTATCTGAACATCAGGCTTCATTACTCTCTACTTTATCTCTGTTTAACTGGTAATTTTTTACAGTGTTCAACACGCCTTCTTCCATCATTGCATCCATATAAGAGCTCACAGCAAATGAAAAACCAGGTAATTCTGAAAGATCATGCCCAAAGAGCTGTTCATTCGCCAATGCCTTCTTAACTACATCTGAAGGTTTATTGTTTTTCCAAAGTTGATGGAAATAACCGGCATGCTCATCCTGGATCGGGTAAACCACACCGTTAGCTTCACCATAGTAGGTGCCGCTTTCACTGTGCTCACACTTCATAAATAAAATATATGCTGCAAAACCCAATGCCATCGAACCGGGAACATAAAGATCCTGTTCAAAATGTTTGAGCAGTAAAGGTATGTTACGCATGCGCATTTTGTGCGAATAATTTAGTGTAATACTGATCCATTTATGATCGATAAACGGGTTACGGAAACGGTCGAGAACATTACCGGCGAATTCACGTGCTTCCAGCACCGAAATTTTTTCATTGCTCACACATGGTGCTATCTCATGATGCATGAGATCATATACATATAAACCAAGTGTTTTATTCTCCATTGCTTCCTTTACCGTTTCAAAACCAGAAAGAAAAGCAATACCGCAGGTGAAAGTATGTGTGCCATTGAGCAAACGCAGTTTCAGTTCACGCTGTTTAGTAATGTCGTTGGTAATTTCAACGCCATCATCTGCTTTTGCAAAACTCAATACCTCTTTTACTTTTGGATTTGATGTTTCAATAGCCCACAAGCTGTAAGGTTCGCTCATGATCATTAGTTCGTCTGTGAAACCAAGTTTTGCTTCTGTTGCTTTTTGTTGTGCAACAGGAAGTTTGCCGGGCACAATTCGATCAACCAATGAATTGCAGAATGTATTTGCATTTTCCAGCCAATCGATAAATGCATAATCCAGCTTATTGAGATGTGCCAGTTCCATTACAATGGCCTGGAGTTTTGTACCGTTGTCAGTAATCAATTCTGTTGGTACAATCACCATCCCCTTAGTTACATCGCCATTGAAAGCTTTATAACGTTCATGCAGGAAAGCAAGCAGTTTGCCCGGGAATGATACCGGTGGATTGTTAGTGATCTTATCTTCTTCCACCAACACAATTCCAACTTCTGTTGTATTGGAAATGATGATTTCCATATCAGGATTAGAAGCGCATTCTAATATCTGCTGCCATTGCGATTTTGCAGAAAGTACACGACTCACTGATGCGTTGATGATATACTCTTCCGTAATTTTTTGCTGACGGATACCACTGATGCAATGGGTGAATAAACCATCCTGCACTTCATAAGCATCTGTGCCACCACTGTCGGTTGATTTTACAATTACTACACGGCCATTAAAAATACCTTTCTTATTTGCCTTGTCGATAAAATAATCGGGCAACCCACGTAACAACACTCCTGTACCAAACTGAAGTACTTTTTCAGGTAATGCAAACAATGCATCTGAAGGAACAGATTGTACTGTGCCGTTTAATTTCGATAGCGTTTCTTTTGATAATTGCATCTTGTGCTCACTTTAAATTTTTTAACTGAACAGGAATGATCTTCTTTCAGGATCATTGTTATTCCTGTTCTATAGGTTTCCAACGTTCACCAAACACCCATTGTGCATTGATCTTTTGAACCAATTCCTTACTGATATTGTTATTGAACCAGGTATAATCGCCTGCTTTCCGGTGACAATTGTAATAGTAGATCCGTTCGCCCCATTGAATATTGTTGGTTGTTGAAACACGATAGATGGGCGCATCTTTCATGTTATCTGCAAACAAACAATTGATGAGATAAAACTGTGCATCACGGTGATAGCGACCCAACAGAAATCCATCATAGCCTTTAAACCTGCAATTCAGCAACACAGTTTTTGAATCTTCATGCCGTGAACCATCATGCCAGATTGCAGCAGAGCCTGTGTTAGCAATAAACTCACAGTTCTCTGCAAATGCCCAGCCACGAGGACAATAAAAATCAACCCCACCTTCCATTACACAATCTTTAAAATACCACATGCCATTTTCTACTTCCCATGGACTCACTGTATCACCTGCATATGCTTTGAAATAGCAGTTGATGGCTTTTAATCTTGTGCAATACATTGTACGTAACGCCATCTGATGACCGTTACGTGTGATCTTCTTTTGTTTGTTGATGGTATCCTGCGGACAAGCTACAGTTCGTTCTTCGTGGTAATCAAAACCATAACTGTTGCTGATGGTTAAGTTTTTTAGCGTGATGTCGTTGGCACTTACATTCATCGTAGCCACACCCCAGTCATCGTTGTGTTCACAACGCCATTCGTCTCTTGCAACAGCAGCGGTAACAATGGTTGCAGCTTTGTCTTCGCCTTCAAAGACAATATTGTGTTTTTCAATGTAGAGCTTCTCCTTGTAAATGCCCTTCTTAATAAAAATGATCCGGGCTGTGTTAGACGAATCACTTAAGCTGTTAACAGCACCTTGTATGGTTTTAAAATCGCCCTTCCCTTTTGCATCTACAACAATCTTCTTCTGCGCCTGTGTTATTATACTGCACAGGAACATTAAACCCATCCATCCATATCGTAGCAATGCCGTCACTTCTTTGTTGCATTTTGCAGCAACCATTTTGCAAGGTCTTCAGCTGCTTTATAGTTTTCGAATTCTGCAGGTAACAGTTTTCGGTTATCAATGTATTCGTTATACACCCATGGGTCGCCCACAGCAAACACAGTTCCTTTACCATACTTCGCCACGGCAATGATTACTGCATTGTCTTTTGTTACCAATGCTTTTGCCGGTGCTTTCACTTTCAGTTCGCTGAGTTCTTTCAGGAACATTCGTTTTGTTGTTTTGAAAACAGGATTGTTTGCGCCGGGTAATACTTCGCCCTGCACATAGTTGTCATTTTTCACCATGTTCAAACTGTTATCGGTAAACGTAACACCAAACTTATTTGCCAACAGGTTGAAATGTTTCAGATCGCAGTTGTTACTATCGTTTGCTAACAGTATCAATACACCACCGGCTTTTACCCAGTTGCTGATGGTGGTTACATCAGTTGCTGTTACATAATTCGGTTGGGGATTATCCCGTACATGATCGGGATCAACAATTATATATACTGATGCTTTGCTGAGATTATTGACTGTTGGAGCTACATCCAATGATTTTAGTGTAGCGCCATAGCGTTCAAAAATTGTTCCCCATGTATAATAACCGGGATGGCTTCTTTCTTCCCATGTATAATGCCAGTATTGTTCAGCACCTGTTGCATCTTTTCTTTTTTCACTGTTGAACCAGCGGTCGAGCACCACATTTTTTCCTTTACCAATAGCTTGCGTGGGCAACTGTTCCATTTCACCAGCTGCTAATAAAAATGCACCTACACCTTTTGCATCGTTTACAATTACATCTTCACTCATGTAGTATGCAAAACTTCCATCACGATAAGGCTTGCCACCAAGTCCTGATACTTTTACCGTGCCATGTAAATTCGTTTGACCGTTCTCTTCTTTGATGAAACGTTTTACAATACCATCGTATCCTTTCTTGGCAATAGCAAGTTTAGCAGCAGGCAAATAACCTTTACGAACACCTTTTGCAACTGCATATACAAATTGAGATGAAGCTGATGCTTCAAAATAGTTTTTCTCTTTACCCGGTCCGTTATAATTCATTACATCGTACCACAAACCTGTTGTTAGGTCTTGTTGTTTTTCGATGGCATTTACCAAACGGTTTAATATTGCAATGAGGTCTTTACGTTTTGGATGAGCAGCAGGGAAATAATCCAATGCATCAACTAATGCATCAGCATACCAACCCATAGCCCTTGCCCAGAAATGTGGTGAAGTGCCGGTTGTTTTATTGGCCCATTGTTGTTGTTTGCTTTCGTCCCATGCATGATACAGTAATCCTGTTTTGGGATCACGTGCATGTTTCTCCATCCAGATAAACTGGTTGGCAATATCATTAAAGGCAGTGTCTTCGTGAAAGAGCATGGCATACTCTGCATAAAACGGAGCGCCCATGTACAAACCATCCAACCACATCTGGTTGGTATAAATTTTCTTGTGCCAGAAACCACCTTCGTTGGTGCGTGGGTGTGTACTTAATTGATCACGAAGATGCATGGCCGCTTTCTTGTATTTCTCTGCACCGGTTACACGATAGAGGAGTAACACCAACTTGCCATTGTTTACATGATCGATGTTATACTCTTCCAGTTCGTAACCTGTAATGCTGCCATCGTTTTGTACGAAATAATCTATGCGTGATTTCAGCGAATTATAATAACCCACATTGCCGGTACGCATCCACAAACTTTCAAAACCTTTCAGCACCACGCCCATATCATAGCTCCATTTGGTTCTGCTGCCGATGGGCAAACTATCGGGCCAGATCTTATCAACTGTTGCAGCAACCTTCTCACTATATTTTGTTTGAGCCGTTGACTGTAATCCGAATGCAAGCAATGTGATTATAATAAGTTTCTTCATATCCCTTTTTTATAAAGCTTCACCCAATCGTTTTTATTTTGATAACCAATTAATTTCTTTTGAATCAGCGCCAAACTCAAAAAGCAATTTCTCTTTTGCGTTAGCTGCGCTTGTATTTTTTATGCTGATGTTCTTGCTCTGGCCGCCACTTATACGGAATAACAATTCAGTGCCATTTTTGTAAGTGATCTTATCAAACGATAAATTATCACTGTTCAGAATATCAACTACTGGCTTTGTATCTGCAGAAATGATCTGAATATTTTTAAAGCTGATGCCGCTTGCCTCCTGTATATCAATTCCTTTATCGGCCTGCAATACCATATTTTCCAGTACAATGTCTTTAATATGCATCTCAGGAAGTCCTCTTACAAAAATGCCTTTGGCTACTCCATTGCAATACACATTACTGATATGGAAATTTTTAAACACGGGTGTTGTTTCATCAACCGGTTTTACTTCCACTTTTGGTAATTCTCTTTTTTCACCTAAGAGGGGAACAGGATCTTTGGCCATGTAATACATATCAAACAAAATGGCTTCAGCAGGAATATCTTTCATGTAGATGTCTTTGATGAAGATATTTTCTACCACGCCACCACGACCTCTTGTTGTTTTAAAACGCAAACCAATATCGGTACCAATGAATGTACAGTTGCTGATATACATGTTTCTTGCACCACCACTCATTTCACTTCCAATCACAAAACCACCATGCGATGCATACACTGTGCAACCACGAATGATCACATTCTGCGTTGGCATTGCACGCTTGCGGCCTTCTGCATCACGGCCACTTTTCATACACAATGCATCATCACCCACATCAAACACAGAATTTTCAATAAGAACATTGCTGCAGCTTTCTACATCAATTCCATCACCATTCTGTGCATACCATGGATTTTTTACAAAGATGTTGCGAACAGTTAAGTGCTCGCTCATCAACGGATGTAAACACCATGCTGCAGAGTTTTGAAAGGTTACACCTTCCAGTAAAATGTATTTGCAGTTAGTAATGAGTAAAAGATTGGGACGAAGAAAATCTTTAATGCTTTCGAAGTAAGCAGCATCACGCTCAGGAGTAATTTGTCCTGGATTAGCAGGACCTTTACTTGCTTTCATGAACGCTTCTGACGGGTACCATGTTTTTTTATCATCACTCAGCACACCACCTGAAGCAACTAATTTTTTCCATTGGCCTGCAGTAAGCTTATCGCTTTTTACAGAACGCCATCCATCGCCATTACCATCAATAATTCCTTTACCTGTGATAGCGATGTTAGTTACGCCGGTTGCAGAAATAGGAGATTGGTTACGCATCTGCTGCAAACCTTCCCAGTTTGCTTTTACTAACGGGTATTGCGATTTATCTGCAGTAAACAATAATGTGGCACCTGTTGCCAAATGAAGATTCACATTACTCTTCAATATAATTGGACCTGTTAACCATAAACCTGCTGGAACCAATACCACACCACCGCCTTTTTTGTTACATGCATCAATGGCATTGTTGATAGCTTTTGTGTTGAGTGTATTACCATCGGGCACAGCACCAAACTTTTTAATGTTGGTTGTATCTTTTTTAAACTTAGGAGCAACGATCACCGGCAACTTTGCATTGAACTGTGCAAACCCCAGTAAACCTGTAGAAATAAAAGACAGTATTAAGATTATTTTTTTCATGACAACGTTGAATCGTTCAATAGATAGAAATGACGCCGCTTTCGGGGTACAATTTTACCTTTAACCGCCAGCATGGTCAAGCAAATGAGATTGTTTATTTACGCAAACGATACCGGGAATCGTTGCGTAAAAATGGTTCAAAATCAATCAGATAAAATTGCACTGTCTTTACCTGATTAAGGTGTGATCTTTACTGCCTGGCGCCCCAGCAATTTCCACTCTTTTCCCTGCTTTTGCCAAACGAGCATGATCCTGAGATGCACTTCACCGGGTTTGTTGTTATCATTGGTGGTGGCATGTAATTCATGACGAACAATCGCTGTATTACCACTCACCGTAATGGTTTGGTTTTTCAGGTCGATCGTTACAAAATCAGAAGCACCACTGGCGATCTTCTCAACAAACTGAGCTTTTGTTTCAACCAAGCCACCTGAATGACCATAACTGAGCCGATCAGCCGCAATGGACTCCAGTGCAGCTCTTTCGCCACTAACCATCGCTAGTTTTAGTTTTTCAACAGCCGCACTAACATGTGTTTCTTTTTTTGATTGCGCAAAAACTAAAGCAGTTGTGATGCTGAAAATAAGGAGCAGGGAATATTTCCTGTAGTTGAAAGCCATTGTATGATCGTTTAAGTTTTATTAAAATCTGTTTTCCATCGGCACAAGATCGGTTAATTCACTGATCTTAACCGATCGTTTGAGCTGAATACTTTTCCGTGCCGCAATACCAATAAGGATGCTCATGGCTCCTTCTCTTGTTCCAGCCATTACATGGTGAGGGTTATCGTTGGTATTGGTAAACATCCTGCGTTGCATACGGATATCGCCACCACCATGCCCGCCACGGATCTTTGCTGTGGTGTACACTTCAAAGTCTTTACCGAAATTATCCCATGCAAGTATTTCATTTGCTTCACCAGCAATGGCATCATCAGCATTGCTCATTTCAATGGCATGGCGTTTTTCCTCATCTACTTTTGTTTTTTGCAGGTAAGGAATATCTTCCCATGTTTCAATTCTTCCTTTCATACCGTTGAATGCAATTTGCCAACCTTCATAAGGAGAGTAGGTGGTGAGTGAGTAGTTCACCGTTACACCATTTGCATAAATGATCTGTGCACTCATTTTATCATAAATGTCAATCTCGTTGCTCCACACACAACCATCACGGATATAACCATCGTGCTGCTCATTATTGACATATAAGTTGACGTTGTGCTTATTGGCGGTAATGTCCCAATAGAATTTACAATTGGGTTTGTGTTCGCAACCACGGCATTTGGTGCCACGGAAAGCATTATTCTTTCCGTAATGTTCCAGCGAACCATATGCACTTACTTCAACTGGCTCAGAATTTAACCACCAGTTCAACAAATCGAAATGATGTGTTGCTTTATGCACCCACAATGATCCGCCTTTGTTCATGCGACCATGCCAGCGACGGAAATAATCAGCTCCATGGTGTACGTTGAGATACCAATTAAAATCAACAGAGGTAATTTTACCAACTCGATTAGCTGCCAGCAATTCTTTCAACTGCATAGCGTGTACACTGTGCCGGTAGTTAAATGCTACTGTTACTTTCTTTCCTGATTTTTTCTCAGCTTCCAGTATTCTCCGGCATTTATCTTCGTCGGTGGTCATTGGTTTTTCAGTAATTACATTGAAACCTGCATTGAGGGCTTTCACAATTATTTCGTCGTGAGTGGAATCAACCGTTGTAACAATGATGTAATCTGCTTTGATCTGCTTCAGCATTTCATCCACGTTTACAAATGTGGGACAGCTTACACCCATGTACTCTTTACCATAAGCAAGACGACCGGGATTGATATCACACAAACCCACAAATTCACAGGCGTCTTTAAATTGACTGACAATTTGTTTACCCCACAAACCTGTACCACGAACACCGGTGCCAACAAGTGCGAGTTTTAATTTAGTTGCTGAACCGGCAGCAATTGAAGAGAAAGGATGCAGCATTAAAGATGCACCTGCTGCTGCAGTGTATTTAACGAATGATCTTCTTTCCATATGGCAATTTAAATTGTTAACCTCATCTCCGACGTTTCAGTCGGAGTCAGACATTTATCGTCTGACCCTCTTTCCCTTCTCCTTTAGAGAAGGGACGGTGCTACATAATTTCATTCTACATCAACTCTTCCACTTCATCATTAGTACTTTGTCTACAAAAAAAATCAAACAGGTTACAAAGCAAGGGCTGTGAGTTGGCAGGTCTCCCCTTCCGGGGGAGATTTAGAGGGGGCTCACTCTAAACCAATCCACATCAGCAACACCAGCATCGTTTGTTTTATTCTGTCGTGTAAAGAAGAATCCCAGTTTTGCACCCACCCAGCGACCGGGCTTTGCTGTTAACTTTTCACCAATGGGTTTAAAGTTGCTGCCATCCTCACTGTAACTGAATTCGCACACGGCGCCCTTCGACATTTTTACATGTAAATAAATATCCTTACTGTTGAGTTTTTCACCATCCTGTACTGTTTCCTTTTTGCCCTTGTCTGCTTCTTTGCAGCTGGCGAATGAAATATAGTTGCCGTCTTTTTTTTTTATGATGGAAACAGCAGCATAATCTGCACCCAATACAATAAAGCCAAAACGTTCGCCTTCCCATTTTGGCTGAAAGGAAACCCTTGTGGTTGCTGTAAATTCATCGGCCGGAGTTTTTTGACCAAGTATGTTGGGTAGATTCCATGCCGATATCACAGAATCTGCTTTCAAAACCGAATACATCCGTAAAAAACCATTGGGTGTGGGCATGGCCCAATATTGCAAGGGGTTTGCCTGCCACTGCCATTGTAAACCGAGTTTGGGCGAATTGAATTCATCACTGTCGGCAACAGTTGCAACAGGATATACTTTCCCAACGTTTGGTTTTTTGTAAGTGAGAACGGGTTCGCCTTTTCCATCAGCATCTTTATCAACGCCAATTACCGGCCAGTCATTTTTCCAGCTCATGGGTTGAAGATGCACCACACGACCGTATGCATCTTTATCCTGGAAATGCAGAAACCAATCTTCACCTGTTTGCGTTGTAACCCATGCACCTTGATGCGGCCCGTTGATGGTTGTTGTTCCCTGGTCCATCACCACTTTACGTTCATAAGGTCCATACACATTTTTTGAACGAAGCACTAACTGCCAACCTGTTGATACACCACCGGCAGGAGCGAAGATGTAATAGTAACCATTGCGTTTGTAAAACTTCGGTCCTTCTAATGTGGGATCAGTTTCTTTTCCATCAAACACCAATACAGGATCGCTGATGGGTTTTGTTCCTTCTTTATTCATTTCCTTTATCACCACGATTGATTTAATACCTGCACGACTGCCAGCATATGCATGTGTGAGATATACTTTTCCATCATTGTCCCAAAGTGGACATGGATCGATCAAACCTTTTCCTGCTTCAACAAGAATGGGTTCAGTCCATGGACCGTTGATGTTTTTTGCTTTGGTGAGATAAATACCAAAATCAGGATCGGGGTAATAGATATAAAATTCGTTGTTGTAATAACGGATCGTTGGAGCCCACACGCCGCCACCATGTTGCACTGTTGAAAAATGATCGAATGGTGGTTGACGTTTTAATGCATGACCGATCAGTTTCCAGTTCACCAGATCTTTTGAATGAAGAATCGGTAAGCCGGGAATATGTGTGAACGATGATGACACCATATAATAATCATCACCAACACGAATGGCATCAGGATCGCTGTAATCAGCATTCACAACAGGATTTTTAAATGTACCGTTACCATTATCTGATACCCATGCTTTTGAAATTGTTTGCGCACTCGCATGCATGCAAATTGTAGCTAAACCTATCGTTAATAATTTCCTCATAATTCAACTATTCTTTTTTGTTCGTTGCTTTTGAAAGCCGCTTCAATAATGCGGATCACATTTGTTCCCTCTGTTGCAGTAACTGGCAATGGCGCATTGTTACGGATCGCCTGGTAAATGCCGTCGTAATAATCTGTATAATTTCCTTTGTGTGAAGGAATATATTCTCTGATGATCTTATTGTTTGTTTCTGTATGTAATAAACCTTTTTCAGTTTCGGGTTCAATGCCATAAGCTTCATCAGTAGGTAACATGTGTGCCTGCAGTTGCGCTTCCTGCATATCTGTTTTTGGTTTGATGAATGAACCCTTGCTGCCATGCAACACATAACCTGGTAATGCTTCACGCACCTGGTAACTTCCTTTGATGCGCACTCTTGAAGAATGGTAGTAGAGCAATACTTCGAAATAATCATCCACCTGCGATACTGGTCGCATGATGGCTATATCTGCAAACACAGCTGTGGGCATACCAAACAATTGCAATGCCTGATCGATGAGATGCGAACCAAGATCATACAATGCACCTGTTCCTTTCATCGCTACTTCTTTATGTGCTTTCGGACTGATCTCTTCTTTATACCGGTCAAAATGAAATTCTGCTTCAACAATATTCCCCAACAGTTTTTGGTCGAGTACTGATTTGATGGTTTTATAATCGCTGTCGTATCGTCTGTTTTGAAAAACAGAAAGTTTCAGATTCTTTTTTTCGGCCAATGCAATTAACTCTTCTGCCTGTTCAACCGTAACAGTGAATGGTTTTTCACTGATAACATGTTTGCCTGCCAGTAATGCCTGCTTTACATAATCGTAATGCGTGATGTTAGGCGTATTTACAACAACCAACTCTACCTTTTCATCCGCCAGCATTTCTTCGAGCGTACGAAAAGTTTTTACAGATGGATATTTTTCCTGTGCAAGATTCTTGCTTCGTTCCCATACAGCATAAAAATTAAAACCCGGATGTGTGCTGATGAACGGGGCATGAAAAACCCATCCACTCATCCCAAAAGAACATATGGCTGTATTGATCGGTTTCATCTGTTTCTATTTTGCTGACAAGGTAACACCAAACAAAAACACAATTGTTAGTTCAAAGTTGTTAACCAGTTTTTCAATCGCTCCATCCAGTTATCGGTTGTTGTCTTATTGTACATGCCAAAACCATGTCCGCCTTTTGGGTACAAATGCATTTCGGCCGGCACTTTATATTTTACGCAAGCCTGGTAATAACGGATGCTGTTCTCCACCGGCACAGCTCCATCATCACCTGCATGTACTAAAAACGATGGAGGTGTTTTTGCTGTTACCTGTAATTCGTTTGAATATAATTTTATCTGTTCAGCTGATGCCGTTGCACCAACCAAATTGTTTCTTGATCCTTTGTGTGTGATGGTACTGTCGAAACTGATTACGGGATAGATCAACACAGCAAAATCAGGACGAACAGAAGTTGTGTCTTTATTTGTTGCATCAGCATTCGATGTAAAATGTGTTGCTGCGGTTGATGCTAAGTGCCCACCTGCTGAAAAACCCATGATGCCGATCTTGTCTTTCTTCAATCCCCATTCTGTTGCTTTGCTGCGCACCAAACGAACGGCTTGCTGTGCATCCTGCAAAGGAGCAATACTTCTGTCGATGTTTGTTGTATCGTCGGGCAAACGGTATTTCAACACGAAAGCCGTTACACCCCACTTGTTCATTTCTTCTGCAACTCTTGTTCCTTCTTTATCAAATGCCAAAATACCATAGCCACCACCGGGGCAAATAATCACCGACATGCCATTGGGATTAGCCGGTTTATAAACAGTAAGCGTTGGCACACTTACTTTTGAAATGCGTGTAACATTATCTTTTGTTACAGCGTTTTCTTTATTGGGTGCAGCTTTTGAATTGGGAACAGCACCGCTGTACAATGGCATTTCCTGTTGTGCGTGTACAACTGTTGCAACTATCAATGAACTTATCAATAAAACTAATTTCATACTCTTATTATTTAAAAGGAATCGGCAAGATAAAACTCATTTCCTTTAACCACGCTTCTAATAAACTCATCCACAAATCTGTCGATCCGGGATTCTCATCTAAACGGATGCCATGTGCGCCTTGCGGAAATATATGCAGACTGGCATTGATCTTTTTTTCTATCAGTGATTGATAAAACAATACACTGTTCTGCACTTTTACCGTGCTGTCGTTTTGTGCATGCACCAAAAATGTCGGCGGCGTAAAAGAACTAACCAGCAATTCACCTGAATAGTTTTCGATATTAGCTTTTGTTGTATCGGCTCCAAGAAAATTCTTTTTGCTGCCGCCATGTGCAAACTTGCCCATTGAGATAACAGGGGAGAGCAAGACCATAAAATCAGGACGATAACTATAGGCGGTTAATGAATCGTTGATAGTGCTTTCATCTTTTGCATGTGTGCCGAGCATGCTGGCCACATGCCCACCTGCACTGATACCCATTATACCCACTTTATCTGTTTTGATATTCCATTGCACAGCATTTGCCCTGATGACACGCATGGCCCGTTGTGCATCCTGCAAGGGTGCAAGCTGTTTATTGATGAGATCCTGCTGATGTGGCAAGCGATGGATGAGTACAAATGCATTTACGCCAATACTGTTATACCATTTGGCTAAATTGAAGCCGCTGTATAAATGCGAAAGACGTTCATAACCACCACCGGGAACAATCAAAATAGCAGTGCCGTTGTTTTCTGCTTTCGGCACAACAAAACAATACATCCCCGGTGTTGCCACACGCCAGATGCGTTCATTGTATAAACTATCCGTTATTTTTTTGCCATTGGTGTTTGGTTTCTTTCCTGCAGGCCATAAAGGAATAAATTCCTGTGCCTTTGCAAATACAGAAAGACAAATAAAGAATATGAGTAGAAAGTTCTTCTTCATATTTATTGTTTATTCACCGGCCATTCAAATGCTTTTGTTCTGATTTGTTGAAACCAGTTTGATTCCTGTTGAACAAGACTGTTATTCGATAAAATATTTTCCAGTGTATATTCCTTTGCTTCTTTATCGCTGAGTTGTTTGCTCCATGCAACACGTTTGGCAGTAGCAGCACCTTCACCGGTACATTTATATTCAGTATAAAACACCGTTTGTTCATTGGCCGGATTGCTCCAGTTGCTCCAACCTTCAGGTGCAATTTGTTTGGGCATTTCGCAACGGATGAAAACAGTTTTTGCATGAGCACGCCAAGGTCTTCCTAAATAAAGTTTTGTGACAGCCGAATCAGCAATGATCTTACAATCCAGAAATACGTAACCGAATTTCTTACCGGGTGTTGTGCTTGCTGCAGTGATATACGAATTCGATTTTGATCGTATGGTGCAATTTTGAAACACCGCTGTTGATGGTCCGAAGATAAAATCTGTTGTTCCTTCAATATAGCAATCAAGAAATAACTGGCGGGAATTTTCACCTGCTGCAAAAATGGTATCCTGGTTGCCGAGGAACTTACAGTTTTTGAAAATGGCTTTATCTGCATCTACATACAACGCCAATGCCTGACCAACTGCTCCGGCACTATTAGCAAATGTGATATTTTCTGCAAAAAAGCGGTTGCCCGAAATTTTTGCGGTGTAAGAAGTAAACGTTGTGTGCTTTCCTCTTCCTGAATAATCATTGAAGGTGATGATGGTCTTCTCTACACTTTCACCAATAAATGTTACATCAGTATTTGTAGCAGGTAATTCGATCTTTTCGTTGTACACTCCGTTTTTAATGTAGAGCGTAATAGATGCCAGGGGATAAACACGCATGGCGTCAATTGCATCCTGTATGTATTTGAATTCGCCGCTGCCATCTTTTGCAACTGTGAATACATACTTGTACTGTTGCGGATTGCCTGTTTGCGCAAACGACTGCAATCCGCAAAGAAGAATCAATACAATAAAACCAACAACTCTTTTCATAAACCTAATGTACTACGATGCATTTTAAAACAACGTTCTCTTTCCCTGAACTATAGTGAATGAGATATTGACCTTGTGGTAAGGCTTGCACATCTACAGACGTGAGTGTAGCGTTTGCAGTTGCTTTCCATTCTGCAATTTTAACGCCGATCAGCGAATACAGTGCAATCGTTGTGTTCGTTCCGCTTCTTGGGTGTTTGATGTACACTTTGTTATTTGCTGGATTCGGATAAACGGAGAAACCAAGCGGCACAATATTATCACGAACATCTGTCGTAACGTTTTGCGTTGGAATACCTTTTACTATTACATCTTTCAATTGGGCATACCTGCCTGGGCTGGTACTGCCGCAACTATAATACAAACGGATGGTGAGTGTTTGTCCTTCTAACAAAGTAACACCTGTTGAACCGTTTAAAGGCATGCGGTAAAGTGCAGAAGGTCCGTTGTTGTCCTGTGTTAATGATGCTGGACTTCCAAACTCATAACCGATGACACCGGTAGAGTCAGTTGTAAATCCGCTGCGTGAATACACAACCGCAATTTTGATATTACTGTTCGAAGCATAAAACGTTGTATTAAATAATAAGCTGTCAACCCTGGTTGTATAACCAGTGCTTGCCGTTACAGTAAATTGTTGATAGTTGGTACGATTGACGTTACCACCTGGTCCACCGGATGCAGATGCCCAGTAACCATCTGCCGTTGCAGCAAACACTTGTCCACGTGTTGATGAATAAGGCAACATGCCTGCAACTGTAACAGCATCGGATACAGCAAACTTGTTGAGCGTTGAAGTACTGGCCGTAACCGCTGCCGAACGAATGGCTGCACTGTCCTGCCTGTTTTGTGCAAATGGCCAGTGTTGTAATAAGGAAGATATCTGTACAGGTTGTGATTGGATAGTTCCTTTTAAAGCCAGCTTCACGGTATCGGCCATTGTTCCGCTATGAATGATGTTGTCGTTGTATGTTCCCACAACAGTTCCGTTTAAGCGGAGAGTTAATGTTGTGCTGGCAACAGTACCGTTGGTTGGTTTTAATCCCAAGGGAGTTGTATTGTTGTACCATGTTGTGCCGCCATTGGCTGACACTTCATAATTCACAGGCGGAACAATTTTTATACTGTCAATAATATTCAAACCGGAAACCAGATAGCTCTGTGTTGTTGATGGCGTACCAAGTCCTTGCAAAAAATCAGATAATGCTGCTGTTACAGTGATGGTTGGTTTGCTTGAAACAAAAGCTGTATCAGAAGTGGTGGTTGTAAAACCAGTTTTTGATAAACGTACAATATAATAATAACTGGTGCCTGCAGCAGGTGCAGCATCAGCATAAATAAAATTGCAAGCAGAATCTTCGCTGCTGGTTTGTGTATCAATTAAACTGAAATTCTGTTTATCTGAACTTCTGTACAACTCACATTTAATGCCCGACATAGGCCAGGTGATATTCCATGTAACATTCACTGTAGTTGCTGTAGCATTTGGCTTGCGTGCAATCACATTTGATGCAGATAGGTCAGGAACAAATGTATTGTTCAACTCGGGCCATGTGCTGTAAGGGTTCCATATTGCCATAGCAGGAGTATTCGCATTCACAAACACTGTATCGTTGTTGTAATACTTTGCTGCTTCACCGGCTGTTAACTGTTTACTCCAGCTTACACGTCCGCTGATATCTTTTACTGTACCATCATAATTTTTGGTATTGTATTCTGCATAGGTAATATAGGAAGTGTTTGTTCCTGCATCCCATGCACTCCATCCTTCGGGCTTAATAGATGCACCCATGAATGAATTGAGAAATACTGTTTTGTTACGTGATTTTGCAGCATCGGCAGTTCCTGCATCGTTTTGCCACGGACGACCTAATGTGTAAAAAGTGGTACCACGGTTTTTTGTGAGTTTACAATCACGAAAAACGTAACCGTAACCCGATTCTGCTTTTGTATTGGCAGCAGTAACATAGCCACCAGTACCATTATCCAATCTTGTACGTGGATATATGACACAGGTATCAAATATGATAGTTGATGATCCAAAAATGAAATCAGTATTACCATCGATGTAACTGTTCTTCATGTACACTCTTGTGCCTTTGTTGTTACCGCCATAGTATGTGTCTTGTCCGCCGTTCATGCGACAATTAAAAAACACAACTCTGTCTGATGTGGTATAAACAGCAACTGCTTGTGGCCCATCACCGGGGGCAGGCACAAGGGCGTTGGCATTAATACCATAACCTGTTGCGTTCTCTACTGAGAGATTCATCAACATTACATCTGCAGCATTAATGATCATAGTACCGCTGGTTGATGTACCATACGTACCACCTGCAGGGTTTGCTTTACCTGAATAGTTATCGTACGAAATAATTGTCTCTGCCATGTTTTCACCAATCAACTGCATGAATGGTTTGTTCGATGGAATGACAATCGTCTCTACATATTTTCCTTTCTTAATAAAAATCCTCCACGGTGAAGTACGGTTTGTTGGTGCCGCCGTAATTGCTGCCTGTACAGATGTATAATTCCCTGAACCATCTTTTGCTACCAGCACATCATACGCAGGTGCAACAATTGGGTTTGATGCAATACCATTTACCGCCAATGTTTTTGTTGTAGCCCCACCACCTGCAAAAGAAATGTTTCCACTATATGTTCCTGTACTGCCTGCATTTAAACGCACAGAAACTTCTGTTGATGAAATTGTTCCTGATGCCTGTGATAATGTAACGCTGTTTGTCCATGTTGTTCCGTTCAATGAAACTTCATAGTTTGATGGAGCAGTAACCGTTACATCACCTGTAAGATTCGTACCGCTCACTGTAGCTTTTTGTACTGCCGATGGGGTGCCGATTGTTTGTGTGAAATTAGTAAAGCTTGCTGTTGCAAGAATAGTTGGAGAAGTAGATGCATTTGCAGTAGCGGATATAGTTGCAACAGGTGAATAGTTAAATGCTTTATCTGCGGTAAATACATGATAGTAATAAGTTGAACCTGTTGTAACAGTGCCATCGTTAAACGATGTACTTGTTCCTGTATATAAAACAGTGTAATCAGTGCCGATGTTATTACCCACTGCATACACACCTTTTGTATTTAAAGTTGGAGTTGCACTTACTGTACTGCGTACAACAACATAACCGCCATTATCAATACCAGTTGCAGGAATAGACCATGTTAATGCAATGGAACTTGCAGAACCTGCCGCTGCAAGATTGGTTACTGCATCAGGTGCGGTATTGTCAACTGCAGTGCCTGGGTAGGCTACATAATCATCAATATAAAAATAAGGCGACTGCGGGTTTGTAGTTTTTATTCCGAAATAAGTACTGGTAGGAGTTGTATTCGCCGTTTTCAATGTGCCAGTAAATAATTGCCAGTCTTGTGGAGTAGATGCGTCTAACGTAGCGCTTGCTGATGTTAACACGGTACCTGTTCCGCTGGTTGCT
>JAKFDY010000174.1:0-6269 GCA_036675885.1 Lacibacter sp. | reverse complement strand
CAACTGCTGAATCAACTCATGAAGTTGAACAACCATCTGCCTTAGACGAACGTAAACCTTCAACCGTACAAGATATGGAAGTACATCATCACACCCATACTGCACATGGAAAGAAAAACTGGAAAACTTATTTCTGGGAATTTTTAATGTTGTTCCTCGCTGTGTTCTGTGGTTTTTTGGCTGAATATCAGTTGGAGCATACCATCGAAAATCAACGGGAAAAAAAGTACATGAAATCTCTGCTCAAGGATCTTAAAAACGATACAACAAACTTTGCAAGGTCGATCACTATTTTTAAATCCAATGTTGAAAAGTTTGATTCTCTGAAGACTTCAATTAAACATCCACTCAGTCCCGAAAATATTTTAAATTCCTACAAAGCAGCCTTATTGATCCAATACTTCAGCAGCTTCAATTACAGCGACAGAACAATTGAGCAATTACGAAATGCAGGTAATTTCAGGTTGATCCGTAAGCCCAATGTTTCAGATTCATTAATTGAATATGACCGCTATATCCGCCATACTTATATTGCCATTGAAAATATTTTAGAACAGCGCAGCATGGTTCTTTTGGATATGCAAACCGAAATTTTTGATTATGATATCTATCATTTCCTGTTGACAAAAAAATGGTCTGCACTACAGTCTATGACAAGTGATTCCTTAGCTCAGTCTCCCAAACTGTTAATCACAGATGGTCAGAAACTGACACAATACTATAATTATTATGTCTTGTATCGCATCTGGTGTCAGCGAATGATACAACATTCGGAATATGCAAAAAATGATGCTACACGATTAATTGAATTGATTAAAAAAGAATATCAGTTTGAATAAAGGAATAATGAACCTGCTTTGCCTGCAGAATATGTTAACCCGGGTTATTCGGAAATGTTTGTATTGAAGAGCTCGCTTACTTAAGAGGTTGCAGAGGACAGCAGCCTGTAATTTATCAATGTAATGTGCACAAAAACCAGGCGGTGCAACTAATGGACATAATCAGCATTCCTATACCCGAAAGCCGATACTTATTGTATTCCTGCTATCGCTCACTTTATTGTTTGCAAAGCTCAAAACTTCTGTCTACCTTTTGACAACGAGTAAACGTCTCTCTTCATCACAACCAAAACAAACCTCCATGTCCACTTCGTTTGCACCTGTGCGTACCAGTGAGCGTATTAATATTATGGATGCCCTGCGTGGCATTGCCATCCTTGGTATTTTTATTGCCAATCTAGGGGCCGGTTTTTCGTTTTACGATCCTTCGCTTAACAATGTTGGTCCGTACTTTCATAAGCTCGATCACACATTTCGTTTTTGGGAACATGTATTCATAGAAGGAAAGTTTTATTCCATCTTCAGCTTGTTATTTGGTTGGGGCATGGCTCTCCAGCTGAAACGTAGTGAAATAAACGGGTTAACGCCTGTGAAATTTATGCGCAGGCGATTAGGTTTTATGTTTCTTCTGGGGCTTGCACATTTACTATTGTTATGGACAGGTGATATTGTTGCGTTTTATGCATTGGTTGGATTCGTGTTTCTATGGCTACGAAAATGGAACGACCAGAAATTATTTATTGCTGCTATTGTTATGCTTTGTTTACCTGCTCTTATTTATTTCCTGCGCATGAAATGGAATGTATTGCTGGCACCGGCAGGTTTGCTGTTTACGACAGGTGAAAAAATTGATTCGGTTTTAACAGGTTCAAAATCGTTTGAGGAATTTTTGATCAATCTGAAAACAGGTAACTATTTCTTCCAGTTAAAAAGTCTTGTCGCCGGTGTGTTTTATCGTTTTGGCGATCTTATTTTCCAAAGCCGTCCTTTAAAAGTGCTGGGCATGTTTATTCTTGGTTACCTGCTTGGTCGTAACGATCGTTACAAAACCATTCTTGCAAATAAACAATTACTCTGGATGATTGCAGGAGGCGGTTTGCTTATCGGCTTGCCTGCCAACTATCAATTATCAAAGTTGATGGAAACAGGTTTATACTACCAGTTAAAAACAGAAGGTCTTTATCAAAGCATTGCTTATGCATTGGGTGTTGCGCCGTTAGCGTTGGCTTATGTTTCATTGTTCTTCTTATTTGCTCAAACAACAATTGGTAAAAAACTGGTGAGCATACTTCAACCTGTGGGTAAAATGGCATTTACCAATTACATTAGCCATTCGTTGATCGGCACCATTGTTTTTTATGGAGCAGGCTTTGGTCTTGTCCGTGAAGTGGGTCCGGTTTATTATACTTCGTTTGCCTTGCTTGTATTTATTGGCCAGATCATCTTAAGTACAATATGGCTTAAGTATTTTAATTACGGACCAATTGAATGGTTGTGGCGAAGTGCAACGTATAAAAAATGGCAGCCTTTCAAAAAGAAATCTCACACAGATAATACAGATAACTGAACTATGCAGTCGACATTAACCAGCAAACGCATTGAATCTATTGATCTGCTTCGTGGATTAGTTATGATTTTTATGGCGCTTGATCATACACGTGATTTTTTTCACAAAGAAGCGTTCACCGGCGATCCGCTGAATGCAGCCACAACTACACCCATTCTTTATTTCACACGCTGGATCACACATTTTTGTGCACCAACTTTTGTTTTTCTTTCAGGTATGTCGGCGTGGCTGCAGCACCAACGTAAAACAACAAAAGAACTGAGTTGGTTTCTTATTACCCGTGGGTTGTGGCTCATTGTTGCAGAGATCTTCATTGTTACATTCGGTATTACTGCCGATATTCATTACAGCATTTTTGTGTTGCAAACTATCTGGTCCATCGGTATCGGCATGGTTCTGCTTGGGTTGGTCATTCATCTTCCGTTCAAACTTGTTTTGCTTATTGGTGCGGTGATTGTGTTGGGACATAACAGTCTTGATTTTGCAGAAGCAGCACGTAAGGGCAACGTACCGTTGTGGTGGAACTTCCTGCACCTGCCAACTGTGTTTCCTTTGTTTGATAATCATACAGTAGGTATCTTTTATCCTTTCCTTCCATGGACGGGTTTGATGATACTTGGTTACTGTTTCGGAAAATTCTATACTGCACTCGAACCTGCAAAGCGAAACAGAACAGTGTTATGGATCAGCCTGATAATGTTGTTGTTCTTTGTGGCGCTTCGCTTCAGTAATGTATATGGTGACCCTGCTGATTGGACCAAACAAAAAGACAGCCTCTCTACTTTTCTTGTATTTATGAATGTGCAGAAGTATCCTCCATCCTTATTATTTATGTGTGCAACTATTGGCGGTGCGTTGTTGTTTCTTTCGTTTGTGAAAACAACGGGCGGCAAGCTGGCGAGAATCATAATTGTGTACGGTCGTGTTCCCTTCTTTTATTACATCCTGCATTTTTACTTACTTAACCTTTTGCACATCTTTGCTTACCTGTCAAGAGGACACAGTTTTGCAGAAGGCGTGAAAGGTTTGCCCAATTTCCCTTTTAAGTTTATGGTACCGGGCGAAGGTTATAGTTTAGGTATTGTATATCTCATCTGGATTGCCGTGGTGATTGCATTGTATCCTTTATGTAAGTGGTACGATAATTATAAAACCAATCACAAAGAAAAAAAATGGTTGAGCTATTTATAAAACAGATCACATCATCACAAAACAATTTTTAAATAACTAAATACATGCAGAAGGTTTTCCTGTTATTATTCTTACTAAGTACGCACAGCATCCTTGCACAAAAAACAAATTACAGTGCAGCCATCAATACAGCATCAACAAAAATTGAACAGAAGGTAATTGAATGGCGGCATGATCTTCATCAGCATCCTGAATTAGGAAACAGGGAAACAAGAACAGCTGCACTCATTGCCAAACATCTGCAATCATTAGGTATCGAAGTAAAAACCAATGTTGCAAAAACAGGTGTAGTGGGAATACTGAAAGGTGATAAGCCCGGGCCTGTTGTTGGTTTACGTGCCGATATGGATGGTTTGCCTGTAACAGAAAAAACAGGTCTTCCGTTTGCATCAAAAGCAAAAGGAATTTACAACGGACAAGAAGTTGGTGTGATGCATGCCTGCGGTCATGATGCACATGTGGCGATATTGATGGGCGTGGCGGAGATACTTGCCGGTATGAAAAAAGAGTTGAAAGGAACCGTGAAATTTATTTTTCAACCTGCAGAAGAAGGTTCGCAAAAAGGTGAAGAAGGCGGTGCTGAATTGATGGTGAAAGAGGGTGTGTTAGAAAACCCGAAAGTGGATGTGATCTTTGGATTGCACATGAATGCACAGGTTGAAGTGGGTAAAATAACCTATCGTCCGGGCAGCACATTTGCAGGTGTGGCTGATATGAAAATTACAATAAAAGGAAAATCTGCACATGGTGCAAAACCATGGTCATCGGTTGATCCAATTGTTGTGGCTTCGCAAATCGTCAACAGTCTTCAAACCATTGTAAGCCGTAATGTGAACATTGCAGAAAATGCAGCGGTGGTTACCATTGGTACAATTCATGGAGGTAGCCGTTTCAATATTATTGCCGACCAGGTGGAAATGACAGGCACGGTAAGAACATTAAGTGCTGCTGATGAAACCTTCGTATTCAGCCGTATTAAACAGATCGTGGAAAAAACAGCGGAGGCTGCCGGTGCATCAGCTGTTGTGGAAGTTCCCTATTCAGCGCATTATCCTGTTACGTTTAACAATGAAGCGTTAACTGCTGCCATGTTACCATCGTTGCAAAAAACAGTGGGAAAAGAAAATGTGCTCCTTGTTGCTCCAGAAACAATTTCTGAAGACTTTTCTTTCTTCGCCCAAAAAGTGCCCGGCTTATATTTTTACATTGGAGGTTTACCCAAAGGAAAAGACCCGAAAACATCTGCATCGCATCACACAGCTGAATTTTTTATTGATGACAGTGCGTTTAAAACAGGTGTAACTGCGTTTTGCAATCTTGTATTTGATTATATGGAGATGAATAAGAAATAAATTACTGAAAGAAGAAATCATGAGAAAAAAACTATTGTTCTTTTTTATAAGCCTGTATGCGTTCAATATGCATGCACAGCAAACTTATTTCCCAGATGTTGACTGGCAAACGAGAAAACCGGAAGAGCTGAAGATGAATAAAGTTTTGCTCGACAGTGCAGTATCGCTTGCATTGAAAAGTGAAAACAAAGTTGAACGTGATCTGCGTATTGCCAATATGAAATCCTATTCACGGGAGCCGGGTTATAAAATTATTGGGCCAATGAAAGAAAGAGGCGGACCTGCCGGTCTTGTTATTAAGAACGGATACATTGTTGCACAGTGGGGTGATGTGAACAGAGTTGATATGACGTTTAGTGTAACGAAGAGCTACCTCTCTACTGTTGCAGGTTTAGCAGTTGACAATGGATTGATCAAAAGTGTACATGATAAAGTAGGCCAATATGTGTGGGATGAATCTTTTGAAAGCGCTCATAATGCAAAAGTTACCTGGGAGCATTTGCTCAACCAATCATCTGATTGGAACGGTAGTTTGTTTGGATTACATGATTGGGCCGATCGTCCGCCAAGAAACGGAACAATTGATGATTGGAAAAACCGCAAGCTGCTTGAACCGGGAACAAATTATGAATACAATGATGTGCGTGTAAACCTCCTTGCATATTCCCTGCTGCAGGTTTGGCGTAAGCCATTACCAATTGTGTTGAAAGAAAAGATCATGGACCCTATTGGTGCATCCACTACATGGCGTTGGTTTGGATATGAAAATTCCTATGTAACAATGGATGGCTTAACGGTGCAATCGGTTAGTGGTGGTGGTCATCATGGTGGAGGTATTTTCATTAACACGCTTGATCATGCAAGGTTTGGTTTATTGTTTTTGAGAAATGGTAAATGGAAAAACCAGCAATTGATTTCAGAGAAATGGGTAAATGCAGTTCAACAACCTTCTCTTGCCAATAAAAATTATGGTTATCTCTGGTGGCTCAATACAGAACAAACCTGGAAAGGCATTTCACCCAAAGTATATTATGCAGCAGGTTATGGTGGTAATTATATTATCATCGATAAAGAACACGATCTTGTAGTTGTTACACGGTGGATAGACGATAGTAAGATAGCCGATGTGCTGCGGCTCATCATTCAGTCGGCAAAAAACAAATAAAAACAATCACTATTGTCCGACTAAATAAAAACAAAAGGGTAGTTCCTTGGAACCACCCGTAATGGTTATGTTTGAGTTACCACACAACAAACAAGCCATATGGATAAAGATAAAAGTTTTGTCGGACAGCCGCTCTTATCACAAATTTTAGATGT
>JAKFDY010000173.1:0-1856 GCA_036675885.1 Lacibacter sp. | reverse complement strand
TTGCGCGCCGGAAACAAAAGGAAAATCAGCGCAAGTGCGAAACCCAAATGGATTGATCTTTGCAGTTGTGCAGTCAAAACCCCGAATATTGACGTGTATAGCTGGAACAATGAGAATGACAGCAATAGTACAAATGCGATTATACCCATTACTCCCTTAAGTTTCCTTGATGCCGCCTCAGGATCATACTTTTCGAGCAGCTCCTGCTGTTCCTGTTCTGATAAAGTTTCATTTTTTGTGCTCAAGGATGTTCACTCCTTTCAATTGCTCAATAAGATTAATTTTTTTCACCTGAATCCGCACCCTTGTCCCCGGTTCAATTGCCTGGGACAGCGGGTAGGATACACTTTCATTGACGAAAGTGTGATTCGCCCTGACCTTTCCAAGTCGCAGGTCAAAGTGATCAAACGTTCTATTCATATTTTTAATAAAATATTTGCCATTCTTCATTTCAAAAATTTCACCCTCGGCAGTTTCCGATGGCATGCCAATAGCAAAATCCTCATATTCCAATTCATATTGCCGAATTTCACTTTGTTTTGTTATCACATAGCTTTCAATGACATCCGACAAATGGATTGAATGCTTATATTTAATCTTGAACGATTCGCCAGCTGTAATTGGAACATAGCAGAGTATATTATCTCTTTCAGGCTGACGAAAAACAAGTGCTTGTTTATAAGGTATGTAAACAGAAATAATGACCAAAACAAAAAAGAGGCACAACAGAACGAAGATCTTGAATTTATTCTCGAACAATTTCATAAAACTCCTGCCTCGTCTGTCCAATGACTATTATAGAGGTTAGATATTCATAAAGTAAAAAAAGACCGGTTGGAAGTTCGGTCTAGCCTTTCGGGGAACAATCCGGAATGTAGAAACAATCCTGAATATGAATTGACCGGGCAAACTCCCCTAAAGGACTTTGTCCGGTCATGGTCAATCTATTACTCGGCTGCTTTTATTCCCTTTTCATCAAAATACTTCTGTGCACCAGGGTGAACATCAATTCCAACGCCATTAAGAGCATTTTCAGGCTTTATTTGCTTCGCTTTCGCATGTTGTACCTGATCAAGGTTTTCGAAAATTGCCTTCGTGATATCATACACTACGTCATCTGAAAGATCAGCCTTTACAACAAGCATTGCCTGGACAGCAACAGTTGGAACGGCTGCTCCAAGCTTGTATGTTCCACTTGGCACTTCTTCTTTTGTATAGTATGGGTATTTTTCGATAAGCTTATCAGCTTTATCAGCATCGACTGGAACAATGACAACTTTTTCAGTTGCAGAAAGTTCTTCAACTGCAGCTGTTGGATGACCTGCCGTTACGAATGCTGCATCGATATTGCCATCTTTGATTCCGTTAACGGATTCATCGAAGCTCAAATCTTGCTTTTCAATATCATCAAGCGTTAAGCCGTAAGCTTCAAGAATTTGTTCTGCATTCGCTGCAGTACCAGAGCCAGGTGCACCAATTGAGACCTTTTTCCCTTTTAAATCTTCTACTGTTTTGATGCCTGATTTTTCAGTTGTAACGATTTGAATCGTTTCAGGGTACAAAGTACCGATTGCTTTGATATTATCAATCGCATTTCCATCAAACATCAGCTTTCCTTCTGTAGCATAGGAAGCAATATCCGTTTGTGTGAAAGCAATTTCACCTTTGTTGTCTTTTATGCTTTGCATATTTTCTGCAGATGCTCCAGTTGTTTCAGCATTTGTGTCTATACCTGTTGCTTCAGATACAATGTTTGCAAACGCTCCGCCCAACGGGAAGTATGTACCACCTGTCCCACCAGTAAGAATACTCATGAATTTTGGTTTTTCTCCTGACTTGTCCTCGCCGCCCTTTTC
>JAKFDY010000172.1:0-4725 GCA_036675885.1 Lacibacter sp. | reverse complement strand
TTTAGTATCTTTTGAATAGTAAATTCACTTAAGAAGTTCCCTTTTAGGATTCTGGTCAAACTTAGTTTTGGTTGGCTATGTAATTTATAATGTTCCCTCTTTTTGTTTAATGAATGACTATAGCGTTAAGTTTTTTATTAAAAAATAATTACAACTCCTTATCTCAATTTGTTATAACAAAGAAAAAGCTAATCGTTAAGTTTCCGATTTGCTTTTTACATGAATAAATTAAACGGGAAGGTATTTGAGGAGAATTGCTATAAGAACGACAAAACCGATTCCCCAAAATATTGGAGAATCGGTTACTTTTACACCTATTATTGATATTCAAAAATAGCTTGGCTGTTTTTACTTATTCGATGAAATACATCTTACCGTTCACTTCCAGGGACACAGAAGATTGTTTCATTTCTTCTTTTAAGGATTTTGCATAAGCTACTACTTCGTTTATTTTACTCTTGTTTAGCTTTTCAGCAAAACTATAAACGACCGACAGGCAGCAAAACTTAAAAAACTTGGATTTCCTGACTTTAGATTCCTTAAATCTATTGCCTAAAAAATAACTACGAGAAAAAGGATACTTCATAAAGTATCGTCCCGCCAATTCCCACCATTTAGTATTTTTAAAAAAAGGGTCGCTAAACAACTTTGATCCAATTGATTCTATCGAGGAGGAATAGCTCTCATGCATGCTAGATTCAACCAACTCAAAAAGCTCCTGCATACCACCATGAAAACTAATAATTTTCTTTTCTCATCAAAAAATTAATCATTTTCGCCTTCCTGATCTTTGGGTAACAGCCGAAACAATTCAACTTGTGTGTTTTGTAAATAGGGTTGCCAGTTTTCAAGCACCGGCTGCTCCAGTTTAAACTCACGGTATTCATCCGGACTCATGATGGGCACTCCTTTTACGATGGGGTAATAACGGTTACATGTTTTGCAGGTGAGAATACCTTCGATAATATTTTCATTGATATCTTTTGCAATGATCTGCAAGTTGAGATCTGCTTTATCGAAAGGACAACATAATTTATCAATTGTACTTAAACGCATAATTATTTCTTTAAAAGTTGATTGTATTGTTTGGTTGCTTCTGCAGGATTTTCTGCCTGCATAATGCCGGAGATCACAGCCACACCATTATATTCGAGTTCGCTTAGTTTGCTGATGTTTTCCAGGCGCATACCTCCTGCTAAAAAGATCGGCATCGATGTAATGGCACTTGCTTTGCGGATTGTATCGAATGTTACCTGTTCACAACTGTTGCTGGTTGATGATGGAAACACAGAACAGAAAGAAATGTAATCGAGTTTGTTTTGTTCGGCTGATGCAACAACATCCAGGTTATTATTAACGGTGATGCCTGCAATAAAATCCCTGCCGATTTCTTTCCGGATTTCTTCGAGGTTGAAAGGCATTATATCAAAATGAACACCATCCAACGGAAATTGCTTTAACAATGCCCAATCGTTATTGATGAGTACAGGAACATCTGCTGCTTTGCACATGCTGCAAACTGATGGAATAATTTCCTGTTTCACATCTTCAGTTGGAAAATGATCCCATATCTGCACAGCACATATCTGTTCTTTCAGCACCGATGCCAAACGCTCAAGCAATTGCTGCTGTTTCATTGATGGATCAATGACGAGATACACACCGTTTCTAATTTTTTTCTTCATATTATTTCCAGCCGTTTTTATACGCCTCAAAGAATGCATTCCAGTAAGGATCACGTTCGAGGTAAATAAGGTCTTCTTCCACTTCATTTACAAAGATCTTCTTTCCTTTTTCTTTTGATGTGAGTTCGCCGATAGCTGTACACGCAATGTTTTGTTTTTGCAACCGATCGATCACTGTTTGTTCAAATCCTTTTTTTACGGTGATGATCATGGCACCTGCTCCAACTGCATACCTTAGATCAAGCCCGAACAATGCACAAACATTTTGCTGCACTTCCCCAACAGGGATTTTTGTATTGTATAAACGAACTCCATTTCCCGATGCAACAGCCAGTTCATATACTGCACCCAGTACTCCGCCTTCTGTTACATCGTGCATGGCTGTTACGTCATTGTAATTTTTATCCTTTCCAGCTGCAGTTAATGCATCTTTCAAGGATGATGTTTGCCAGAAAAGTTTGCAAGCTTCGTCATACACATCCTTACCCAATTTGTCTTTCACTGCTTCAGGAAAACTCATTGCCAGAATAGATGTTGCTGTTAACGCTGCCTGCTTTGTTACCAATATCACATCGCCTTCATTTGCTTTAGCTGAAGTGAGTATCTGGTCTTTTGTTGCCACAGTGGTGAATGTTCCGCCTCCTGCAATGGTTGAGTTTTGTCCTTCAATAAAACCTGTATGTCCACCTATAATAGCCACGCCAATTTCCTTGCAGTATTGATGAATATAATTCCAGTAAGTTTGAAAATCATCTGTTGAAAATTGGGCAGGAAGATTCAATACAAACTGTGCGTACATTGGTGCAAAACCAGTTGTGGCCATGTCATTTGCCATCAGGTGAACTGATAACCAGGCCGATTCCTGTAACCCCAATGATGGAATCAACGACAACGGATCGCTTGTCATCGCCATGGCCAAGCCATTTGGCAGGTCAATCACAGATACATCCACACCAAACGACGGACCGGTGCTCACTTCGTTTCTTGCAGCGCCACAACGTTGCAGAATTATTTCTTCAAATGAATGCTGATGTATTTTGCCCGGTTGTTTCATTGTACTCAATCTTCAAGTTTAATATAGAGCCCAAAGAAATCGCCCAATGGTAAACTCCATTGCTGAACAGGAAACCATTTGGCTAATCCTGTGCAGGTCCATTCAACACTGTAGTTTCTTCCTTTCAATGCTTCATCAATAATAGCAGTAAGTTTAGCAGGTGTGTAAAAAGTAGCAGTTAAATAAAACGGGTTGGCACCGAACAATTCCTGCACTCTTCTTCTTACAACTTTTGTTGAGTTACGATTCATCATACCCATTGCAATACCATGTTTGGCAACCCTCGCAGCTTCACGGATCACTTTCACAGGATCTTTATAGTATTCAAATGTGGTGATGAATGCCAATGCATCGAACGTGTGATCTTTAAACGGCATGTGATGTGAATCGGCTAATACCAGGTCACCTTCAAACAAATGAATCGCCTGTCCCAACATGAGCGGCGAAAGATCGCCACCAGTTGCTTCAATACCGATCTCTTTCCACCAGCGTGTAAAGCGTGTGGTGCCACAACCAAATTCCAGTAATGTTTTCACACGTTTATCTTTCGATACCAGTTGTTCCATTACTTTTTTTTGCCACACTTCAGCACGTTTGTAACGGCCTTCATACCATTGTTCATACGTATCGGTGTGTTCACGATTGAAAAACCATTCGGGTCTTCCCTGCCAGTTTTGATAATGTTGCGGAATTAATCCTGTTTCCTTTTTTTCTAGTTGCATGTTGAACAGTTATAAATAAAAAAACTCCATTGCCGTATGCCAACGAAAATGGAGTTTAATAAAATGAGTTTTTTAGTCTGCATCCCTCCGTTGGCATTATCCAAATCAGGTGACGGGTGTGATCTCAGCCTAATCTTATGATTAAGCACCCCGTGCGGTGACAACGTAAAGGTAAGAGTAGAAACGAAACGATGAAAACTATTTCGGGAAAATGAACAGTTGCCTATTTACGCAACATCTTGTAGATCTTGATCGCACTCATAAGCAGGATCACAAACAATAACAAACCCAACACCCCCCATAGTGCACTAAGGTTTTGTTTCACTACTACCAGCATTACTACTGCAACTAAAAAGATGGTTGCTACTTCATTCCAGATGCGGAGTTGTTGCGATGTATAATTGAATACACCCGCTGTCTGCTGTTTAAAAATCTTGTGCAGGGAGAAGTGATAGAGATATAAGAAAAGAACAAAGATGAGTTTGATGAGCATCCAACGACCAGCAGGTTCAAATACAACTTTTGAATATCCACTTTCAAATAAAACCCAAGTACCAAAAATGAGTGTGAGAATTGCTGATGGCCAGGTAATACCATACCACAAGCGTTTCATCATGATACCAAACTGTTCCTGTAATACTTTGCGACTGACTTCATCTTTCGCATTCGCCTCAACATTATAAATAAAAAGACGTGGCATATAGAATAAACCTGCAAACCAGGTAACGATGAAGATGATATGGATGGCCTTTAGATAGAGATACATGTGATGAGTGATGAGTGATCAATGATGAGTTGTTAACTATGATTGATCAGTGCTGATAATTGTTTAAATGTACTTACTAAGTTTGTTCCCAAAATTGAAAGGTTTTCAGCAGAAACATATTCAAGTTCAACTGCAATGTCCAAAGCGGTGTCAACTTCTATAACCGAACCTCTTGCTATTTCAAAAAACCGTTTTCGTTCTGCTTCGGATTTTCTGGAGCAACCTTCTGCGATATTTAAATGTACAGAAAGAGCTGCTCTCCGAATTTGCTGAATCATAGCAAATCGTTCATCTGGTGGAAAAGAACGGGTTATTTTATAACATTCACGAGCAAATAATTTTGAAGCTGCAAACACATCTGTTTTAGTGTGTGAAAGTTGAAGAAACATAATAAGTGTTTTTAAAGTTTCATTCAAAGTATAAAACACTTTCCACTCATCAAACTGTCAAGCACTACAAATTCTAACTATCCGTCAGACGAGGGCGTCAGACGGCCAC
>JAKFDY010000171.1:0-4054 GCA_036675885.1 Lacibacter sp. | reverse complement strand
GGGGATGGAAAGGATATGAACACAAAAGGCATCCGGGGATAACGACACTTTGGATAGGTTTAAAATACTTTAAAGCCTCGTTCCAAGGATGGGAAATAAGTAGAAATGTGTCCACACGATAGGATTTTGTCGGGGCGTTTTTTATTTCTTCTTGTCTTCTCTGTAAAAGATCTTGCTGACGATCTTCCAGCCATCTTTTGTTTTTATCAGACTCATCATATCATGAAAATAAAACGTGGGATATTCAATAGTGAGTTTTGCTGTAGCCGCATTGCCAAATACTTCTATCCGATCGATTTTAGTTGTGCGGTTTTGTTTAACGCCGGTATTTCTGGTGCGTGCCATAAAATCTTTCAGTGACACATTCATCAAAGTATCGTTTCGCATAAAACGCATTTGTCCCGCCGGATCAAAAGCTTTTGAGAACATCGCACTATCACCATTGGTGCCGCCATCAAGATAATAATTGCAAACAGTTTCAATGTCTTTGATCGTTTGCGCATCGGCCTGTGCCCTTACAAGCGAATGCATAAAGAAAATGCCAATGATGAGAAGGATTGGTTTCATGTTTTATTATTTGCAGAAAAATAGAAAGATCAATTGCAATTGATTCGTTAAAAATCAATGAAAGGCAAAAGCTACAAGGTAAAAGGCGGAAGGCACAAGGCAAAGGGTATAAGGAAAAAGGCACAAGATACAAGGTGCAAGAAACAAGACACAAGGCAAAAGTGCCGGAGTAACTATAAACCAAAAACTACAAACCATAAACTAACTTGCTAAAGCTGCAGCTACTTTTTTCATTTCATACTGTGTGCCTACACTCAAACGTAACCAACTGGTTCCTTCTTCAAATGTTCGTGCACCTATAATACCTTTTGCTTCCAGTATTGCTTTTACATCCTTATTGTATTTTGTTGTATCGAAATACACAAAACTTGTATGCGAAGTAATGTAAGGAATACCTTGCTGCTCCAGGGCTTTATAGAAAATAGACTTCGCTGCTGCATTTTCTTTCTTACAAAATTCAACAAACGATTTATCCTGTAATGCTGCCAATGCACCGGCTAACGATACGGCACTTGCACCTGCATTTGCCCAAGGTTGCAGTTCATTCAACTGCTTAACAGTTGTTGGATGCGCCAGCACATAACCTACCCGTGCACCAGCCATACCATAAATTTTTGAAAATGTTTTAGCAATCACAAGATTCGGATAGTCATTTATCAAGTGAGCCATGCTCGGTTCGTTGCTGAATTCTGTGTATGCTTCATCTAATAAAATGATTGCTTTTGGTGCAACCTCTTTAATAAATGTTTCGAGCTCGTTGGCAGGTATAATTGTCCCGGTTGGGTTGCCGGGATTGCAGATGTAAACCAGTTTGGTTTGATCGTTCATGGCATCCTTCATCCGTTGCAGGTCAGTTTCTTTTTTCTGTGTTAACGGAACGAGTTTAATGTCAAGACCTGTTTTGCGTGCAGCAGGCATCCACAAACGGAAAGTAGGATCGGGTGCTATTGCATTTCCTTTTTTCAATGCTGCCCATGTTGCTGTTAAACCCAATAATTCGGATGAACCTGCACCAATAACAATATGTTCTTTTGTATGACCGGTTAATGCAGCAATCTGCTCTCTGAGTTTTGTTGTAACATCCCATGGATAGCGGTTGCTGCCGTTCACCGCATTCATCATTTCTTTACGGGCCATGGGTGATGGTCCATGAGGATTTTCATTTGAACTTAATTTGATGATCTTTTCAACATCAGGCAGCTGAATAAATTTTTCAGCTTCTGCGGCAAACAGATCACGGCTTAATGTAAATGCAGCAAGGGTGAGAGCAGTATGTTTCAGGAGTTCACGGCGTTGCATAGCATTTGTTTTAGTTACTGTAAGTTACTTCAAAAAACGCTCTTGTGTTAGCGGAATTCTGTCAACGGGGGCCGAGTTCAATCACTTCACAATCTTTCATATTGTTTCCGTCAACTACAAAACGGATGAGCGTACGCACTTTGTGCCAGCCCTGTTTGCCTGCTGCTCCGGGGTTCATGTGCAGGCAACTGATCTTATCATCATACATCACTTTTAAAATATGTGAATGACCTGCAATGAACAGGTTAGGTTGATGTAGTTGAAGTTCTTTTTTTGTTTCAGGATTATAACGGGGCGGGGCACCACCAATATGCCTCATCATCACTTTTACTTCTTCGCAATAGAAAACGAGTTGTTCTGGAAATTGAGTGCGGATGTCTTGCCCGTCAATATTGCCATAAACTCCTTTCAGCTCTTTCCACTCCTTTAACCTCTTGGCAATGTTTTCATCCCCAAAATCACCTGCATGCCATATTTCATCGCAGTTTGAAAAATGATCGAAAACGGCTTCATCAAGGAAACCATGTGTATCGGATATAAGACCAATCCTTGTCAATGTTGTAAGTAAAGTTTAGTAGATTTGATTGCCTGAAACAATGCTATGCCTTTCAACCGCAATTTCACATATTGGATTGATAAACGGAAGTGGAAATATATTTTTCTGCTTTCTACGCTTGAACTAACGCTGTTGTTTTAATTCAAGTCCAAAAGTCATGAGACGGGATGTCCGGAAGTTTGAAAGACCGAAAGAGTTCGCATGTTATTGCAGCAGGATGATTCTTCCGGTCTTTCCTGACTGATTTGCTTTCCGTCGTCTATCAAAAATCAAACATCTTAAATCAAAAATTATTTTATGCCTCACTATTATACATTGGGAAAAATTCCCCACAAACGCCATACACAGTTCCGCAAGCCAGATGGTGGTTTGTACAGCGAACAATTATTTTCTACAGAAGGTTTCAGTGATGATTATTCGTTGCTGTATCATTGTCACCCGCCTACACAGATCATAAAAACAGAGCCACAGATTGATGTATCGCCCATTATTGCAGAAGAAAAAATGTTGCGGCATCGCTGTTTTGAAGGGTTTCATTTAAAACCAGGTGGTGAATTTTTAGAAAGCCGTGTGCCGGTGTTGGTGAACAGCGATTGCCATATTGTACTGGCTGCACCAACAAGTGGAACAAAAGATTATTTCTATAAGAATACTGATGCTGATGAAATGATTTTTGTGCACGAAGGAAGTGGTACAGTGAAAACCCAATATGGTGAATTACCGTTTGGTTATGGCGATTATATTGTATTGCCAAGAGGAACTATTTACCAGATTGAATTTAACGATGATAAGAATCGTCTCTTTATTGTTGAATCATTTACACCCCTTCGTTACCCCAAACGTTACATGAGTAAGTTTGGACAGTTGATGGAACATGCGCCGTATTGCGAAAGGGATATCCGCAAGCCCCAGGATCTGAAAACGCATGATGAAACAGGCGATTTCCTCATCAGGGCAAAGAAGAAAGGAATGCTGTATGGGTTACATTACGGAACACATCCGTTTGATGTAGTTGGCTGGGATGGATGTTGTTATCCGTATATTTTTTCTATCCATGATTTTGAACCAATCACCGGCCGTGTGCATCAGCCACCACCTGTGCACCAAACTTTTGAAACAAATGCGTTTGTTGTGTGTTCATTTGTGCCGAGGTTGTACGATTATCATCCCAATGCTATTCCTGCTCCATATAATCACAGCAATATTGATAGTGATGAAGTGATCTATTATGTGGATGGCGATTTTATGAGCCGCAAAAATGTAACAAGAGGTATGATCACTTTACATCCTGCAGGTATTCCACATGGGCCACATCCCGGTGCTGTTGAAAAAAGTATTGGTGCAAAAGAAACAAAGGAACTGGCGGTAATGGTGGATACGTTTCGTCCGCTTATGCTAACCAAACAGGCATTGGACATTGAGAACAGAAATTATGTAATGAGCTGGGCTGAATAGTGATGTCTTAAGTAATTTTTTAAAGTCAGCTTGTTCAAAAGAGCTTCTTTTGTCTGTGTGTCAGGCATGCATATCAGCTATAGGGTGTAAGTCCCGAATGAGCGTTGCAGTACGTATCATTAGCCAAGAGCAAGGGTGTCCACTGTGAAGTGGAATCTGAAGGAAGCTGGCGGCAAA
>JAKFDY010000170.1:0-10299 GCA_036675885.1 Lacibacter sp. | reverse complement strand
AAGAAGGAATCAAAAAACGAAAGCAGCGTTGCCACGACGTAGAGCCGGTGTTTGCCAACATAAAAAATAACCATGGCTTCAAACGATTTATGCTTCGGGGTAAAGAAAAAGTAACCATTGAAACCGGATTACTCGCACTGGCACATAACCTGAGGAAAAAAAGTACACTAACAATCAAAAAAGCAGCTTAAAACGCTGCCTTTGTTTGTTTTTTTTATTCACCAGCACCTGACAGCACCTCATCGCCCGACTAACTGATAATCCATACAAAATCGATGCAAAAAGAAAAAGCCGCATCACTTATTAATGATACGGCTTCTTCTTATTTCACTTCTTTCTATACACTTATGCTTTGTACTGAGCAATCAATCCGTTGGCCATTTCAACCATCTTCTTGATACCATCTTCAGGCAATGCACCTTTCTTAAACTCAGCTAATACATCAGGTAATTTGGTTTCCATTTCGTGTAAGAAATGTTCTTCAAATTCTTTCACCTTACGTACAGGAACGTTGTTCAATAAACCATTTGTACCTAAGTAGATGATCGCAATTTGATTTTCTACTTTGTATGGAGAATATTGTGCCTGCTTCAGGATTTCCACGTTACGTCCACCCTTATCAATTACAGATTTTGTAGCAGCATCCATATCACCACCAAACTTAGAGAAGGCTTCCAACTCACGGTACAGAGCCTGATCAAGTTTCAACGTACCTGCTACTTTCTTCATTGATTTGATCTGAGCGTTACCACCCACACGGCTTACAGAAATACCTACGTTGATCGCCGGACGGATACCTGCGTTGAACAAGTTACCTTCCAGGAAGATCTGACCATCAGTAATAGAAATCACGTTCGTAGGAATGTATGCAGATACGTCACCCGCTTGTGTTTCAATGATCGGTAATGCAGTTAATGAACCACCACCTTTTACAAGATGTTTAATGCTGTCTGGTACATCATTCATGTTTTTAGCTACACTATCATCACCAATTACTTTCGCAGCACGCTCGAGCAAACGACTGTGGAGATAGAATACGTCACCAGGATATGCTTCACGACCCGGAGGACGCTTCAACAACAATGATACTTCACGATAAGCTACGGCTTGTTTAGAAAGATCATCATAAATGATCAATGCAGGACGTCCGGTATCACGGAAGAACTCACCAATAGCTGCACCAGCGTAAGGAGCATAGAACTGTTGAGGAGCAGGATCACTTGCAGAAGCCGCAACAATTGTTGTGTACTTCATGGCACCGTTATCTTCCAATGTTTTCATAACACCGGCGATAGTTGATGCTTTCTGACCAATCGCTACATATATACAATATACAGGCTTGCCTGCTTCGTAAAATTCTTTCTGGTTGATAATGGTATCAACAGCGATAGCTGTTTTACCAGTCTGACGGTCACCAATGATCAACTCACGCTGACCACGACCGATGGGGATCATCGCATCAATTGCTTTGATACCGGTTTGAAGTGGTTCTTTTACCGGCTCACGGAAGATTACACCAGGTGCTTTACGTTCCAATGGCATTTCATACAATTCGCCAACGAGAGGACCTTTACCATCAATTGGTTCGCCCAATACGTTGATCACACGGCCGCTCATACCTTCACCAACTTTGATTGAGGCGATCTGACCAGTACGACGAACCGTAGAACTTTCTTTGATACCTTTTCCGTCACCCATCAATACCACACCCACATTATCTTCTTCAAGGTTAAGAGCAATGGCACGAACACCATTGTCGAACTCTACCAGTTCACCGTAGCGAACGTTATTCAATCCATACACACGGGCAATACCATCACCCACTTGTAATACGGTACCTACTTCTTCCAAATCAGCACCAACGTTAAAGTTGCTTAACTGCTGGCGAAGTATCGCTGAAATCTCATCCGGTTTAATATCTGCCATGACGCTTTATTTAGCCCCCACGCTCTGTTGAATTGTGAGGAAAGTTTACAATTGAATTTTTATCTGATGTTTCTGATATATGTATTTTTCTGGAATTGCTTCTGGATGTCTCTCAGATCACGTGCAATACTTGCATCTACCAGGTTGCCGTTATACTCCAGCTGAAAACCACCGATAATTGCTTCGTTCACCACATTCTCCAGTTCAACATGCGCCAGCTTCGCATCTGTTTTCATCTTATTAATAATCGCTGTTTTTAATTCTTCACTTGCAGGAGAAACAGTGATCAGCTTTACCTTATGAATACCTTTAATAACGTTGTATTGATCAACAACAGCCTGTGCAATTTCAGGTAATGTTTTTTCACGACCTTTTTTTACGATCAGGTTTACAAATGCAGAAGAAAGCTTGCTGATGTTTTTGATAATGATCTCATTCAATATCTTCTCTTTTGTATCAGCATTAATAACAGGACTGCGCAACACATTTGTAAATTCCTTGCTTTGCTTGCACACATCCTGCAAGTATTTCATATCGGCATACACCGCTTCCAGTTCATTTCTCTCTTGTGCGAGATCAACCAGAGACTTTGCATAACGACCTGCGAGACGGGGATTTTGCATAATTATTCGAGGTTAAAGGTTTAGGGTTGAAGGCTAAAGGTTGTATTGACCCTATACCTTACTCCATACACCTTACTTTCTTAGTTCAGTTTAATTTCTTCAGACAGTTTGCCAATGTATGCTTCCTGTTCTGTTTTATTAGCCAGCTCACGACGCAATACTTTTTCACTTACTTCAATTACCAGGTTACCCACTTGATTTTTTACATCAATGATAGCAGCCATTTTTTGTTGGTTAATTGCAGCAGCTGTTTCCACCATAATTTTGTTGGCTTCTGCTTTTGCCTGCTCTTTCGCTTCGTTTACAATTTTATCTCTTGTTTCACGAGCTTCTTTCAGCAACTGGGCTCTTTCTTCACGTGCTTTTGCAAGCAACGCTTCGTTCTCGTTCTTCAACTGAGCCATTTCAGCTTTTACTTTTTCAGCTGTTTCCAGTGCTTCAGCAATTCCTTGCTCTCTTTCGTGCAAACCCTTAATAATTGCAGGCCATGCGTATTTTTTCAGAATGAAAAACACAACAAGGAAAGCAACCAGCGTCCAGAAGAGTAAACCTAAAGCGGGAGTAAGTAAACCCATGATTTATTATATTTTAAAACGTTCGATTTTAGTTTAAAATACTGCATCCTCCGCCCTGTGCTTTGGATGCAGTAAAATGTTTGTGCGGCAATGATTAAAGTACCATTGCAAGGAAGCCAACGATAATAGCAAACAGAGCAGCTCCTTCTACGAGGGCCGCAGTAAGGATCATGTTTGCACGGATGTCGTTAGAAGCTTCTGGCTGGCGGGCAATTGATTCTAATGCACCTTTACCAATCTGACCGATACCGATACCGGCACCTACAGCTGCTAAACCTGCACCTATTGCACCACCTGCATTTGCTACCGCATCTAAAAGAATTAAATCCATTGTTTTGAATTTATGATTGTGAAAAATAAAAACGATTAATGATGAGCTGCTTCTTCGCCGTGACCATGATCACCTTCCATTGCCTGGCTGATGAATACAGCAGTAAGCATGGTAAAGATGAAAGCCTGCAGGAAAGCAACCAGTATTTCAATGAAATAAATGAAGATCGTGAATGGGATAGAGATCACTGTTGAACCAATACCAAAGCCCTGTCCTAATTTCTCTGTGAATACGAAGATCAACGAGATCAAACAGATAATGATAATGTGACCTGCCACCATGTTGGCAAAAAGACGTATGATCAATGCACCTGGTTTAATTAAAACCGCACTCAACAATTCTACCGGTACCAGGATGAATTTTACACCCAATGGTACTCCCGGAGGATTGAAGATGTGGCCCCAGTAATGCCTGTTTGAACTGAACAGGATAACGATGAAGGCAATAATACCCAACACAACAGTAAAAGCAATATTACCTGTTACGTTTGCTGAACCCGGAACCAATCCGAAAATATTATTGATCAGAATAAAGAAGAATACTGTTAGGAGGAAAGGAAGATACTTGGGTGACTTTGCACCTAAGTTTGGAACTGCTACCTCATCACGAACGAATGTGATGATGGGTTCAAAAAAGTTCTGTTTGCCTTTTGGAGCCGATGTTACACCAAGTCCTTTGCCGTATGCTTTTGCAATGCTGATGAGTATCCAAACAAGAACGATCAATGCCAGCAACATCTGCACCACGTTGCGGGTAAGCGATAAATCATAAAATTGCTCGTTCGGGTCGCTTGAAACGATCTTTTCGCCAATCTCTTGTTTTACCAACTTATATCCATTGTATTCTGCATGACCATGTTCAAATTTTGAAGACAGGAAAACAGACACACCTTTCTGCTGCGAATAAATAATAACGGGGAGTGGGAACCCAACAGCATGACCTTTCCAATCGAAAAAATGGAAGTCGTGACCGTCCATGATATGGCCAAAAATCACTTCTTTGGCATCAAAGCCTTCCTTTTTAGGAGCATGCTCGCCTTCCTGCGCTGCCGGTTCGTGCTCAGCCGGTTCATGCTGTGCTAAAACAGGAGCTGATATACCCATAAAAAAAACGCTGAAAACCGCTACCAATAAGGATTTGATGCTCTTGAACGCCATACGTTTCCTAAATTTGGCGCAAAGATAAGGGGCGGCAGGTGAAAAATGGGGAAATGATAAACCGAAAAAGGAAAAAAGTTGTTCAGGTTAATCGAGCCCCATTTTGCGGCGCTCTTCTTTAATTTTTTCGAGTTCAATCACATCAAGTTGGTCTTTTGGTCGGGATACTGCCTTTTTGTTGGCGAGTAATTGGTTGATGTGGAGGAAGGGTACCATGATGCCATTTAAATCTGCTACTGAAGCCTTTTGCAAACAATCTTCAAAAGAATAGCCTTCAAGACCTTTCATACCTGTCATAATATCTAGTACAATTCCGTCTCCAATATAAAACTCTGACCATCCGGGCACGAATTGCATTGTTTCGAGTGACTCGTAGTCCCCATATTCCAATTCAATAAAAGCTTTTCGAAGGTTTTGACGGTTTTCAAGAGAATCCTTGATCCACATATCAGCATCTTTTGTTGCCCGCATATAACCATGCATATTAACAGCAAAGCCGCCAACCATTATATATGCAACATGATTTTTATTCAATGATTCCCAGAAAAGCAAGAGACTGTCGTTGTAAACATCCATATTCTGATTGTTTATTCATCCAGTTTCTTATGGGTGATTTTTGCAGTAGAAAGCATTTTGCCAATACGCATGAGACGGCAAAATACCGTGAATTTTTCTTCATCGGTCATAAGAATGGCTTCCCTCCTTTTGGCTGTTTCGTACTCTTCTTGCCTTGAATAAGGAATAAATGTTTCGTTTAGTATTGAGAGCTCCGAATTTGTATCGTATTTCTTTCTTTCCACTGTCTGCAAGTTAAAAAATATCCTCCGCTTTACCTATTTCAGCTGACTATACTACTACTTTCGAAAACTGCATTTCATGCAGTTTGGCATAATAACCGCCAAGCGAAAGTAATTCATCATGAGTTCCCATTTCCTTGATCTCACCTTTATCTAATACAATGATCTTATCTGCTTTGCGGATGGTGGAAAGACGGTGGGCTATCACAATAGAAGTTCGGCCTTCAATTAATTTATCGATGGCATGCTGGATCATTTGTTCAGTTTCGGTATCAACCGATGACGTTGCTTCATCTAAGATCAAAACTGATGGATTGAATAATAATGCCCGGATAAAACTCAACAACTGTCGCTGGCCCTGGCTCATGGTGGCACCACGTTCCATTACATTGAAATCATAATTGCCGGGTAAACGCATGATGAAATCGTGCAGACCGATAAGTTTGGCTGCTTCAATCACTCTTTCCTTGCTGATATTTTCATTACGCAGGGTTACATTATCCGTAATGGTGCCGGCAAACAGGAACACATCCTGCAACACCACACCAACCTTGCTGCGCAACGCATCTAATTCATAATCTTCTAACTTAACGCCATCGAGTTTAATAGCACCTTTCTGTATATGATAAAGACGATTGAGCAAACTTATGATGGATGTTTTACCACTACCCGTGTGTCCAACAATAGCAACAGTATCTCCCGGGTTTACGGTGAACGAAAGATCTTTTAACACCCAGTTCTCATCGTTATAAGCAAACCATACATGATCAAATTCAATTTTACCTGGCACTGCACCTTCCGGTTGAAATGCATCATGAGCCGAAGGTGCAATCTCATCTGTATTATCCATCACTTTAAATACACGCTCACTCGCCACCATACCCATCTGCAATACATTGAATTTATCTGCTATAAAACGCAGTGGGCGAAACAACATGTTCAGCAAAATGATGAAGGCCATAATTTCTCCCGCCATTTTTGCTGCTTCGCCATTGGTGGCTGACACTGCCTGTCCTGCTCCAAACCAAACCAACAAACCCAACGATACAGCTAATATAATTTCCACAACGGGAAAGAAAACTGAGTAAGCAAAAATTGCATGGATGTTTGCATTGCGGTGATCTTTATTGATCCTGTTAAACTTATTAAACTCTTTTTGCTCCACCGCAAATGCCTGCACCACCTGCATACCTTGTATATGTTCCTGCACAAACGCATTGAGTGCTGCAACTGCATTTCGCACTCGATGAAAACTCTTGTTCACGCTTTCTTTGAAATAATAAGTGGCGAGAATAAGAAAAGGAAACGGAATCAAACAAACCAAAGTCAACTGCCAGTTGATATAAAACATCGTAAACAATACAGCGATGATGGTAAGGAAATCAGCAAGAATGGGAATAAACCCTTCTGCAAAAACATCACTGATGGTTTCAATATCATTAACTGTCCGTGTGGTTAATGTACCAATGGGCGTTTGATCGAACTGTCGGAGATTTAAACCAAGTATTTTTTTGAAGACATTTACACGCAGGTCTCTTACCACTGTTTGTCCAAGCCATGCTGTGTAATAAGAAAAGAAAAAGCGAAGAACAGTTTCAAGTATGATGAGAGCTATCTGAAAAATAGTAATGCGGATCACCATTTCAGCCATGTTATGCTGAATATAATCATTCACCGTTGTGTTAATCAACCACGGACGAATGGGAGCCATTACTGCAAGCACAATAGCCAGTACGATCGAACTGTTCAATCGTCTTCTATATGGCGATGCATAACGGATGATCCTGCCGAGTAACCGGAAATCGAATACTTGTTTTTTTCCTTCTTTCTGTGCCAAGCCTTTTTTACAATTTATCGGCAAAGTTAAACGCTTTCATTTTTCGGCAGCAATACAGGGTACTAACCGGAAGCTAAAAAGGATGAATGGCAAACCTACACGTTGCAACTGTAAATAGCTTACGAAACGCAAAGATGGAAGCGTAGGTAAAAACAACAGCAGCTAAGTAAACTGCTGCTGCAATTTGCTTAGCTGCTGTTGGGGTGGCTCACCCGCCCCAAATTACATTTCACCTGTTGCTTTGCGGTATGCTTTAATAAAGATGGCGCCAAGATTTTTATGCGGTGGCACATAATCTTTCATCAGTTCACTTGCTTTAGGATCGTTCTTCACTGATGCTGTAATCTGTTGCCAGATTGGAATCCATTCAATATTTTTCCCGTTGCGGATATCTTCATTCAATGCACGAAGAATTGGTTCATTCACTGAATAACTACCAACCTGTTTAGTGGAAATGATATGCGCATCTTCATTTACATTCAGGATCTTCGCCAGGTTCTGGTAGCCACCACATGAACCTAACATTACAATACGTGATGATGGCAGCATTTGCTGAATGGTATATTTCAAATGATAACTATGCCCACGGTGCACCACTATTGAAGGGTTGATATTATTTTTAGTAAGATAATTGATCAGGCTTTCCTGCGCTTTCGCATCAAGATCCTGTTTGTAATCGAGCGGCAGATTTGCGTAAATCGTATAAGGTTTTCCTTTTGTTGAAGTGATGGTAACCCATTCTTTACCTGTTACCACTTTCCATTCAGGTTTTCCATTGAACATACCCATGAAATTGCGGTAAGAGGTTACACCATCTTCATCACCATAAAAGAAAACATGCTGCACCACACGACCGCTGTCATTTGCAATACTGTTATAATCTACTTTATACACCGGCGGTATACCAAGTAATGCTGACAAATCCATTGATGGATCTGATGCCGATTTAAACAAGGTTTGCAGAATATTATAGATCACTTCTCCTTTCCTATCCTTATTTTGCAAACTTTCTTCATAATTCTTTTTCACCTGTTGCTTTAAGAAATTCTGCAGATCAACATTGGTGATACTTCCGTAACTATCGGCCACATCCACTGCATCTTCCAGTGAATTTGTTTTTTGTAGTCCGTTTACAAACGCATGCATCAATTGCGTACCACGTAACTCAGGCATCGATTTCAAAAAGTCATCAAGGCGGTTATAGTTTGCCGCCATTTTTATAAACTTCTTGAAACGATCGAAATGAACGGTCATTAATAATGAATCACTTCTTCTTCCGGGGAAGCGGGTCATCATACGGTCGTACAGTTTGGTGTAGGTACTTGTATAAATCACTTCTTCCGTTGTAACAATCAGGTAATAAATTTCTTCTGATGTAAGCGGATCACTCACACGCATACGCACAGCATCCGGTGAATCGTGCAGATCATTCATCACATTCACAAATACATCTGCTGCTTTACGTTCCAGCATCTGGAATAAAACCGGTGCCAACACTGGAGTATCGCCAGTTGATATACGGTTATAATACTTTACCTGTGTTTTTACCAATAACTTGTAATAAGCCAGCTCATTTTCAACAACTGCTCTTATATCATCTATCTCTAATTGTTTATTCAGTAATTCATCAAGAAACGGCAGGTACAATGTTCCGTTCATGATACCACTGAGCTTTGCAATGGTTTGAACTTTTGGATTTGTATTACGACGGATGATTCTTGCTGCTACTGTTTTTGTTGCCTGTGCATAGGTGTACACTTCCAACGGAATTTTATCAGCAGCAAGTACAATCAAACTGTCAGCAAACGGTTCGCTCTCAAATGGAGCAATACCCGATAAAATATTTGATAGATTGATTCTTGCTTTTTTCAGGAACACCATCTTCTTTATCTCAGGTAATTCTTTGGCCTGGATGAAAATGGTTGATAATACTTCAGCACCCTGGTAAGGCAACTTATTAAAAACAGGCATCAGGCTTTCACCAGTCTGCTGCCGGCGCATACATTCTTCGTAACTATTGAAAAGTTGTGGAATGAGCGGAGCGATCTCTTTATCTTTTGCACGAATGGCAATAGCCTGTAGTAATTCACGAACCGAACGTAGCTGACCGATCTTGAAGTTATTATCGCCTTCCATGCGCTCAATATCCAGTTGCAGTTCATCAACCCTGCGCAGGATCACATCCGTGATCTGGATATTCAGATCTTCATTATTTGTAAGCTTCAGGAAATTATCGATCTTACCGTCAACACGATCGGTACGTTTTTGTTCTTTATCAATATTCTCATGCCATATCACACGGGTCATCGGAATATCAATCTTCGAAGTATCGAACGTAATCCTGTTTTGTGCAAAAGCTGCAAAAACAGAACAGGTAAGCAAAGTTGTGAGTGTATATTTTCTCATTGTGTACAAAATTAGCCTCTATTTTTCATTCAGCAACAAGGCAGTGCATCAGGTATCCTTACAAAAACATGCCCAAAGAGCTAAAACTCGTTAACAATTTTATAATATTACCTTGGAGTTTGCATAGGAGCATGCGTCTAAATTTGCAGCACAGTCATGGAGCCCAAAGGAAAAAAAATTCTTATTGCCGACGACGAGCCGGATATCCTCGAGATATTAGAATACAATCTAACAGTTGAAGGATATACGGTTGTGAAAGCAAAAGACGGCGACGAAGCCCTGCATATCGCCAAGCAACAGCAGCCCGATCTTATTATTCTTGATGTAATGATGCCCCGCAAAACAGGTATGGAGGTGTGCCAGATCTTACGATCTCAACCTGATTTTGCTGATACACGCATTATTATGCTCACGGCATTAAATGATGAAGCCAATCATATCAAAGGACTTGAAATGGGTGCCGATGATTATGTAAGCAAACCGATCAGCCCCAAAGTACTCATCAGCCGGGTGAACGCACTCTTCCGCCGTACATTCAAAGGCGATGAAACCATTATTAAAGTGGGCGACCTGCAAATTGATAAAGAACAGTTCATGGTGAAGTACAAAGGCCAGGACATTGTACTTGCGAAAAAAGAATTTGAACT
>JAKFDY010000169.1:0-26263 GCA_036675885.1 Lacibacter sp. | reverse complement strand
AAAACCCTTCTGCTACCAGTTGTGGTGAAGAACATTTGATGCGTGTGTTGAAAAATTATGATGTGCGAAAAAATGGCGAAGTACTTGTTGAGGAATTGCAACATGATCAACTCTTTAAAACAAAAGACGGCCGTGTGTTTCAGAAAAAAGAAAAGCTGCGCAAACGGCATAAAGCAATTGACGTGAAGAGCGGGGCCGTGTATTTGTTTAGTGGGGTGTATGAGGTGGAGGTGATGAGTAATGAGTAATGAACGATGAGTAATGAGTGGCTCGTCTGACGTCGTCGTCTGACGAATAGAGGTTACTTCAGCAGGTTTACTTTTCCGACTACTTTATATTTCGATGCGGCAAGAATCGTCGATTCATGTACATTTTGTTGAATAACTATTTGAGGTGTTTGATAAGAGGCATGAATAAAATACAACTCTTGATTTTCATGATAGATAAATCCGGTATGAAAATCTAAACCAACTATGTATAGTCCGTTTTCGAGTTGATGCAAACCGGCGATAAAACCCTGCATTGATACATTGCTGAAACGGTTTAAACTGTTTTTGTAACAAACTGTTTTCATCATTTCTTCACTTGCTGCCTGTGCCAGTTTTATTCGGTTGATGTGTAAGCCTGCATCTCTTAGCACTGTTGTTACAAAATATCCGCATGCAATACTTCCTGTTTGCGGTACTTCAGTAGTGCCATAAAAATTCCATTTTGTACCATACCAGTAGGGAATAATTGAATCAACAATAAAGCGACTGTAAAGCATTTCAAAGCTATCTGAAGCAATGCACTGTTGTTTTAATTCTTTCGCAGCGAGCAGAATAGATTTGTAGGTTTTCTTGTTTTCTTTTTTCGACTCGGTATAAGAAATAGAGACAGGGACTACTTTTTTTTGCTTGTTCTCCTGATTGCAGGCAACAGTTAGTAGAATGAGCAGTATAATTCGAAACATAAAAAGAGGATGCAATTACATTCTCTTTCCATATAAATACTGTAGGTAATATTAAAGGCACTCATCACTGGTTACTCATCATTCATTCTCATAGTTTCTTCAACATCCACCGATCGCAACCAAAATGTCCACTGTTACCCATTGGCCCATCTAAATATTCAAAGCCAAACAATTCATATACTTTCAATGCCTGTTTCAACTCCGGCATGGTTTCTAAATACACCTGTTCATAACCATTTTCTTTTGCCCAGATAAGACATTGTTCAATCATCCGTTTACCCAAACCTTTTCCACGTGCATCTTTGTGCAGGTACATCTTTACCAATTCACATGTTTTTGCTGGTAAGCCTTCGGTTGGATAAATGCCTCCGCCACCTAATAGTTTTCCATCTTCTTCGGCAATAAAATAAAAACTGCCTTTGGTTTGAAAGAGTTCATACAACGCATCAGTAGTAGGATCATAAAACACAGTGCCGGGTTTGTTTGCACCAAACTCAGCTAATGATGTGCGAACGATCACTGCCAGGTCCACATTATCACTTTGCTGAATGGGGCGAATATGAACAGTTGAAGACATGATTCAAAGCTAAAGGGAAATTTATCATTCTAAAAACAGGAAAGACGTTGGCCACAAAGGCACAAAAACACAAAGGACGAAAAGTAAACTTCTTTTCTTCCTTTGTAGCATAATGTATTTGCTTGCAACTAACAGCGATCAGCTTGCAGCTTCCTCAATAAGTATCTTCCAACGAATACTGTCCACCACCCAGGATGATGCCTAGCTTTATTCCGAGGTAGTTATTATTGATCTCACCAGTTTTGGCAACGAAATTATATTCAAACGCTGCACGGATATGCCATATCTCCACACCAACTCTGGCCATGCCACCAAACTTCGTTGAAGCAGGCACCGTAACACTTCCACCGTTTTCACTATTCGCTTCAATACTCAGGAAATTATAAACACCTGCACCACCACCAATGAATGGACGTACAGTTCTGTTTGCAAAATAATATTCAGCTGTGGGAACAAAGGAAATTCCAACACCTGCTTCTCCATTAGCATTGGGATCTGTTCCATTAAGTCCTGCAAAACCACGTGCCATGGCCGTTGCTTCCATACGCAAACCAACAGTTAAACGATCCAATGCATTGAAACGTGGTTCCAGCGCAAGTAACACACCTGCTTTAGCACCCTTACCTGCGGGGCGTGCATAACCAGCATCTAATAAAACTTCAAATGGTTTAAAATGATGTTGTGTTTCGAAACGGAGTTGTGCAGAAGCTGATTGAATGGTAATTAAACTAACGAGTAAAACAAAGCTGTTACGGAGTAGTCCTTTCATACGATATTTTGGTTGATGGTTTACAATTGCTAAATCGGTTCAAAAAACAGCCGACCAGGCAAAGTGAATGGTATAAAAACGAATGCCATACGAAAATCGTATGGCACCGTCTGTTTATTTTTCGTTCAGTTTACGCTACTGCCTGTTTTACCAATGCAGCTGCTTCGCTTAACTGAATAGCACTTTGTACTTTCAATCCGCTTTCATCAATCAGTTTCTTTGCTTCTTCGGCATTTGTACCCTGTAAACGTACGATGATGGGAACAGGAATATTACCAATTGTTTTGTACGCTTCAATTACACCTGCAGCAACACGATCACAACGAACAATACCACCAAAGATGTTGATGAGAATTGCTTTTACATTCGGATCTTTTAAAATGATCTTGAAACCAGCTTCAACAGTTTGTGCATTTGCAGTACCACCTACGTCGAGGAAGTTTGCCGGTTGACCACCACTCAACTGGATCATGTCCATTGTTGCCATTGCCAAACCTGCACCGTTTACCATACAACCTACATTACCATCAAGTTTAATAAAGTTGAGGTTATGATTACCAGCTTCAACTTCTGTAGGATCTTCTTCAGTAGTATCACGCATGTTTGCAACATCAGGATGACGCATCAATGCGTTATCATCAATATTCATTTTACAATCCACTGCAATGATCTTGTTATCGGCTGCTTTAAACAGCGGATTAATTTCCAGCATACCACAATCCAATCCAACGTATGCGTTGTAAAGATTCGTTACAAACTTTACGCAATTCTTAAATGCTTCACCACTTAAACCAAGATTGAAGGCAATTTTTCTTGCCTGGAAACCTTGCAATGGTCCGCCGGGGTTTACCCACTCTTTAAATATTTTTTCAGGAGTGTCGTGTGCAACATCTTCAATGTTCATACCGCCTTCGGTACTGTACATAATCACGTTTTGTTTTTTTGTACGATCGAGCAGGATAGACAGATAAAATTCTTTACGCTCTGTTGGTCCGTCGTAATACATATCCTGTGCAACCAGGATCTTGTTTACCACTTTTCCTGCAGGTCCTGTTTGAATGGTTACCAACGTACCACCCAAAATGCCTTTTGCAAATTCAGTGATCTGGTCAATATTTTTTGCAACCTTTACACCATTGATCCCTGTTTCTTTCACCGTTCCTTTACCACGGCCACCTGCATGTATTTGTGCTTTTACAACTGCAAAGCTGCTGCCGCTTTGGTTCTTGATTTGGCGATAAGCTTCTTCGGCTTCATGTACTGTGCTGCAGGCAAATCCTTCCTGCACAGGAACATTGTATTTCTTCAATAATTCCTTGGCTTGATATTCGTGGAGGTTCATATTGCAAAAAATTTCGGCGAAGATAAGGAAAGAACAAATGGAGTGAACGCCAAACTAAGCTAACAGAAGTAAGGTTGGCAGTTCAATTTTTTATTGTCTTCCAGATAAGAATAAGTATTTAATTCCAACACCTCACACCTTGCACCTGGTGTCTTTCATCTTGTCTCTTGTTCCTTGAGCCTTACACCTTATACCTTATATTTGTCGCCTTACAAAAAAGAAGCAATGGGAGAAATACTGAATAAGATCAACGAAACGGTTGCTTATATCCGCAGCCGGTATGCACAGGAGTCAACAGTGGGTGTTGTGTTAGGCAGTGGCCTTGGTCATTTCACCGATGAACTGCAGATTGAAAAAGAAATCAGCTATAATGATATCCCGCATTTTCCTGTATCAACAGTGGAAGGACACAAAGGCAAGTTGATATTTGGAAAACTTGGTAACAAAAATGTGGTGGTAATGGCCGGCCGCTTTCATTACTACGAAGGTTATTCAATCCAGGATGTGGTGTATCCTATCCGTGTAATGAAATATTTGGGTGTGCAATCACTTGTTATCAGTAATGCAGCAGGTGGTGTGAATACATCATTTAAAGTAGGTGATCTTATGATCATCAAAGATCATATCAGTCAGCTAACACCCAATCCGCTCATTGGTAAAAACATGAGGGAGCTTGGCCCACGCTTTCCTGATATGAGTGAGCCTTATAAAAAAGAATTCATCAGCAAAGCGAAAGTTATTGCTGCTAATATGAATATTGATGTGAGAGAAGGTGTGTATTGTGGTGTAACGGGCCCAACGTTTGAAACACGCAGTGAATACAAAATGATCCATATGCTTGGTGGCGATGCTGTGGGCATGAGCACCGTTGCTGAAGTAATTGCTGCCATTCACATGAGCATTCCTGTATTTGCAATGAGTGTGATTACTGATATCGGCATTCGTGAAGAAGATAATATCATCACTCATGAAGAAGTGTTGCAGGCTGCAAAAGAAGCTGAACCAAAGATGACGGCGATTGTGAAACAGTTAATTCTTGAACTTTAAGTTGCTTTTAGTAAAGTGGCCATTCAATTCGTTTATTTTTGCACGGGCCGTTAAAGCCCGTTTTTCTTATATGACCCGTTTACCGCTGTTATTATTCTTGTTCATTTCATCTTATGCTGTGCAGGCACAGAACCCTTTGCAACGTTTGCCGGGTGCTGGTTTGTTGGGCGGCAACAGAATTGGTGGCGGTGGAGGCGGAGGAGGTCCGTTCAAAGATTCGCTGTTACACCGTACAGGTTTTGAGGATTCAGTCACCGTTACATTCCGTTATTTAGACACCGCCCGGTTTTATTTTCTCGATTCAACCGTGAATGATTTCAGTAAGAAATGGCATCTTCCATGGACGCATATTTTTCTTGGCAATACCGGCAGTGCATCCCGTAGTTTATTATTCAGCCCCAATATGAAACCGGGTTGGGATCATGGGTTTCATGCTTATGATGCATACATTCCTAACGTAGAGGAAATAAAGTTTTACAACACAACAAGACCCTATACGCAGCTTGATTATATTCTCGGTGCAAAGATGGAACAGAATATTGGTGTGCTGCATACACAAAACATCCGCTACAACTGGAACTTCGCTTTCAATTTTAAACTTATTAATGCGCCGGGTATTTTCAGGAACACAAAGAATAATCACACGAACCTTAACTTCAATACCTGGTACACTACGCCAAACAGAAGATATACTGTTTACTTTATTGCAGCGAATAATAAAATCGGTGCAACAGAGAACGGTGGTATAAAAAGCACAAAGTTTCTCGACAGCCTGCCCTTTTTTGCAGAGCGTTTCAGTATACCAACCAATATAGGCGGTGCCGAGGCTATACAGAACAGTTTCTTAAGTAATGCCATTACAACAGGCAATCGTTATACTGTTACAAATTTCTTACTCCGTCATCATTATGATGTTGGCAAAAGAGATTCACTTGTTGTGAATGATTCTACCACTGTCTATTTGTATTATCCACGTTTCCGTTTTCAGCATACGGTGCAACTCAACCGCTATAAGTTTGAATTTGCTGATTCAAAAGTTGATACAGCCGGTTATAGTTTACTGTATGGGTTGAGCAATCTGCCATTAACATTCGGCATAAAAGATTACTGGCAAACGTTTACAAACGAAGCAGCTATTTATTCTTTTCCTGATATTAAAAATCAACAGCAGTTTATTAAAGCGGCGGCAGGTTTTCAACAACTTGATGCAGATTTTGGATCAGCAGAACCTTCTTTCTCCAATCTTTTTTTGAATGGCGAGTACCGTAATAAAACAAAGAACAAGAAATGGGATATGGAACTTGCCGGTACATTGTACATAGGAGGGTTTAATGCCGGCGATTACAATGTGCATGCTTCCTTGAAACGTTTGATCGGGCAGAAGCTTGGTTATCTCACACTTGGTTTTGATAATGTGAACCGCAAACCATCGTTTATTCATGACGACCTAAGCAATTTCAAAAAGCTGAATCTTGGCAATACAAGTTTTGGTAACGAGAACACCACTATTGCATCTGCCTTGTATGAATTGCCACAACAAAAACTGAAGTTGGGAGCAAAGTATTTTCTGGCAGCAAATTATATCTACTTTAAAAACTATTCTCAGGCCGATCAGGAAGCCACTTTGTTTAACGTACTGCAATTGCAATTGGAAAAACAGTTTCGATTTGGCCGTCACTGGAACTGGTATATTGAAGCGTATGCGCAACAATCGACAGCAGGTGCTCCTGTGAATCTCCCTTTGTTATTTACCAGGAATCGTTTTGCGTTTGAAGGCAAGTTCTTTAAAACACTTACCCTGAGCACAGGTGTTGAGCTACGTTATCACACACCTTATAAGGCTGATGGTTTTTCGCCCATGCTCGGTCAGTTCTTTTTGCAGAACGATACAACAATCAGTAATCTTCCCGATATAGCCGCCTACCTTCAATTCCGGATCAGGAGTTTGAGCATGTTTTTAAGAGCGGAGAACCTCAATACCTTTCAGTTGGGCAGCAGCACCGGGTTCTTAAACAACAACTTAGCTGCTCCGTTAAGCCCAACACCTGGGTATTTCTTACGTTTTGGTGTTTATTGGGGTTTTGTTAACTGATCAGCATCATATCCCTATGGAGCCAAATGGCTATCTTTGTCAGCGTGCTAAAGAAGTTATTCATATCAATGATCGCCCTGCTATACCTTTCCGCCACCAGCGGTATGGTTATGAACGTGCATTATTGTATGGGTAAGATTTCTTCCGTCAGCTTTGGTCATGAAAAAGATCATAGTGATGGCACTTGCGATAAATGCGGTATGCTTAAAACCGAAAATCATTGTTGCAAGGATGAAGTAGCAGAAGTGAAGTTGAATGATGTACATCAAACCTCATCCATTGCTTTTGAACTTTCAAGTATCAGTGCAGTACAGCCGGTTAAGCTGATCGTTTTAAATGATCCTGAACAAGGTGTAACTGCTCCTCCGGTTGATGCATATATTTCTCCTCCACCCAAAACTTTCAACAAGGTTTATCTTGATGTAAGTACTTTCCTGATTTAGTTTAGGTTGATCTTTTGTGTTAGTTCTGCACTTGCAGAACTGTATGTTTATTTAAATCAACTTAAAACTTTATAAAATGAAATCAATTCAAATAATCGCTGCATTCATTTTCCTGTTTGCAGGAGGTTCAACGCTTAATGCTCAATCAAAAACAAGTGGCAAGCAGACTGCTGTAAAAACTTCTGTATTTAAGGTATGGGGTAACTGCGGCATGTGTAAGAAAACAATTGAAGGTGCTGCTAAAACAAACGGTGCAACATTTGCTGAATGGAATGAGGATAGCAAAATGCTCACTGTAAAATATGCTGCTGCAAAATCATCTGATGAAAAAATTCAGAAAGGTATTGCTGCTGCAGGTTACGATAACGAAAAGTACACAGCTCCTGAAGATGTATATAACAACTTACATGAGTGTTGCAAGTATGATCGCAAATCAGCAACTGCAACTGCTACCGAAGCGGGTGCATGTTGCATGAAAGACGGTAAATGCACAGGTGATAAAGCATGCTGCAAAAAAGTGGAAGGCAAAAGCGACTGTTGCGCAAATGGTACTTGTGCAAACGAAGCTGGTTGCTGTGCAGGGATGAAATGTGAAAAAGGTGGTGATTGCTGCAAGAAAGAAGGTACAGTTGCTATGGCAGATTGCTGTAAGGATGGTAAATGCACACATCACTAAACTATGATAGAGCTGCTGAGATAATAGTTCTCAGCAGCTATTTTTTCAATCACCAAATGAATTTCTATGAAAAAGTTTTTGTTCTTTATATGCCTGTTGGTTGCGGTATCTGTTTCTGCACAATTTAAATCGGCTACATTACAAGCCAGCGGTTTAACCTGTGCCATGTGCAGCAATGCCATCAACAAATCATTGAAAACACTTTCGTTTATTGCAAGTGTAGAGTCTGATATTAAAACCTCTTCTTTCGTTATCAATTTTAAAGAGGGTGCTGATATAAATTTTGATCAGCTGCGTAAGAAAGTGGAAGATGCAGGATTTTCAGTGGCCAAATTACAGGTAGTTACAAATTTCAATAACGTATCTGTTCAGAACGATCAACCGGTTACTGTTGCAGGGAAACAACTTTATTTCCTGGCAGTAAAAAATCAACAGTTAAGTGGCGAGAAAGTGATTACCATTGTTGATAAGAATTTTTTACCGGCAAAAGAGTATAAAAAATATGCAGCCCAAACCAAAGCAGAGAGTTTTAAAACAGGTGAGGCGAACGGTGTGCGTGTTTATCATGTAACAATTTAAATTATCCGGGAAGCCCAACGGCTTCCCTTTTTCAAACGATATGTTACGTTTTTTACTAGTCAGCTTTTTGCTGTTGATCTATTCAATTACAAACGGGCAGGAGTTATATATTTTTTCTAATCCTGCTTCTAATATTCCTGCAAAAACAATTGTGGCCAAGGCTGGCATGAAAACCATGCGCTCCTATCACAACAATGAGCGGGAGTACAGGTTTATGCCCGAACTGCAATTAGGATTAACAAAGAACTGGATGTTTACCGGCGGTGTAAGTTTTTCAAATATGTTCTTTCAATCGAAACAGCAGTTTGAAAGTGCAAGGCTTTATACCAAGTATCGCTTTTACAGTAACGATGATGTGCATAAACATTTTCGTACTGCTGTTTATGCTTCAGGTGCATGGAGTAATAATCCTTTAGTTTACCAGGAATTAAATGTAGAAGGCGATAATAGTGGGGTGCAGTTGGGGGTAGTGGCAACACAGCTCGTAAACAAATTCGCAGCATCGGCAGGTGTTGCTTATGTAAGGCAATTGGAAAAAGCAGATAAAGTGTTTTTGGGAATTCCTTTTTCGAACCAGGCGCTGCAATACAATTTGTCGATGGGTTATTTGTTGTTTCCACGTAAATATGAAAACTACAAACAAACAAATCTAAATTTATACTGCGAGTTTCTTGCGCAGCAAAACACAGATATAAAAGCCGGCTTTATTGATATTGCTCCGGCTGTTCAGTTGATCTTTAACAGCAGCACCCGTTTTAATATTGGTGCACGTTACCAGTTGGCCGGCGATGCTCACCGCATGGCAGAACGTTCTGTGTTCATCAGTTTAGAGCATTACTTTTTAAATGCATTGAAATGAAACTGATTAAATCCATAATGTTATTTATTCTCTCCTTATTCCGAAAAAAGGATTGTTGCAGATAATAGTTTAAAGCCTGTTCCATTGGAGCAGGCTTTATTCTTTTCACTTACACCCAGTAGCTTTCCAATTATTTTAATTTGACTATATGAAAAGATTTTCTACATTTGTCTAAATATAAATTTAGACAAGTCTAAAAAATAATTATGAGGAGTGTAATTTTTGTGGCAATGATGTTGCTGGCTGCTGTGGTGAATGGGCAAACCATTTCTGTTAAAGGAGAGGTGATTGACCTCCGTTCGGAAGAAAGGATCAAACATGCTACTGTGCAAAATGTCAACAGGCAGCAATCTGTACTTACCGATCATCGTGGCGAATTTACTCTCGTGGTTGCAGTGGGTGATACTATTACTATTACTGCTGTTGGCTACCTCAGCGATACCGTTGCTGTTTCTTCATCAACCAAAATGATTTCGGTTCAACTGCAACCTGCCACTAAATCGCTGGAAGAAGTAGTAATCAGTGGTACATTAAGAGAGATCAGGAAATCAAACAGCCCGATTGCTGTTGAATCTTATTCTGCAAAATTCTTTAAGAAGAATGCAAGTGCAACCGTGTTTGAAGCATTGTCTATTGTAAATGGTGTGCAGCCGCAATTGAATTGCAATGTTTGTAACACCGGTGATATTCATATCAATGGTATGGAAGGACCTTACACCATGGTATTGATCGATGGAATGCCGGTAGTGAGTAATCTGGCAACAGTGTATGGTTTCTCAGGAATACCTGCGAATCTTATTAAACGTATTGAAATTGTAAAAGGGCCTTCATCTACGTTGTATGGCAGTGAGGCTGTGGCAGGTTTGATCAACATCATTACAAAAGATCCGGGTTCTGCTGCTTTGTTTCATGCTGATGTATATGCAACTTCTTATGATGAAGTGAATGCTGACATCAGTGCAAAATTCAAACTCGGTAAAGCATATTCATTGCTCGGTGTAAACATGTTCAATTTTGGTAAGCGTTACGATGTGAACCAGGATAATTTTACTGATGTAACGTTGCAGAAACGTATATCACTCTTTAACAAGTGGAGTTTTGAACGTAAAAATAAATTGCCTTTCCAGGTAGCTGTTCGCTTATTAACCGAAGACAGATGGGGCGGTGAAATGCAATGGAATAAAACATGGCGTGGTACCGATAGTATCTATGGCGAAAGTATTTACACTAAACGCATGGAGCTGATCGGCAACTATGGAATCAAAGTTGGGAGAGAACAATTGCTATTAGAGTACTCGTATAATTTTCACCATCAGGATTCTTATTATGGAACCATTCCTTACATGGCAAAACAGCATAGTGCATTTGCGCAATTGCGTTGGAATAAAGATATTGGGAAACATAGTATTTCTGCTGGCTTGCCTTATCGTTTCATTTGGTATGATGATAATACAGTAGCAACTGCAAAACCAGATGGATTAACCACACAACCGTCTGTTCAAAAACTGCAGGGTTTGTTTGTGCAGGATGAATTAAAATTCAATGACCGCTGGACAATGCTTGCCGGTGTGCGTTATGAATTAACAAATGTGCAGGGAGGAATTGTATCGCCAAGGTTAGCATTGAAGTGGAACAATGGTCAGCACCAGGTATTTCGGTTCAGTGCAGGAAATGGTTTTCGAATTGTAAATCTTTTTACCGAAGATCATGCTGCATTAAGTGGAGCAAGAGAAGTGGTGATTGCTGAATCATTGAACCCTGAGCGTAGCTGGAATGGCAATGTTAATTATACCGGCACATTTACTCCGTCGTTTGGTTTTGTAACATTAGACGCAACATTATTCTATACTTATTTCACCAACAAAATCATTCCTGATTATGATACAGATCCGCAAAAGATCATTTACCAGAATATTGATGGTTATGCGGTTTCAAGAGGGTTTACGTTGAACACAGATTTTGCTTTCAGGAACCGTTTAAAAATTATTGCGGGCATTACACTCATGGATGTCTTTACTAAAGAAAAAGATCAAAATGGTATTGCAGTAAAACAACAACAGGTACTAGCTCCAAAGTTCTCAGGCAACTATGCCGTGAGTTATTCGTTACCCCGATGGAAATTAGCGATTGATCTTACAGGTAAGGTATATGGTCCACAACGCTTGCCGATTGTACCGAATGATTTTCGTCCTGAATATTCGCCATGGTTTACCTTGGCCAATCTGCAGCTTACACAACGTATAGGTAAGAAAGTGGAAGTATACGGTGGGGTTAAGAACCTGTTGAATTTTATGCCGGAAAACCCAATCCTTCGTCCGGAAGATCCGTTTGATAAACGTGTAAGCGATCCTGTGAATAATCCCAACGGATATACGTTTGATCCTTCTTATAACTATGCACCACTAAGTGGAAGAAGAGTATTCTTGGGTGTAAGGGTGAATATTGACTAATAGCAAAAGATTGAGAACTATTAGAAGTTAAAAAAGCGGCAAGAGTAATTTTGCCGCTTTTTGTTTATTGTGGTCTGACGGCCAAGGGCCGTACCGACCAGCGTTACATTCTTTCAGGTACTTTTATGCCCAGCAACTGCATACCACTTGCAATAACATTCGCTGTTAATTCACAAATGAGTAAACGTAATTGTTTCTTCTCCGTGCTTTCTGCATTCATTACTGAATGTTCTGTATAAAAAGAATTGAACGTTTTTGCAATATTGTAAACGTAGTTTGCAAGGTGTGAAGGATCATGCTCGTTGCCTGCCTGCTCAATTACTGTTGGATAATTTTCCAGGTCGATCAGTAATTCTTTTTCAAGTTTCAGGAGGTTGGTTGTTTGTACGTTACTCCCTTGAGCCTTTTCCTTTCTTAATATTGATTTGATCCTTGCATGCGTGTATTGAATAAATGGTCCAGTATATCCATGAAAATCGATTGACTCTTCCGGGTTGAAGATCATTTTCTTTTTCGGATCAACACGTAAGAGGTAAAATTTCAATGCACCAATGCTGATGGTTTTGTAGAGTTCTTTTAATTCTTCAGCAGTAAAGTCTTTTACTTTACCCAGTTCTTCTGTTTTTTGCTGCGACACTTGTTCCATTTCATTTAGCAGATCATCTGCATCAACAACAGTTCCTTCACGGCTTTTCATTTTGCCGGTAGGTAATTCAACCATGCCATAGCTCAAATGATAGATACTATCAGCATAAGGAAGTCCCAGCTTTTTACAAATCAGTTGAAGCACTTTCATGTGATAGTTCTGCTCGTCACCAATCACATAAATACTCTGATCAATTTTATACTCCTCGTATTTCTGCTGTGCCAAACCAATATCCTGGGTAATATAAACTGAAGTTCCATCCTTCCGTTGTACAATTTTTTCATCCAATCCATCAGCAGTAAGATCGATCCACACACTGCCATCTTCTTTCTGCACAAACACATTCTTTTCTAATCCTTCCTGTACAGTTTTCTTTCCTAAGAGATAGGTATTGCTTTCGTAATAGATCTTATCAAAATCACTGCCAATGCGTTTATATGTTTCATCAAAACCGGCATACACCCAGCTGTTCATTTCTTTCCACAATTCCATTACTTCAGGTTTGCCTGCTTCCCAATCTAAAAGCATTTGCTGCGTTGCTTTCATGATTGGCGCTTCTTTTTCGGCTTCTTCTCTTTTCACGCCGCCGGCAACTAATTCTTCTACCTGCTTTTTGTATTCATCATTGAACTTCACGTAATAGTCACCAACAAAATGATCACCCTTTGTATTGGTTGTTTGCGGTGTGGCACCATTACCAAACAATTGCCATGCGATCATGCTTTTACAAATATGAATACCACGATCATTTACAATGCAGGTCTTCACCGTATCATATCCATTTGCTTTAATGATCTCTGCAATACTCCATCCCAAAAAGTTATTACGCAGGTGACCAAGGTGCAATGGTTTGTTGGTATTGGGTGATGAATATTCAACCATCACTTTCTGATGCTTCGCTGCTGCTTTACCAAAGTCAACATCATTGTAGTTGTTAGTCAGAATGTTGATCCAGTAAGTATCGGCAACAGTAAGATTCAGAAATCCTTTAATGATATTGTAAGCTGTAAAAAGCTGAGGATGATTTTCTGTAAGATGTTTACCCAGTTCACTCCCTAATGCATCGGGACTTTTTCCTAAGGGTTTAAGTAATGAAAACAGAACAATAGTATAATCACCTTCAAATTCAGGTTTTGTTTTGTTGATCTGAAAATCTTTGGCAGTAAAAGTTTTGCCATATAATTGTTCCAGACTGTTGATTGCTGCCTGCTGTATCTGTTGCTGTATTGCCATTCTTTGTAATTGTGCCGCAAAAATAACTGAAATGCTGTAAGCGAAAGAGATGTGAGGAGATTGAAAACAAAAAACCTCCTGAAAGAGGAGGCTTTTAAAAAGTATAATTTGAAGATTTTATTGTCCGTCACTATTTACCCTGAACTGGAAGCCATTGCGGCCGCCGCCTTGGTTCATTTCGCTCATGGGTTTAATATCGTAGTCTTTTGGAATAATGAACGTTTTGTCATCCACCTTAGCAGTAAGATCAACTTTGGTTACCTGGTAATGAACTTTTGCTCCGTTTTGCCTTGTAAGTTCAAATTCCATGGGGAAGCCTTTCAGCTTTTCTAAGCCGGGAACATTTGCCATACGCATTACATCACGAATACGGAAGCCTTCGCCAAACACAAATTCAGGACTGTACCAAACTTCCTGTTGTACTTCCTGTCCACGACGATCTTTGTAACGGATGAGTGCTTTTTTGCATTCCATACCGGCGATCTTCTTTGTCTCACTCAAATATTCAATAAATGTTTCGGGACTGAATTGTTGAACTCTTTGTTGTTGTGAACGACCGGAATCAGCACTTGCCATCATTCGCTGCATATCAGCCTCAGTAGTATAAAAACCCATTTTACGGCCCATTGCTTCAAACAGGGTAGTGGTTTTCTTTTCTTTGCTATCAATAATTACCTGGTTGGTGCCCATGCCCATATCACTTTCAATCTTGGTCATGCCATTCTTGAAATACATTTTTGATTTGATCTCACCATCGCCAATACGAACAGTTACCCGGCCTTCACCATCATTTGAAACAGGGGGCCCGCCATCTGCATTTGGATTACTGGTTTCGGTTTTCATTTGAATAACCGCTTCGTTAACAACTTGCTGGGCTGTGCTTGTGCCGAACATGAGGAATGTTGCAATGGCAAAAACAATCAATTTCATCTTCTGGGTTTTAGGCTGCTAAATTACGAGGCAGTTCGTAAAATTGTGCAACCGACCATGTAATTACGCAAAGGTTAACAAAAAAAGAAGGGTTGATGGAAATCAACCCCGAAACCTAAACCAACTGCATGTAGAAAATCTTAATTAGTTCATCTTTTTCAGCAAGGCATCAATTGCCTGGTCAGCTGCGCCACCTGCTGATGGACGAACAGAGCTGAAAGAAGATTTATTCATGAGTGCATCCATTTTACTGTCTGCATCTGTAGTGTTCAATTGTTTTTTGTTTTCAATTGTTGAAGCATAAACCATAAGGTCAACTTGCTCGTCAGCTGCAATGTTGCCTGCTGTAACCGCTTTTCTGAATGCTGAAGCTTTTGCTTTGTTCTCCGCATCATCAGCAATCATGTTGTCAACTGAGGCATCAGCATCAGCGGCCTCCACCTGGAGCATTTTGCTGAAGAGGGGAGCAGCTACAGCTTCTGTAAACTTGTTGTTTATCTGGTTATCAGCAACGGCGTTTTCAGTTTCCAGATTTTTGCTGTAGGCAACTGCCATCTTTCTGTTCATTTGTTCAGCCACAGTAAAGGATACATCCATTTTATTGTCGGCCAGTCCAATTGAATTAAAGTTGATTCTCTTATAGGTATAAGCTTTCAGGCTGTTTACCCATGTAGTGATATCCATATTGTTGATCCTCACATCAGCAGTAAATGCGTTTGTATTAGTGATCACAATTTGCTGGTTACCGCTTACAAAAGTTACAACGCAGCAGCTATCTGTAACGCTAGCCGTATTTTCATTTACACGTTTTGTGGTGTCGTCTTGGGTAAAAGACATTGAAGCAAAGGCAATAACTGCGAAGAGGGCTGTTGCGGTAAAACGCATCATTCTGCTACCTAAGCTGTTGTTGTTCTGTTTAAGTGTTCCGTTAGTTTCGGAGTTCACTGTTAATTTTGTTGTCATCTCTTTTTTGATGTTTAAGGTTTTTTTTATTTTATCCCTTTCGGGGTTTCTTTTCTTCCGATTGTATAACAAAGATACTATCAAAAGCTGGTACTTTGCAATACATAATACCTTGTTTGGCTTATTAAGCTGATGAATGGTCAATTTTTTTGGATGACCGGTCATCTAGGCAATTCGATCTGGTTTGTTGCTTTCGTTTTTTGTTTGGTACCTGTTTATAGTGCAGTTTAACAGGGATGTTTTTCGAAGTAAACTGTCAAAGGCGGTGTTTCTAATATTAACCGGAGCTTTGGGTACCTTTTGTTTGACGATGCAAATTTACATCAGGCTAAACTATCTTCCAACTAAATTTTCAAAAATTTTTGAAAATTACATACTTACTGACAGTTTAGTGTTTTCCATTAGTATTTTTCATTCGGTTTAAGCGTATTTTTTGCAAATTTTTCAAGATTTCCCCAATGAGAGCTGAAATTTTGCAAACGCACACTTTTTTAATGTTGCTTCAAAGAACTTGTATAGATGTGACGGGAAACGTTCTGTTTTGTTACATCAACGGCACAAAATTCTTATCTTTTTTTGGTGAAAAGGAGTGAATTGAGGATGGGTGGCATGAAGGAAATGTTAAGGCAAAACGCCTCCTTATGAACTGCGGAAATTGGATGACGAAAGGTGCAAAACACGGAGTAAAGCGGTATACCCCAAATGTGTGATGTGGGACGAACGGTTTTGGCCTCAGGCTTTTTGGCTGTTTTCCAGCTTAATTCGCTTTGCCAGCCAGCTTTCTTTAACAGGAATAAGCCAGTTTTGCTCCAGTTCTTCTTTTGTTTGAACGAGGTTATTAATATATATGGTGTCGGCTTGAAGAAAACCGTTATCAACGGCGTATTGTAATTGACCAAGAGGGAGAAGCTCAATTTTATCTTTTCGCGCAAAGGCAAGATTCTGCCTGTCGAACATGGATACCTTATATAATTGCTCAATTTCTTTAATAAGCCGAACGCTGCTGTCGGTACTGCAGCCGCTCACCCCGGTGGCTTGTTCATCGGCCATCAGGACAATGAACTGGCCAAAAAACATGGTGCCGAAACCTTTTACTGGCGTACCATGGCTTTTCCAGTTCTCAACAAAATGATTCAGCAGGTCCTCGATCTGTATAGCTTCGCCTAAACTGAACATGCGGCTGCTTTGGTAAATCCATACACGTGAATCGGGGGCAAAATCGGCTGGGAGCAAATGTTTGTATTCAAGGTTCATATTGCAAAGTTAAAGGGAGATGATGGATTGCAACCAGCTAATCGTTGCCCGGTTTTCTTAATCGTTTTACCCGCATATAATTCCTGATAGCATCGTAAAGCGAAAAACAAATACCAATGGTGGCAATAATGAGTAAGTAAGTTTTCCAGGCTTCTGTAAAACTTCCCTTCACCTCTGCACCGGTAATTCGGCTGATGCCCCAAACCAGTGAAAGCAAGGCGGCGAAAATAACGCCGCACAGCAATGCAATAAAAAATGCAAGACCTATATAATGAAATAATGCAGATCGAAAGTTGCGGAATTGCAATGGCTCCTCTTTTGTACCCATACTCTTTGTTTTTGACCACGTGTCGGAGTCGAGCAAGCCAAGAATCAGACCAAGAATAAGATAGCGGATAAAATCCTGTTGTGAAATATTGTTAAAAGATAATTTACCCTCAAACCAATCAACCAGCACACGTATTACAAGGAATACCAGGAAAAACAACACTGTGCGTTGAAAGAAATTTTTCCAGTTAAATCCTTTGAGAAAGTTTTTCATGTGAGTTAATTTGCAACAACACCTTATTGTAAACTGGCAGCAACCAATTCAGCCACATCTAATACCTGCATCGATTCTTCTTTTTCAGCAACCTTAACGCCATCCGTTATCATTGTATTGCAAAACGGGCAGGCAGCTGCTACAACAGCAGCACCGGTTGCAACAGCTTCATTCGTCCGTTCCCAGTTTACACGTGTTGTACCTTTTTCTTCTTCCTTAAACATTTGTGCACCACCGGCGCCACAACACAAACCATTGCTGCGGCAACGTTTCATTTCTACCAGTTCAGCATCCAATGCTTCTAAAACTTTGCGTGGTGCTTCGTAAATATTGTTTGCTCTACCTAAATAACAACTGTCGTGGTAAGTAATTTTTTTGCCTTTGAAAGTTCCGCCTTCTTTCAGTTTTATTTTTCCTTCATCAATTAACTGCTGTAATAATGTTGTGTGATGAATTACTTCATATGAACCTCCTAAAGCCGGGTATTCATTCTTGAGTGTATTGAAACAATGCGGACAGGTGGTTACAATTTTTTTAATACCATAACCATTCAGCACCTGAATATTATTGTACGCCATCATCTGGAACAGGAATTCATTTCCTGAACGGCGGGCAGGATCACCTGTACACATTTCTTCTTTTCCAAGAATGGCAAATTTTATTCCTGCTTTATCTAAAATGGCAGCAAATGCTTTTGTGATTTTTTGTGCACGTTGATCAAAACTACCGGCACAACCCACCCAAAAAAGAACTTCGGGTGTTTCGTTATTCGCCATCATTTCAGCCATTGATGGTACATGCATAAATATTCAATTTGTTTCAAAACTAAGTGAAAGCGATGAAATTACAGGCAGCTGTTTGTTCATATATACTTTGAGGCGGCTATCTTTGAATTTCATGTTGAAGAAATTTTTTGAACGACTGACGAATTGGGAACTGTGGCCTTTTGCGGTAATCTATTTCCCTATCAGCTTTGTGTGGGTATGGTATATGTTCCGCAGCAGGGCATTCTGGTTTTTTACACCATCCAATCCAACCATTGCATTTGGCGGCTTTGAAGGCGAAGGAAAAAAGGAAATGTATGATCAGTTACCACCACATACAGTTCCACGTACGATTTATGTGATGCATGATCTTCCATTTGATGAAGTGAAAAAGAAACTGGAGATGGCCGGATTCACTTATCCATTTATTGTGAAGCCTGATGTGGGCATGAAAGGGATTCTCTTTCGAAAGATCGATACAGAAGATCAATTGAAAAAATATCATGAGCGTATACCGGTTGAGTATATTGTACAGGACCTGGTGGAGTTGCCGGTTGAAGTGAGTGTGTTTTATTACCGTCACCCATCAGCACAAAAAGGAACAGTAAGTGGTTTTATTCATAAAGAGCTGTTACATGTAATTGGAAATGGCACAGACATGCTGCAGCAGTTGATACGAAACCATCCACGTGCTAAACACCGTATCCTTGAAATGCAGCATCGTCATGCACATCGTTTCGACCGGGTTATTGAAAAGGATCATGTTTTTTACCTGTCGTATGCAGGTAATCATAACCGTGGTGCACATTTTACCAACCTGCGGAATGAGATTGATGAAGACCTGCACAAAGTATTTGACGAGATGAGTCATTATTCAAAACATTTTTACTACGGCCGATACGATATTAAAACAACCAGTATTGAAGATCTGAAAAAGGGCAGGAATTTTATTATACTTGAGTATAATGGATGTGGTGCAGAGCCCAACCACATTTATGATTGTAATATGACCTTGGGCGAAGCTTACAGGGAAGTTTTAAAACATTGGAAAGCACTATACGAGATCAGTAAGTATAATAATGAAAACGGATCCCCCTACTGGAGTTTTCAACGTGGCTATAAGTTTTTGAAACAATCGCAGCAGCACTTTAAGCTCTTGCAGAAATATGATTAATTTTAAGCATAATTCAATTTATGAGTACCGATCAAAAGTTTCTGCTGATACGCAACTACGATTTGTTTGCTCATATCAGTGATGAGGAATACGAAGAGCTTCATCTTGATCATCATTTTATTGAAGCCAGCAAAGGCGAGTATATTTATTTCGATTCTCAATATCACAACAAACTTTATTTCCTGAAAGGCGGCACTATCAAGATCGGTTATATTGATGAAGAAGGCAAAGAAGTAATTAAAGAGATCATTCGTGAAGGGGAAGTGTTTGGACAGTTTACATTGGAACGTAATAATCTTAATGGCGAATTTGCACAGGCTTATAAAGCTGATGTATCACTTTGCGCATTCAACATTGAAGATTTTGAGCGTTTACTCAAAACAAAACCAAACATTGGTTTTCATTATACAAAACAGGTTGGTCAGAAACTCCGAAAGTTTGAAAACCGGTTACTGAACCTTTTAAACAAAGATGTAAAAACAAGGCTGGTTAATTTTTTAGTAATGCTTGCACGTGAAGAAGGTGAAACCACCAATGAAGAAGAATACACTATTCAGAATTTTCTTACCCATGAAGATATTGCTCAGCTTATTGGCAGCAGCAGGCAAACAGTAACCACTATGCTCAACGAATTGGAAACAGCAGGTTTCCTGACTGTTACCCGGCAGGTAATTAAAATACCTTCCGTTAAAAATCTGCAAAAGAGTTTGTCTGTCAGTTGAGCGACATAGAGCGCAACAGGCATATTATAATTTTGTTTCATTAAATCAACATAATGAAGCAGTTTCTTTTAGTCATAGTTTTCTTTTCAGCAGTTTTTGTTAGCTCAGCACAGGATCAAAAGCGCATACAGTCATTTAATCTCGAAAAAGGATTAGCCGTGCAGGGCTATGATGTAGTTGCGTATTTTAGTGGAAAGGCAATAAAAGGAGAATCATCGTTGGCTGTTATTTATCAAGGTATCCGTTATCATTTTTCATCGACTGCCAGTAAAGAAGAATTCAAAAAGAATCCGGGTAAATATGAGCCGCAATATGGTGGCTGGTGTGCGTATGCAATGGGCGCAACAGGTGAAAAAGTAGAGATCGATCCCGAAACGTTTAAGATTTTAAATAGCAAACTCTATCTTTTCTATAACAAAAGGTTTAACAACACACTCAAAACCTGGAATAAGAACGAACAGGTATTGAAACCAAAGGCAGATGCTAATTGGCTAAAGCTTTATCATTAATTTGTTAATCACATCATTTAATATGTCAATCATGAAACCATTAATTATTGTTTTATGGGTATTACGTTTGCTTGCGGCAGTTATTTTACTCCAAACACTCTTTTTTAAATTTTCTGCAAGTGAGGAATCAGTTTATATTTTTTCAACCATTGGCATGGAGCCATGGGGTCGTATCGGCACAGGTGTAATGGAACTGATTGCTGCAATACTCATGTTGATTCCACGCACAACAGCAGTTGGTGCTTTACTCGCCATCGGCTTAATGAGCGGTGCGTTATTCTTTCATTTTACCAAACTCGGAATTGAAGTAAAAGGCGATGGTGGGCTGTTGTTCATTTATTCCCTGCTTGTTTTTATCAGCTCGGCAATATTGTTGTTTGTTTATCAATCGCAGATAAGAACACTACTCAGCTCAGTGCTGCTAAAAAAATCGTAAGTATAAGTATGAAAAAAGGAAAATACCTGCTTGCAGCCGGAGCGTTGTTATTGATGCTTGCTGCAAATGCACAGCAATTAATGCCTGTTGATCAGGGGTCAACAGTTGAGTTTGTGATCAGTAATCTTGGGTTTGAGGTTACAGGAAAGCTTAATGGTTTAAAAGGAACCGTTTTGTTTGATGAAAAAAACCTGTCGGCTTCTTCCTTTGCTGTTACAGTAAATGCAGCCAGCATTGATACCGATAATGGCACAAGAGATAAACATTTGCGTGGCGATGATTATTTTGAAGTGAAAACTTATCCAAGGATCAAGTTAGAATCTGTAAAGGTGACCAAATCTGTTACACCCGGTTACTACGTAATTTTTGCAAGGCTCACCATAAAAGAAACAACGAAGGACATCAGTTTCCCTTTTACAGTTACTCCGGAAGCAGGGGCTTACCGCTTTAAAGGCGAATTCAGTATCAAGCGGCGTGATTTTGGGGTAGGTGGGAAAAATACAATTTCCAACGATTTAAAAGTGAAATTGAACATACTCACTAAAAAATAACTATTTTTAAAAAGCAACAAATTATCTATGCAGTTATACAATGCAATCAAAGCATCTTTTCAACAGCTGAGCGAAGTAATTGATCATTTAACGGTTGAGCAATACCAAACTCCATCAGAAAATTTGTCTGGCTCATCAGTTGGTCAGCATACACGGCATATTATTGAATTATTTCAATGTTTGCTGGCTGGCTATGCAAGTGGAACTGTTTGTTATGATGATCGTAAACGGGATGTGCGTATTGAAACCGATCCTTTATTTGCAAAGCAACTGTTGGGTGATATTGCATCGTCTGTTGAACAGGAGAATATAGAGTTGCAGCTTGCAGGTGTGTATGATGAAACAGCAACCGAACAACTTCATCTTACAACCAACTATAACCGTGAATTACTTTATAATCTTGAACATACAGTACACCACATGGCATTGATCCGTGTGGGATTAAAAGAATTAAAAAAAGAACAGGTAGGAGAGCATTTCGGGATTGCAACTTCCACCATCCGTCACCGGGAACAATGTGCACAGTAACTTATATACCCAACAACGATTCTTTTTTCCTGACATCAAACAGGGATGAAAAAAAAGTACGCTTAAAAGCAGAACAACCACAATGGTACAAGTTTGCCAGTGGTAATTTGTTGTTTCCAAAAGATGGTAACGCAGGTGGCACATGGATGGCATTGCATGAAAATGGGAATGCAATGGTGTTACTGAATGGTGGTCTTGTTAATCATCATTACAATCCACCTTATCGTAAAAGCAGGGGGTTGATTTTTTTGGATGTGTTTGATCATCCACAACCTGTTTCTGCATTTGAACAAATTCATCTGCAAAAAATTGAGCCATTCACACTCGTTATTCGCCAGGCCAATCAATTATTTCAAACAAGGTGGGATGGTCAGGAAAAAGCAATCAAAGAACTAAATGCAGCATCTTCATATATCTGGTCATCCGCTACCTTATATACAGATGATATAATTGAAAAAAGAAAAAACTGGTTTGAAGTTTTTCTGAAAGAATATACAACTATCGGCAGTAAAGAAATTTTGCATTTCCATCGTTTTGCCGGTGATGGGGATGAGCAGAATGATGTGCTGATGAACAGGAGCAATGAATTATTCACAGTAAGTATAACTCAACTGCATCGCCAAAAGGAAGTATCGCATATGCATTATCATGATTTAGTCAGTAATCAAATTTCAACTCAGCAATTCAATCATTCTATTTCATCGTTGCATGCGTCTGTCTAAACTGTTTACGCATCACCCGTTTTTTATCCGCCTGTTTCATTGGGAGTATTGGAGCTTCACTACAGTGTATGGATGGATATATCCCATCTTTGCCATGCTTTGTATAAGAGCAGGCGGTAAGTTTTTTTTTACGGCTGCTAATCCAACCATTATGCACGGTGGTTTTTTAATGGAACCAAAACAGGATATTTATCCGCTCATACCGAAACAATATTATCCTGCATTCTTTTTTGTACCTGCAGGAACATGCATCGAGCTTATTCAGCAACAAATTCAAACACATCAATTCAAATTCCCGCTTATTGCAAAACCCGTCATCGGTATGCAGGGAAAGGCGGTGAAGAAAGTTAACTCTGTTGATGAGCTAAAACATTATGCAGAGGTCTGTACGGTTGATTACATGGTGCAGGAACTTTCACCTTACAAATATGAAGTGGGTGTTTTTTATTATCGTATGCCCGATAAAACTGAAGGCATGGTTACAGGTATTGTGGCAAAAGAACCAATGAGGGTTGTTGGTGATGGCGTTTCAACTTTATATCAACTCATTTTAGAAGAGCCACGTTATATTCTGCAAACAGATGCATTGAAACAGATGTATGGAAAAGATATTCTGCAGGTTTTACCAAAAGGAAAAGAACTGATTCTGGCACCTTATGGCAACCATGCAAGAGGTTCGAAGTTTGTTGACTGGACATACAAAGCAGATGCTGAATTCATTAAAAATATTGATGCTGTGTGCAGGCAGATCGATGGATTTCATTATGGCCGCCTGGATGTGATGTACAACGATTTTGAAGATCTCCGGCAAGGAAAGAATTTTCATATTATTGAACTCAACGGTGCTGGCAGTGATCCAACACATATGTACGATCCGAAACATTCGTTGTTCTATGCATGGAAGGAGATCATCAGGCATTGGTTTATTTTATACCGCATCAGTAAACAGAATCATGCAAAAGGCCATCCTTACATGACACTGAAAGAAGCGAAGGCCATGTTTCGCAGTAACAACCTGCATGTAGCAGCGTTGGATGCAATTGCTCCAAAATTATAATCGCTCATTTGCTTCAAGCCTTTATATTTGTTTTATGCCACAGTTTGCAAAAATCCTTATGTGGGGCTTTATCATCAGTTTTCTTGGTTCATTGCCTCTTGGAACACTTAATATTGCAGCAATGCAGATCGGTATTACCGATGGTATTTCGCCTGCGCTCTGGTTTTCTGCCGGTTCATTAACAGCCGAAATTATTTATGTACGTCTTTCGCTTGTGGCCATGGATTGGGTACGCAGGCAGGAAAAATTGTTAAAGGCACTGGAGTGGGTCACATTTATTATTGTGCTGGCGCTTGCAATATCCAGTTTTTGGGCTGCGGCGCATCCATCGGTTGGAGAGAATGTGATTTTATCGAGCGGCATGCATCGTGGGTTGCTTGGGTTTACCATGAGTCTTATTAACCCGGTGCAGATTCCATTCTGGTTTGGTTGGAGTACGGTGTTGTTTACCAAACAAATTTTAAAACCCGAAGCAGGCAATTATAATTTCTATATCATTGGAATTGGTATGGGCACATTTGCGGGCAACTGTATTTTTATTTTTGGAGGAAGATTATTAGTCGACCGGTTAAATGCCAGTCAACATGTGCTGAACTGGATCATTGGAGGTGTGTTTTTATTTACTGCCTTATTTCAGGTGTACCGCATCTTCCGTAAGAAAGATGCAATTCATCAATTAGAACATCCTGAAGAAGTAACAGGTGGGTTGGAGAAGAATATTCATTAGCTTCTTTTAATTACATCACCGTTTTCATTTTTGCCACATACGCCACAATATTCTGTTTCCATATTTTTATTACCGCACCAGTTGCATTTTTTTTGATGTTTCATTGGAAGCATTTCAACAATAAAATAACCAAAAAAAGGAGTGGTGAAAATAAATATCAACAATCCTCCAATAAATCCGCATTTCTTAAAGCGTGCTACATTGTACAAATACAGAAAGCTTAGAATGATGAATAATATTCCTGCAATATAAAATAGTATCGACATCTATAAATTTTTGATGAAACTTAACTCGTCATTTCATTTCTTCTGCCCATTTATCCCTTTCATCAGGACTGAATTTCCAGGGAGCAAAATTATTTTCAACATTGCTGAACATCGCATTCCATTCACCGGGTGCATTACTGTCTTCCATAATTAAGGAACGACGCAGTTCAAGAATAATACTAAGCGGATTGATACTTACAGGACATTCTTCAACACATGCATTACAGGTGGTACAGGCACGTAATTCTTCAACAGTAATATAATCGTTCAGTAATGTTTTATTATCGGGTTGAAATTCCTTATTGCTGTTGATGTTGCGACCTACTTCTTCCAAACGGTCACGGGTGCTCATCATTATTTTTCGTGGGCTCAATAATTTTCCGGTAGTGTTTGCAGGACAGGCAGCACTGCATCGGCCACACTCGGTACAACTGTACGCATCAAGCAAACTTTTCCAGCTGAGATCAAACACATCTTTCGCTCCAAATTTTGATGGGGGAGTTGCATCTGTTGGTGCAAGTTCGGGCTGCATCATATATTTCACTTCATTTTGAATCGAAGTCATATTTGTCATTTCACCCATGTTGGTAAGTCGTGCATACCAAGCATTAGGGAATGCAAGTAATATATGCAGATGTTTGCTCCACGGTAAATAATTCAGGAATGCAAGAATACCAAGTATGTGCAGCCACCATGCACTTCGTTCAATAGCGATCAGTGATGTTTCAGATAAACCAGCTAATGAAGAAGCAAATAAACCGGAGATTACAAAATTGCGGGTATCATGATAATGATCAGCACCATTCAATTGTAAAGCTCGGTCCGCTGTGTTCATTGTCAGGAACAACGTCATCAATACAATTTCAGTAATAAGAATATAGTTTGCATCGCTGCGTGGCCAGCCATTAAGATCGTTGCTAAGGAAGCGTTTTAATTTCAACACATTTCTGCGCACAAGAAAGATTACGCAGGATACCAATACCAGCAATGCCAATACTTCAAATGAATTGATCAGGAAAGAATAGAAAGAACCGAGTAGTGGAAAAAATAAACGATGTGTTCCAAGGATTCCATCCAACACAATTTCCAATACTTCAATATTGATGATCACAAAACCTGCGTACACAAACAGGTGCATTACTGCTACCAATGGATTCTTAAACATTTTTTTTTGACCAAAAGCCAGTAACAACATATTCTTCCAGCGAACACCGGAGTTGTCCGTCAGGTCTTCATCCAAACCAAGAAGAATATTCCGGTGGATCTCTTTTATTTTTTTGCTGAAGAACCAAACAGCTCCGGCAAAACAAAGGGCAAATAAAACCTGTTGAACGATCTGCATACAAACGTTATTTGTGTTGCTAAGATAAGGGATAAGGGTTAAAGGTTTAGGGTGTAAGGTTTAAGGTGGGAGGGATTGAGTTTATGGTATTGGGTATTCCTTAAACCTTACA
>JAKFDY010000168.1:0-2036 GCA_036675885.1 Lacibacter sp. | reverse complement strand
TATTGACCTTCATGCTGTAACCGGACCTGGCGGGGGAGCGGAAGCTTCTATGACAGCCCCGGGTCATACATCCACATTTTCTTTTAAGGCCATAAATTCAGGGCTATACATTTACCATTGTGCTACAGCCCCGGTGGGGATGCATATTGCAAACGGAATGTATGGTCTTATTCTGGTAGAACCTGAAGAAGGATTACCGGCTGTAGATAAAGAATTTTATGTAATGCAAAGTGAGTTTTACACTAAGGAAAAATTTGGAAAGGCTGGTTTAACTTCCTTTGATATGCAAAAGGCACTTGATGAAAAACCAGAATATGTAGTTTTTAATGGCGCTGTAGGCGCTAACATGGGTGATAATGCAATGAAAGTGAAAGTAGGTGAAACCGTTAGGCTTTATGTTGGTAATATTGGTCCTAACCTGATTTCCTCATTCCATGTTATAGGTGAAATATTCGACAAAGTTTACGTTGAAGGCGGCACACTGATCAATGAAAATGTCCAGAGTACCGCTATTCCTGCCGGCGGCTCTGCCATCATAGAGTTTAAATGTGATGTACCTGGCTCGCTTACTCTTGTTGATCATTCTATCTTCAGAGCATTCAATAAAGGAGCGCTTGCGCAAATAAAAGTTGAAGGCGAAGAGAACCTGACTATTTTTAGTGGAAAACAAAGAGACGCGGTATATCTTCCTGAAGGTTCGGCTGTACAATCTATTTCTGCAAAAACAAAAGATCAGTTAAGTCGTTTAAGCTGTTGAATGAATACTTATATGCTCCGTTTTGTTTTGCTTTCTTTTTTGCTGTTGCCGTTGCTGGCCTTTACAGCTCCTCCCGTTTACACACTAAAAGGAAAAGCTGTCCGCATTATTGATGGAGATACGTTTGATCTTTTAGTTGGAACAACAACTCATCGTATTCGTTTGGCTGGTATTGATGCACCTGAAAAAAAGCAGGACTTTGGTAATGTTTCGAAACAGTTGCTTGGCAAATTGTGCAGTAATCAAACATTAACCGTAGTAGTTACTGATGTTGATCGTAACAAACGAAAGATTGCTGAAGTATATACTGAACAGAAACTGTGGATCAACAAAGAGTTGATTGCAAAAGGAATGGCCTGGCATTTTAAAAAATATTCATCCAATAAAGAACTGGCGAATGCAGAGTTATCAGCACGAAAGCAAAAAGCTGGACTGTGGAGTTTGAAGAATCCTGTTGCCCCTTGGGATTGGCGGAAGATAAAACGATAAATTCACTCGATGCTTTTGATTCATGAAATTGTTACTGTAAATTTATTTTTTATCTGAATCACTATGGCAACCTGGACTTCATTTTATATTCAATACGATGATCTTACTGCAATTGAACAAGAACTCAAAGAGCTATCAGGCATTCAGGATGCCTTCTCCGGTACATTTCCAAACGACCTACATGAATATTATCTAGCAAACGAAAATACAAACCCTACTTACTTAGTAGTTGGAAAAACGCAAGAGGGTTGGGTGACCGTTGTACACAATTCCTTTAGCAAATTATCTGAATGGTCAACTTTATTATCGCAAAAATTTGAAACAAAGGTTATTGTTACAGGCGCTCAAAGTGTTTCAAGCTACTACTACTTTGCATTGTACGAGAATGGTTTAAAACTAAGAGAGCTTGAATTTTGCTATAGTGATGATTTTAAGTCTGTAAATTTTGGCAACCGTTTGTGGTTTGAAGGCGAAGAGCCAGGTACAAAAGAAGAATTTGATGGTGAAATAGAATATCTCTTTGGCTTTGAAGATATCGACAACTATTGCAAACAACTTGGGCTTACAATTCAGTTAAGCTACTCCGAATTTACTTGGTTAACTCTTAAAAAAGAAGCAAAGCAAAAAACAGTAAAAGACGTTATTTCAGAACTTGGGACTAATAAACCCTGGTGGAAATTCTGGCAGTAGATTAATAATACCCCATCGCTTTCTCCAACTCTTCTTTCATTCGTTTCTTCAGCGTTGCTGGTTTCATCACTTTCATTTCATTACAGATACCAAGTAACTG
>JAKFDY010000167.1:0-10018 GCA_036675885.1 Lacibacter sp. | reverse complement strand
GCTCATCTTTTTTACAAATGCTCAACATTTATTCAAATGATGGAAAGCACCCTTCAGGGGGTGTAGGGGTTAAAATCCTCGCTATCGAATCTTCCTGCGACGAAACATCGGCTTCTGTTTGTCGTGACGGTGTTATTCTCTCCAATGTAATTGCAACACAGGCTGTGCATGAACATTATGGCGGTGTGGTGCCCGAACTTGCAAGTCGTGCACATATGCAGAACATTGTACCGGTTGTTGATGAGGCATTGAAAAAAGCAGGTGTTGATAAAACACAGCTGAATGCAGTTGCTTTTACACAAGCACCGGGTTTGATCGGTTCTTTGTTGGTGGGTACACAGTTTGCCAAATCACTTTCACTTGCATTGGATATTCCATTGATTGCTGTGCATCATATGCAGGCGCATATATTGGCGAATTTGATCCCTGAAGAAAAACCTTCCTTTCCTTTTCTCTGTTTAACTGTAAGTGGCGGACATACACAAATTGTGTTGTGCGAAAGTGCTACGCAAATGAAAGTGCTTGGTGAAACCATTGATGATGCAGCAGGCGAAGCTTTTGATAAAACAGCAAAGTTGCTTGGTCTTCCTTATCCCGGTGGTCCGTTGATTGATAAGTATGCACAACTCGGCAATCCTGATCGTTTCAAATTTCCGGAGCCACAAATACCTGATCTCAACTTTAGTTTCAGCGGGTTGAAAACATCCATTCTTTATTTCCTTCGCAATGCCGGAACAAGCCTGGTTTATAAAGAAGAGTTTTTAGCAAGTGAAGATGAACAAAAGAAATTCATTGAAGATAACCTGAATGATATTTGTGCTTCCGTTCAGCAACGTATTGTTTCAATCTTGCTCAACAAGCTAAAGAAAGCATCATTGCAAACAGGCATTAAACAAATTTGTTTAGCAGGTGGCGTTAGTGCCAACAGTGGTTTACGCAAAGCATTTACCGAAATGGGTGTAAAATATCATTGGAAAACCTTCATCCCTTCATTTGAATATTGCACCGACAATGCAGGCATGATTGCTATTACAGGATATCATAAATTCCTGGCAAATGATTTTGCTTCATTAAGTGTGCAGCCGAGTGCAAGGGCGGAATGGTGAGACCTCACCCTCGTTCCCTCTCCAAAGGAGAGGGAGGCCGGGCCTTTCTGCATAGAACAGCTTTGAATGTACATTTCAACTGAAGGTTAACCAACTCATCATTCATTACTCATCACTCATTCTTCATGCCTAACAACTATTTTCAATTCAAGCAATTTACAGTACAGCAGGAAAAAGCTGCTTTGAAAGTAAGCACCGATAGTTGTTTGTTTGGGGCGTGGATAGCAGAAGAAGTACGAGGTAGGAAGTACGAGGTACGAACCGACCCTCCTTCACTCGCCACTCACCACTCACCATTCACCATTTTAGATATTGGCGCAGGCACTGGTTTGTTGATGTTGATGCTTGCACAAAAATCTGATGCTTTGATTGATGGAATTGAAATTGATGAACCATCGTACGAACAGGCAAAGGAAAATATTGAAGCTTCACTTTGGAAAGAACGATTGCAATTGTTTCATGCTGATGTTAAGCAATTCGATTTCTCAAAAAAATATGATCTTATCATTTCTAATCCACCTTTTTATGAAGGTGATTTAAAATCTGGTGCTGCAAACAGGAATATAGCCATGCATGATGAAGGATTAAAGTTGGATGAATTAATAACTATTGTTGATAAAAATTTATCAGAAGATGGAAGATTTACTGTGTTGCTTCCCTATATGCGTGCAGTGCGACTGATCGAATTGGCGAATGCAGTCAATCTTCACCTTCAAACGCATGTGCTGGTAAAACAAAGTGTACTGCATGGTTATTTCCGATCGATGTTATTGTTCAACAGAAAGAAAACAGAACCAACTCTTGAAGAACTTGCTATCAAAGATGAAAGCAATCAATATACAAATGAATTTGTGCATTTGTTGAAAGACTACTATTTGTATTTATGATACACATAGGACAGTTCGTACTTCGTACCTCTTACTTCGTACCTCATTGCACACCTGCATACTCTTTCAAATAATCATACTCATCTGTCAGTACACCTGCTTTCAACATGGTTGCCCTGTTTATAATCGTAGAGCCACCTTTCACTAAATCTTCCAATACATATTTAATGAGCTGTTCACCAAAATAACGGGAAGCGTCTCTTGGTAATTCATTGGGCAAATTACCAACAGCCATCACATCAACTGAAGTGGGTAAGTAAGGCGCTGTTTTCTGTAAAGTAACTTTATCAACTCCGTAAACAGGATCTGCAATAGTTGAGTCACCGATATTGATGGGAATAGAACCACCTGTATCATTGGTAATATCAGCAATGGTTTGAATTTTGAACGATGCATTTCGAAACTCATCCAATGAAAACAACGACGGGATGGATTTATCCCAGTACACACCATTCAACAGAATATCAGTTTGCTTTACAAAAGGAGAGAAGCTGCATTTATATTCTTCCGGGTGTTCGTGAAAGTTGTCACGGTTATACGTGCCATCATCTTTTCGTTCGTACAGATCACGACCCTTCAAATGCACATACACCGGGTATTCGTATTGACGATGTAAATAATCGAATGGCTCCACTTCATTTACACCCAACAGGTTCATGATCTCCAGTAAACCATGTGCCACACGACCACTACCTGTTATAGCAATTTTTATCTTCGGCAGCTTCAATCCAAAATAAGTATGAATAAGCTGGCGGTAATCACGCACATCACCCACACGTCCTAATTTAAACGCACCTGTACGATTGCCAAAAGCCATCATAGCGTTATGAGCACCCACCACACCCGCAAAAAAACCAAAGCCGATGATACGTTGTCCGTCATCATGCGTTAAACATTCATAATCGATGAGTGTGATCTTTTTTTCGACCATTGCATGCATGAGTTGTTGATTATGCAGCTGAGCTTTTTTTGTATGTGAAAAGAAGAGATATGTTTTATTGGGGATCAGTTCTTCAACAGGCACTTCTTTAATACCGAATAACACATTGCAATGGCTCATATCTTCAACAACTTCAACTCCGGCTGAGCGGTATTCTTTGTCGGTAAAACAGCGCTGGGGCGATGATTGTACGATGATCTTCACATCGCTGGTGTTCTTATGAACCCACTTGCATTGGGCAGGGGTGAGTGCCACACGGTTATCGGCTGGTGTTTTTCCTTCTCTGATAAGTCCTATCGTAAGCATTTCAATCGTTTAAGGGCTTGCAATATAAGATTTAAGAAAAAGGATAACGCATAAAAAATTTCATGCGAAAGCAAAGATTCTGTAATATTGCAGCCCCAAAGGAAAGCCGTTTGCCGTTAAGGTAAAAAGGCTTGAGCCGGCTGGGTGAGTTCTTAAAAAATAGTTATTACATGCCCATGTGGCGGAATTGGTAGACGCAGCAGACTCAAAATCTGCCATTCGCAAGGATGTGAAGGTTCGATTCCTTTCGTGGGCACATTTTTTTTTACCCGCACTTCAACTGAAGGCGGGTTTTTTGTTTTCTGTCTGACGCCATCGGCTGACAGGATTTTTTGCATGTTTAATTTTATAACATGATTATTGTTGTTTACGTGATAGAAAGCTTAACTGACAAGACATGGTATACAGGCATGGCAAAAGATGCTGAACATAGATTAACGGAACAAAATGCTGGAAAAAACAGATTTACAAAGGGGCATCGCCCCTGGAAAATTATTTATACTGAAACGCATCCTGATTGGGCTTCTGCGAGGTTAAGAGAAAAGTACTTGAAATCAGCAGCGGGTAAACGTTGGTTGACGAATTATTTGCATTCGCAAGGATGTGAAGGTTCCCTGCCCGAATGACTTGGTCAGGCGGGGATTCCTTTCGTGGGCAAATTTTTTTTTACCCGCACTTCAACTGAAGGCGGGTTTTTTGTTTTCTGTCTGATGCTTTGTCTGAAGGGCAATTCTTTTATAGGGCCTGTTTTCTATTTCTTTTTACTCTGTTTTTACACTTGTTTGTTCGTATTGAAGATTGCAGATGTAAAAAAGTTTTCATCTAACAACTGTTTGGCTGCTTACGCAATCGTTCCCATCATTCGTTCAATTTTATGAAAGTTATAGTTTGTTGAATTCGTAACTTTGGAAGCCGATCGTTCGATCAACATTCGTTAAAGTCCCTTGCTGAGCGAACAATTTCGCCTCCCGTTTATTATTCATTACATAATTCAATCACCATGCGAAAAGGAATTGCAGAAGCCCGGAGTGCCACAATCGAATTCAACAAAAAAGCATTGGATCAGTTGCAAAGCAAGGGTTATAAGTATGTTCAGGTAAAAGGGTTAACGGTAGATAAGCATTACGATTATGTAGAACCACATTTTCTCGTGCTCGTGCCAATGAAAGAGCTACCTACAGATCCGTTTAAAAGGGATATTTATGAACCTATTGGCAGCGATCTCTTATACCAATGGGCGAGTGAAGAAAATGAGTATCCCGAAATCGTGATCGCTAATAATCTTTATAACTAAACATGCCTACGTTTTCATTAAAGACAGTGCAAAAAATACCTGTTGATATTGAAACGGCCTGAGAATTCTTTTCAAATCCGGCGAATCTACAGGTAATCACTCCAAAGAATATGGGCTTTAAAGTCCTTTCAAAGCACCACGGCGATAAAGCTTACCCTGGCCAGATCATCGAATATAATGTAAGCCCGCTGTTAGGTATTCCTTTGTATTGGATGACGGAGATTACGCAGGTTAAAGACAAGGAATATCTTATAGATGAGCAACGTTATGGGCCCTATCAACTATGGCATCATCAACATCATTCCAAAATAATTGAAGGTGGAATTGAGATGACGGATGTTGTGCACTATCGTAATCCACTTGGGTTCCTGGGAACTATTGCAAATTCACTTTTTGTAAAAGCAAAGTTGATACAGGTTTTTCAATTCAGGTTTAAAGTGGTGGAAGAGATATTTGGCAAATGGCATGAGCCAACAATCAATAAAATTGAATTTCATAAAGCAGCCTGATGGCTGCTTTTTTTGCAAAAAGTAACATGTTTTATAGTTGACTCATGCAGAAAAAGAAACTAGTTGTCCTTACCGGCGCAGGCATCAGTGCCGAAAGTGGCCTGCGAACTTTTCGTGACAGCGATGGTTTGTGGGAAGGTTATCAAATTGAAGAAGTAGCCACGCCACGTGCATGGCGCAAAAATCCGCAACTGGTGCTTGATTTTTACAACTTCAGAAGAAAGGATGTATTAGCTGCACAACCTAATGCAGCTCATCATGGTTTGGCAGAATTGGAAAACGATTTTGATGTAACCATCATTACCCAAAATATTGATGACCTGCACGAACGTGGCGGCTCCAGCAATGTATTGCACCTGCATGGGGAAATATTTAAAATGCGAAGCGAACGTGATACGCATTTGATCTACGATATTAAAGGCGATATTATGTTAGGCGATAAAGCGGAAGATGGTGCACAGCTTCGTCCGCATATTGTTTGGTTTGAAGAAGCGGTGCCAATGATTGAAGAAGCAATTCCTGTTGTGCAACAAGCCGATTTTTTCGCAGTAGTTGGTACATCATTGGTTGTTTATCCCGCAGCCGGATTAATTACGGTGGCCAATGATGCCATTCCCAAATTTATTGTTGATAAAAAGATTCCTTATACATCAGCGATACAGAATGTAACTGCTATTGAAAAACCTGCTACGGAAGGAGTGAAGGATTTAAGAAAACGATTATTATCTTTCCTTTAAAATTAAACTATGATTGGTGGTCTTCTTCAGTTTGTCTTTTTACTTGTCTTTCTTGTACCGTACATTTTCTTTCTACTGACTCTTTATCGAACTGCAGAACAAATTTCAATTGAAAACAGACGGTTTGCACCGGCACAGGTTTGGTTGTTGCTTATTCCTCTCTTTAATTTGTTTTGGATGTTTGTGGTCATTAACAAGCTAGCTAATTCCATCAGGCAAGAGTGCGACAGGTTAAATATTTCATATAGTCAACCAACACCAACAAAAGATATCGGTAATATTTATGCGCTCCTAGCTATTGCAAGCCTGATGCCTGTTATTGGTTTCTTCTTCGGTTTGGGAGCATTAATATGTTGGATTATTTATTGGACGCAGGTTGCCCGTTATAGAAAACAGTTTATTGAAAACAAGGATAATGAATTGCTGGATGTTGAAAAACTTTCAGCGTAGCCTCATTTCTCTATACAATGCATAAAAAAAGCTCCCGGTAACAGGAGCTTTTTATGTATAAGGAGTTTACTTATTGAAACTTCTTTGCATCTTCTAAAAACTTCGCCAAACCAATATCAGTTAACGGATGTTTCAACAAACCGAGGATAGAATCCAGCGGACAGGTACAAACATTTGCACCTAACTCAGCTGCCTGGATAATATGCAATGGTGTGCGGATAGATGCAGCAAGAATTTCTGTTTCAAAACCCTGCAGTGCATAAATGTTAGCGATCTGGCCAATCAATGCCATACCATCCCAACCGCCATCATCAATACGACCAATAAACGGAGATACATATGTAGCACCTGCTTTTGCAGCAAGAATCGCCTGGCCTGCACTGAATACTAAGGTACAGTTGGTTTTAATGCCGTTATCACTAAAATATTTTAAGGCTTTGATACCGTCTTTGATCATCGGTACTTTCACCACAATGTTCGGGTGAATAGCAGCCAGCTTTTTACCTTCTTCTACCATTCCTGCAAAATCGGTACTGATTACTTCTGCACTGATATCACCATCAACCATTTCACAAATGGTTTTGTAGTGTTGCATAATTGCATCAGTTCCTTTAATGCCCACTTTGGCCATTAACGATGGGTTGGTAGTAACACCATCAAGAATACCTAATTCGTTTGCTTCCTTAATTTGTGAAAGGTCTGCTGTGTCAATGAAAAATTTCATGCGTAATGTTTGGTTGTTTTTGAAGATGAAAAATGTTCGTTTGTCAGGGACATCTTCAAACAGGAAAAGAAAAAAATGGCAGGTTACTTACATCGCACCGCTACAACCGCTTACCCTTGCTGCGTTCCCACCCTGGGGGAGTTCAGCAGGAGCTGGTCGTGCAAGACCTGCCGACGCAAAGATAAGGGAATGAGAGAAAAGTTGAAGGTTGAAAGTTGAAAGTTTAAAGTTTGTTTAAAACTTCGTCAGAAATTGAGTATAGATTTTTTTAATAAACGCATGTTGCACAATTGTTTCATACTTTATAAATGTGTCAGACGCTCTTCGAGACGTCAGACACGCTTTACAATATCCGGTTGTTATTGAAGTTTGGTCTGTTCGCTAATGAATTAACCTGTGTCATGCCAACCAATTCATCAACACGGCCGCCCAATGGTTTGTAATAAATAAGGATCGTGTAAGTATTTTCTGCTTCCCACCAATTACCTTCTGTTACTTCAGTGCTGATCTGTTTGGTGGTTTTATCTTTTGTTACATAAATATAATCGTACAACGCCTGCTTTAGAAATTGTTTGGTTTCATACATACCTGTTTCAGCATTAAACTGCAAACGGTTGGCATCAGTTAATTCGTAATTGGTGAGTTCACCAAATAAGTACAAATCTTTGTTCGGTATTGCTTTACGGTCGGGAGTTGAATAACGGAAATACACCGTTGCATAATCGCCTTGCCAGTAAGGATTGTTCTGTTCAATATTCATCAACTGGTAAAAACCATTGAAATCTCGGTAATACATGTAACGCAGATCTTTCCGTTCGCCTTCAGGTTTAATAAAAAGTGTTTGACCGGTATTGGTATAATCACCTTTCTCTACACGATCGGTTTGTAAACGAAAACTTGTGAGATCAACCCAGCGCCATTCTTTCTGTGCCGGAAACAGTGCCTGTGCTTCTGTATTATACTCAAGTATATTCTGACGGATAAAAGTTGGCTCCAGGTTACTGATGCTGTTATCCCAGCGATAATTCTGCAGTATCACCACTTTGATCTGCTGAAAAATATTTGTGGGTTTGATGTTCTGCACGTTTACACTGAACTGTGTTTTTTGATGTGTTCTGAAAACGCCTGAGTTAAACGGCTGCACAATACTTGCGCCTGCCGTAACTTTTGGATCGATCACCAAAAACCGTTTAGTGAATGCCACTTGCGATGTATCACCATTGGTAAATACTTTCAGCACATAATTGCCACTACGTGTTGGAGTAGTATTGCGGTCGGGCAGGTTGGCAGTATAGTGTGTGTAACGGGTAAGTACAAGCGAAGAGTTACGGTAGGTATTTATACGCACATTCGAAAAGCCTTTCATGTAATCGAACTGGCTCAACATGGCCTGTGTCCAATCGGCATTGCAAAGGGTGAACGTGTAAGAATAATATTTTACATCAGCATCCATGTCATCAAAATGCAGTTCAAGCTGGTCGCCGCTGTTAAGACGTATAATCGGGTAGCTGAGTTGATCGCCTTTTACATGAAACTTTACCGAACGGATATTGCTCTTGTAAATTTTATCGGCTTCCTGCGCCATAACAGTACTGCTGAAAAAAGAAACAATAACAAGACAAGCAAAAAGGCGTTTTATCTGTTGCATGACGCGTTAATTTAAAACCTGCTGTTACAGAGATTAAAAACAGGTGGAAATAGTTGCTTCTGTTTGTTGCAAGGTTGCCACCCTTCATGTAAAATGCTGAAAAAATCTGCAACCCCGTACAAGGTTGGCAACCTTTATTAACAGAAACCATTAGTTTTACAGCCTTTCAAAGATAAAGATTTGAACATTGCATCGTTTATAGCACGTCGCCTGGTTTTTCAACGAAACCAATCTTTTTCACGGTTCATCATCCGGTTGTCGGCGGCTGCCACAGCCATCAGCGTTGCGGTGATGATCCTTGCGTTTGCATTTGTGGAAGGCTTTCAATACACAGTAAGCAGCAAAGTGTTCAGCTTTTGGGGACACTTGCGGGTGCAGCAACAGCAATCATCTGTATCAGGATTAGCGGAAGAGTTGCCTGTTGAGAAAAATGATACGGTGTACAATACTCTCAAAGCACATCCCAATGTAAAACTGGTGGATGCATTTGCCACCAAATCGGCCATGCTCAAAACAAGCGAAACCATTGAAGGTGTTTTGCTGAAAGGAGTGGACAAACAATTCTCCAAAGAACGACTGCAACCATTTATGCAGCAAGGTAAGTGGCTGGAGTTTGACGACAGTGTGCAGAATAACCAGATCGTTATTTCAACGTACACTGCCAAGCAGATCAATGCAAAAGTGGGCGACGGTATTCTCATTTATTTTATTGATAACAACAGTACGGCTCCACGTGTGCGGCCTGTTACAGTAAGCGGTATTTATAAAACAGGGATTGAAGAGTACGATAAAACATTTGCCATTATTGATATGAACCTCATCCGACGGTTAAACGGATGGAGTAACACGCAGATCGGTGGTTATGAAGTAACCTTAAAAGATTACCGTACCGATTATAAAACCAACAACCAGTTGCTCGATGAGTTGCCTGTTGTTTGGTTCAGCACACCGTTGCGTGAAATTTATCCCAACATCTTCGATTGGCTGGCTTTGCAAAGCACCAACAAAACGGTGATCTTAATTATCATGTGTATTGTAGCGGTGATCAATTTAATTTCCTGTCTCATCATTCTTGTTCTCGAACGCTCCCGCATGATCGGGTTGCTAAAAGCCACTGGTGCTACTAACAATCAGGTGCAGGTGATCTTCTGGAACCAGGCACTGATCATTGCAGTGGTTGGTCTTACACTCGGTACATTACTTGGTCTTGGTATTTGCTGGCTGCAGCAAACAACCGGTTTTATTAAACTCGATGAAAGTGCTTACTATGTATCCACTGCACCTATTCGTGTGTTGTGGTGGCAGGTGGTACTCATTAATGTGGTAACGTTTGTGGTGAGCTTTTTAATTCTGTTTATTCCTTCGTTGCTGGTGCGGAAGATGAGTCCGGTGAAGGCGTTGAGGTTTGAGTGAGATG
>JAKFDY010000166.1:0-2261 GCA_036675885.1 Lacibacter sp. | reverse complement strand
GTAACCAGTAATTCATTTGCACCAGGATCATAAATTTCTTTCAATGCCACAATCGCCTTTTTCCTGATCATCTTTGATGAATGTTTTAAACAAGCGATAACATTTGGATAAAGTTCATACAGCTTATATACTTCCACCAGCCTCAGTGCAAACTCCACAACGCTGTTATTCTTCGATTGTAACCAACGATGCGCCTGTTCAAAAGACTGGCTGTTGTGCAGCGAAAGCTCATACAACAAACACAATTGCTGCCATTCAGTTAACGGGTAACTGATAACATCTAAAAAACGCAGGCCTTCAAACCCCGTGAGTTTTACCACAGCAGTTCTTGCTTCATTACGCACCAATTCATCGGGGTGGTTGGTAACACGGTAAATGCGGGTGATGTATTTTTTTTGACGGAGACCGCTTAATTCCTGGATAGCTCTTGCCTTTACATGCCATGCACCGTGTTGCAAACGGGCAAGCGAATCCTTATCAAGCCCCACCTGTTCGTAAAACCAACAGATATTGAGAGCAGCTGTACCGCTCATACTCTTAACTGTTCGCAACAATTCAGTAATAAGTACTTTTCTTGAATAAGTATCATTAAGCAAAAGCTGCAGTTGCTCTTTTGTAGTTGATTGAAACATGAAATGCTGCAATTCATCTTCGGTTTCGCAAAGAGCAAGTTCACTAATGAGTTCGCTGTATATTTCCCGTAATTGTGCACGACGATAGCTGCGTGCCGTTCGACGAATGAGGTATAATAAAATAAAGAAGATAACGCCAGCAATGATCACAATGAAAACGAACATGGCCAGCATCAGATGCACTGGTTGTATAAATACATCCAGCATTATTTGCGGTGCAGCCACATTGAACCCCGTTTCCATACAACTAATTTAACCCGCTTAACTTGAAATTACCTACTCTGTTTTAATGAAAATGAATTTCTTTAAACCGGACCGCACTTTATGAGGCAATTTTTGTTAACCGCTTAACACGCATAGAAAGTTCGTTCGGGCTGAATGGCTTGGTAATGTAATCATCTGCACCAAGGTTAAATGCTTCCACTACCACATTTTCCTGCCCCATTGCACTTAGCACAATCACCGGCACATTACGCTGGCCAACAGCTTTTACTTTACCAACAATTTCAAGACCGGATGAATAAGGCATCATGATATCGGTAATGATCATGTCCGGATCATGCGCATCGATCTGCTCCATGGCTTCACGGCCATTATCAGCAACAATTACATCATGGCCATCTTTGCGTAAACGCAATGCGATTGTTTTAAGCATGATGGGTTCGTCTTCGGCTACTAAAATTTTCATGTTTTGATTTTTCAGGTTTGGTTAATTAATATCAGGTATTTATTTGATTTGCTTTTTCAAGTTCTGCTTCAATCATAGGGCGTATCAGCTCAAACAAATCAGTTGCTTTCTTTAAGCCATCTGGTATACGTTCAATGTTTTGCTTTTCTTTTGCCTGTAATTCAATTGTTGAAATCAGCCCAAGCATTAAATTCATTTGCAGAATACCAAGACTGCTTTTTAGTTTATGTGCTTTGTGGTGCACTTCATCCCAGTTTTCATAAAGCGTTGCTTCATGAATTTCATTTAACATCAATGGAGTTGTAGTGAGGAACAACTGCAATATTTCACAGAAATATTCCTGGTCTTCCATTTCATAGAGATGGGAAAGATTATAAAGCTCTGCTCCCTGCTGTTGGTTTTGATTTGTTTGAGACTGTTTACCTGTTGATGGTTGCGCAAGCAAGAAGCGACGCAACTCAGTATAAAGATCTGCAGGAACAAAAGGCTTGGTAAGATATTCGTTCATCCCCAACTCAAAGCATCGCATTTTTTCATTTCGCAGTGCACTCGCCGTCATGGCAATAATAGGAACTGTTATTTCCAGTTTTTTGCGGATATAAGTAGCTGTCTGGAACCCATTCATTATTGGCATTTGCAGATCAAGTATAATCAGATCGAACTCCTCACCTGCTTCCAGCAAATCAACTGCTTCTTTACCATTATTTACAATAATGGTACTTATACCTACCCGTTGCAGTATATGCATAATTACTTTCTGGTTAATCTCGTTGTCTTCTGCAACCAATACTTTTTTACCACTGATATCGTCGTTACGATTCTTTATTCCCTCATTTACCTGTGTAACAACAGGAGCCCCTTCAGCAATTATTAATGGCAGCTGCACACGAAAGGTTGTTCCCTTTCCGAATTCGCTGCTTACTGCAATTGTACCTCCCATC
>JAKFDY010000165.1:0-5501 GCA_036675885.1 Lacibacter sp. | reverse complement strand
TTTTAAAATTGCCTGCTGCGTATGTTCCCACCATGTGTCGGGGTTTTGTTCAGCCCAGCCCGGTTGTTTTGAAATGATCTCTGTTTCTGTTTCTGGATAACTTACTGACACAATACGATCTTGCGTTTGTGCATCAACAACTGAAACTTTTATAGATGAAGTGCCAATATCTATTCCTAATAATAACATAACTGCAAGCGTTTGGGCATCAAAGGTGCTTACAACCCATTCAACAGGCAACTGCAATCTTTATTAAAATATCTGTTATTTTATCAATTTCTACTAACTTACGGTACTAAACATGAGAATATAGTAACTAAAACAGATATTTCATGAAGACGCTTATCCAGAAAGTCCATTTTGACAGTCAGAATTCCTTTGCTTGCCGTGAATACCGTACCCCTGTATTTGAAACCAACTGGCATAAGCATGAAGAATACGAATTGATCTTAATTACTAAAGGATCAGGCACTTTACTGATGGGCGATTACGTTGGTGAGTATAAAGAGTCAGATGTGTTTTTTATTGCCGGCAACATCCCACACTGGTTCAGAAAACAACATCCAAAAATGATCGCCAGTGCTACAGTGCTGCACTTCCGGAAAGAAATCTTCGGACAAACCTTCCTTTCTCTTCCTGAGTTAAAATCAATCAATAATTTATTGAAGAGAAATGATGGGATACAGTTACGAAAGCTACTTAAAACAAATGTCAGCAGCCTCATCCGCAGCTTCGAAGACGGCAAAGATTTTTTCCGTATTCAAAGTTTATTAACCTGTCTTCAGGAAATCAGCAGCTCCACACAATATATTGTACATACACACAACTTTTCCAATGCAGCAGAACAAATTAACCCTGCAATTGATACCATATTAAACTACTCTTTTAAAAACTATCTGCATGTTATTACACTCAGTGAGATTGCAGAGGTCGCTAATATGACCATCCCTACTTTTTGCCGCTTTTTTAAAAAAAATGTAAAGAAGACCTACTTCGATTTTTTGCAGGAGCTGCGTATTGGTCATGCCTGCAAATTACTGGCTACTACAGACAAGCCGATTCTTGAAATTTGTTACGAAAGTGGATTTAACAGCTGGGCTCATTTCAGCAAAAAATTCAAAGAGTTAAAACAAACCACAGCTTCTGCTTACAGAAAAGAGTTTACACACTATTAACAGCAGATTTCTTGTTTTAAAAATTCTGCAGACTTATCTTTCCCTCTATTGGAAAATAATCACTATTATTTTATTCTGTTATCATGATTGTTTGTAATCCTGTTGCCTGCAGGACATAAGAATGCATTACGCTCATCACACCTGCCAAAAAAAAACTGCTTCACTATATTTTCTTTTATGTTCACCCTACACTCCTGTTTATTATTTAAAACTTATCCAGTCTGCTTCTGTTTGTGTACCGTCTTTTAAAATCACAAACAGATTTTTAACTCCATCTTCAAATTTCCTTACCTGTGCCTGTATCAATTTCCATTCATTATTTTTGGGTATTGTTATTTCTGCAATTACAGGCCCATCGCTGCTATTAATGCGCACCTGCAATATGCCGCCATTTGCAGATCTGGCATTAACAGTTATTGTTTTTAACTGTTTGCTTCCAAAGTCAACACTATTGTATTGCACCCATGCTCCAGGCTTGTTAAAAACTGTTGCCCATCCTTTAAACGTATTCAGCGAATCAAGAAATGCAATTGATGCTCCATCCATACTCAACTGCGTGAACCGGTCGATTTGAATTTGAGAAGTAGCTTTTGTTACACCCACACCTCTTAACGTAGGTATTACTTTCCTGATTGTCCCATCTGAATTAAATGAAAGGCTATCTAACCTGATCGAACGTGCTTTATCAAACTTTGGTGAATAGTCGTTATGATGATAAAAAAGAAACCATTCATTTTTGAATTGAATGACCGAATGATGATTTGTCCAGCAACCAGTTGGTGATTCATCCATAATAGCTCCCGCAACTTTAAACGGACCTAATGGATGATTACCAATTGCATATTCCAACCGCTCAATTTTATTTTCTACATGCGGATAGGTTAAATAATAAATACCATTACGTTCGAACATGTACGGACCTTCTTTTAATCCTTTTGTTGGCAATTCGCCGAGTGTAAATACTTCCGACTCAAGCTCCAGCATATTCGGTTTCAACTTTGCTCCGTAAATATTTCCCTGCGACCAATAGAGATAAGCCTGACCGTCTTTATCAATAAAAACATTCGGATCAATACCCCTTACTCCACGTATTGGTGTGGCTTCCGGAATAAACGGGCCTTCAGGTTTATCCGCAACAGCAACACCTATTGTAAATCCTCTGCCATACGCCACCGTATCTTTTGCTGCTGTTGGAAAATAGAAATAATACTTGCCGTTCCGCTCTATACAATCCGGCGCCCACATACTGTAACTATCGGGCCTTACCCACGGCACTTTGTTTTGCGTTACAATCATTCCATGATCTGTCCAGTCTGTAAGATTGTCTGAAGAAAACACATGATAATCTTCCATGCAAAACCAACCAATGCGCCCTTTACCTTCAGTTGCAAGAATGTCGTGCGATGGATAAACATAAACTCTGTTACCAAAAACCCGGGCAGATGGATCTGCTGTAAATTGATTTTTGATAAAAGGATTTTGTGCAAACAAACTATTTGTACAACTAAACAAACCCAGACATATTGTAATTATTCTTTTCATTTTACTTGTATTAATGCGAAACATCCTAGTCAACAGTTAATGAATCTTTCTTTATTATTTTTTTTCAGTTATTAAATCACTGATCCTGAAATAATCAAAATCAACCGACCCGCCGATATTCTTTGACGCATAATTAAATAACGCAAAGCGATAACCCATAAAATGCGGAAGGGTGTACGTCATTTTTAATTGTGTTCCAATTAACTTCCAGTTTTTTCCATCGAGGCTATAAAAGAAATCTGCTACATCTTTTTTATCGGTGAAATTGCATTCAGCTTTAAAGTGTACCGTTGTTTGAGTAAATGGTATACTTTCTGCTTCAACAGGTTTTCCTGTACTTGCATTAATCATTACAATCACCTTACTGTTACCATTTACTTTAACACCCACCAGGCCATAGTTCTTTTGCAAAAGACCAAGGCCTGCAAAATCACCGTCTTTCATATTTGATACATCTAATAACGTTGCGCCTGTACAAACAGGACCAATGGTGCGTTGTGTCAACGAGTTTCTTGCTGAAAGAAAACTGCTGTCGATTCTTCTGGTTGTAAGACGAAGAAAACCTTTGCGTGCAGTAACTGACCAAAAACGATTATCAGGATTATGATTCCATTGCCAGGCAAGCGGAAGAGCAGCTTCACCTTTTTTTTGATTGAACTCATCGGAAACTACAATGCCCGGAATCAAACCTTTGCTTGCAGGCAAGTTGAGTGTTGCAGGTACTTTGCCATTTTCCCCTAACACGGGCCATCCATCTTCCCATTTAACAGGAACCAGATAAGGAATACGCCCCACCGCACCATAATCACGAAACAAATAAGAAAACCATCTTCCATCGGGCATATCAATCAATCCACCTTGTGCAACTCCTAAATCCTGTAGCCCTATTCTGCCTTCCCAGGGACCGGTTAATTTATCGGCCCGGTGAATCACAACAGTACGCATGCCTCCTCTTGGCCATGTTATATTGAACAGATAATACTTGCCGTTTACTTTAAACAGTTGTGAACCTTCTCCCAAACCACTTTTGCCAACTTTTTCACTCGGCGCACTTGCATTTTCTACAGCCACCTGGTTGATGCCGCCTTCTTTAATACCGGATAAATCTTTGTTCAATTCAACCAGGATGAGTTTGTGGTTACCATACAGCATATACACTTTGCCGTCATCATCAAAAAACAATGAATGATCATGCAGACTTGGTTGAAAGGATTGATGCTTCCACGGGCCTTTTTCAATATTCTTTGTGCTGTAGATATGTGTTTTGCCACTTGTTGCTGCAAAGGTTGTAACATAATACGTGCCTTTGTGATAGCGGATACTGCTGGCCCATGAACCACGGCCATAAGTGGATTTTCCATTTTCCAGGTTCATATCATCATTGCTCACCAATGTATCATATACATATCCAATCATTTTCCAGTTTACAAGATCAGTGGACTTCATGATGGGTACTCCCGGACTCATGTGCATGGTGGTGCTGCTCATGTAATAATTATTGCCTACACGAATCATTGCCATATCCGGCACATCTGCAAAGATGATTGGATTTTGTGCCTGCTTCTGTTGCGCACATACATTTGCCACGTTGCCAATAACTATTCCAAAAACGAAGATGAATCTCTTAATCATTTTAATTGATATTTTTTAATGCAATACATTTTCTAAATGATGCTCTTTCTCATCACTTGATTGGTTTAACACCTTCTGTTGTTTGAATGATTTTCTGAATAGTTCCATCTTCGTTATAGTACATATAGTCAACACAGATAGAGCGTCGGTAACTTCCACCGGTAGGTAGCGCACCATTGTGATAGAAGAAGTAAGATTTTCCTTTGTAGTCGATGATTCCCGGATGAGTAGTAAAACTGTTTGGCACGTTTTCCTGTATAATGCCTCTATATTCCCATGGACCTGTTGGACTGGTTGCAGTACAGTATTCAATCATTTCGGGTTTAGTGCCTGCACTTGCGTAAACAAGATAGTACAATCCTTTACGTTTATATATCCACGGACCTTCTATAAAATTTTTAATACTAAGCACTCCAATCGGCCCATCCAATTCAATCATGTTTTCTTTCAGCTTTACCCACTTGCAACTTCCATTGCCCCAGAACATGTAAGCCTGTCCGTCATCATCTATAAACATGGTTGGGTCAATATCATCCCATGCATGTTTTTTATCAGTTGTCATTTCGTTGATCACGAGTGCTTTTCCAATTGCATCTTTGAAAGGTCCTGTTGGCCTGTCGGATACAGCAACACCAATTGCTGCGCCACCGTTACTAACGCTGTCTTTTTTATGAAACGTTGAAACAAACCAATAAAATTTTCCATTCCGTTCAATACACTGTGCTGCATACGCATCGCCGGTGGCCCATGAAAATGTGTGAGGTGAAAGTAATGCACCATGATCTTTCCAGTTCTTCATGTCGGTTGTAGAAAACACATGCCAGTCGGGCATTTTATAGTTGGTGGCAGTTACAGATGCAGTATCATGACCTGTGTATAAGAACAGGGTGTCCTTATATACGATCGGCGATGGATCTGCTGTAAATATGTGTTTAATGATTGGGTTTTGCGCTGATAATTTGCTCATCATTAAACAGCTTATAAAAGCAGCTACAATTGTTTTTTTATATTTCATTTTTATTATTTTTTATCATTGTTGTCCGACTAAAGTCGGGTTTAAAAATGCTGTAACCCTTTATAGTTAAAGGTTACAGGTTAAAAATCTGTTGTTTCAATATCGGGGGTAGTTACCCCTTTTTTTTATGTTGCAAA
>JAKFDY010000164.1:0-3396 GCA_036675885.1 Lacibacter sp. | reverse complement strand
TTGTATGAAGAAGTAATGGCATTGGCAGAAGCCAAAGCAAAGGCCACAAATGAGGAATGAGGGATCAATGATCAATGATGAGTAATCAGTGATGAGTATAAGAATAAGGCTAACTTAACTCATTATTCATCACTCATCATTCATTACATTCGTTATTTTCGTTCCGTGAGTTATCCTCCCATCAAAATTACTTTTTTAGGAACAGGCACCAGTGGCGGTGTACCCATGATCGGTTGCGATTGTGAAGTCTGTACTTCAGCTGATCCCAAAGACAATCGTCTCCGCAGCAGTATCATGGTTGAAACAGCAGAAACAACCATTATTGTTGATACAACCCCCGATTTCCGTTACCAGATGCTTCGGCTTGGTATCAAAAAAGTTGATGCCATCATTTTCACACACCCACACAGAGATCATATTGCAGGGTTAGATGATGTACGTGCATTTAATTACATCAGTCAAAAACCGATGGAAGTGTATTGCAATTATCTCACAGAAGAAGCGCTGCGTCGTGATTTTTATTATGCGTTTTCAGATACCAGGTATCCGGGTGTTCCTGAAATCGATTTGAATACGATCACTGAAGAACCATTTACAGTGAATGATCTGCTTATTCAACCTGTGTTGGTTTGGCATATGAAAATGCCCGTGTATGGATTTCGTTTCGGACCGTTTACCTATATCACCGATGCGAATTATATTGAAGAAAACGAGAAGCAAAAGATCAGAGGCAGTAAGGCAATGGTGTTGAATGTCCTTCGAAAAGAGAAACATATTTCTCATTATAATCTTGACGAAGCTATAGAACTGGTGCAGGAATTAGAAGTTCCAGAAGCATATTTCACACATATCAGTCATCAATTAGGTTTACACGCAGCGGTTACTAAAGAATTACCCTCAGGTATTCATCTGGGTTTTGATGGATTAGTGCTGAATTTATAAGAAACTACCCGCTTTGTAGTATTTCATTTTACTTGCTCAACTGCTATTTTAGAGGTATGCAGTTTACCCAAACCAAATGGGTGAAGGAATATTTCTCCTTCACCAAAAAAGAACGTAATGCCATTATCATACTTGGTTTATTGGCGTTGTTGTTTTCCCTTTTACCCACCATCTTCCCTTTTCTTGTGAAAGATGACATTGAACTGGTTGTTGATACAGTTGCCCAACGTGAATTGGCAGCGTTAGAAATAATACCTGAGAAAAATGAACACACGACTGCTTCTTATTCTGATGCCGATCTGTATCAACCAAAAGAATCACGATTTGAAAAACATAAACGGGAAAAAACAGCAGGCGAATTATTTTCCTTCAATCCTAACACAGCAACGGCAGAAGAGTGGAAACGTTTAGGCTTGCGTGATAAAACCATTCAAACAATTCTCAACTACAGAAACAAAGGCGGGAAGTTTTATAAACCTGCAGACCTGCAACGTATTTATGGATTGCATACCGATGAGTATGAACGCTTGCTGCCCTATATTAAAATTGAATCATCAACAAAAACAATCACTGCACAAACAACCGTTTCAACTGAAATTAAAACTGAGCGAAAAGAATACAATGCAGTGGTGGTTGATATTAATCATGCCGATACAGCCACCTGGAAACAGCTGAAAGGAATCGGTTCAACTTATGCAAGACGCATCGTTAACTTTCGTACAAAGCTTGGTGGTTTTGTTTCGGTAGATCAAGTGGGCGAAACATTTGGGTTGCCCGATTCTGTTTTCCAAAAAGTGAAACAGCAATTACGTTTCAGCGGTTCATCCATCAATCAAATTGATGTGAACAATTCCACAATTGACGAGTTAAAAGCACATCCCTATATCGGTTTCTCAGTGGCTAACGCCATTGTGCAATACAGGAGCCAGCATGGTAATTTTTCCACAATTACCGATCTGCAAAAGATAGGTGCTATTGATGGTGTACTTTATCGGAAAATCAGTCCTTATCTTACAGCAAAATAAGCGAAAAATAATTTCGCTCATTTTCGCTAACATATGTTAGCGGTCACTTATATTTACAGTGCCGTTTCGATTGATTGCTACATGTAAAACAGTTGAGTCATGGTGCTGGTTTGATAGTCAGTTCATGGCTCAACTTGTTTTAAGGGCAGATCAGGAATAAATACACAGACGATGGATTTTAAACAAAATGAAATAACACAACAGGTAGCGCAAGTGGCAAAGGATTTTGCACACAAACATATTAAACCACATGTGATGGAGTGGGATGAAACCCAGCATTTCCCAAAAGATGTTTTACAGGAAATGGGTAAGCTTGGATTGATGGGCATATTTGTACCGGAGGAATATGGAGGCAGCGGTTTTGGTTATTACGAATATGTAGCCGCCATTGTGGAAACAGCTAAAGTTTGTGGTTCGGTAGGGTTAAGTCTTGCAGCTCACAACTCACTTTGTACAGGACATATTCTTTACTGTGCGAATGAAGAACAGAAGAAAAAATATTTACCCAAGCTTGCAAGCGGTGAATGGATTGGTGCATGGGGATTAACAGAACCGAATACCGGCAGTGATGCAGGTAATATGCAAACAACAGCTGTGAAAGATGGTGATGATTGGGTGTTGAATGGAACGAAATGCTGGATCACCCATGGTATTAGTGCTGAAGTTGCTGTTGTTATTGCCCGAACCGGCGAGCCGAGGAAAAGTGGCAATTCCACAGCGTTTATTGTTGAAAGAGGAACAGCAGGTTTTAAAGCAGGCAAGAAAGAAAATAAGCTGGGCATGCGTGCCAGCGAAACTGCGGAGATGATCTTTGATAACTGCCGTATACCAGATACAAACAGGATGGGTGAAGTGGGAGATGGTTTCCGCCAGGCCTTGAAAATATTAGATGGGGGACGTATCTCCATTGCTGCCCTGTCGCTTGGTATTGCGAAAGGTGCATTTGAGGCAGCCCTGCAATATTCACAGGAACGTCAACAATTTGATCAGCCTATTGCAAATTTTCAGGGAATTTCTTTTAAATTAGCAGATATGGCAACCGAGATCGCCGCTGCTGAATTGCTCATTATGAAAGCAGCCGATCTGAAGAACCGGGGTGAAAAAGTGACGGAGGCCGGAGCAATGGCAAAATATTATGCAAGTGAGGTTGCAGTGAGAGTGAGTAACGATGCCGTTCAGATTTTTGGCGGTTATGGTTACACCAAAGATTTTCCGGTTGAAAAATTTTATCGAGATAGTAAGCTTTGTACTATTGGAGAAGGTACAAGTGAAATACAAAAGATTGTTATTGCCCGTGAGCAGTTAAAATAAGTAATCAAGCATGAGAGAAAGCAAGCCGTTCCGAAAGGAGCGGCTTTGTTATTTAATCCAAAAAATCATCTTCCTCTTTCGGTCCATACTTATCAAATAATTTATCAATAGCTCCACC
>JAKFDY010000163.1:0-2097 GCA_036675885.1 Lacibacter sp. | reverse complement strand
TCCTGGATGAGGTAATTGCAACCGGCTTCCAACAAGTCATACGTGTACATACTTCACAAATTTTAAAACTTCAACAATACTGTTCTGGCGAATTTAAATGGGCAGTTTGAGATGGAATCGGGGGTTGTAGTACCAGGTTAGTGTTGAAACAAATGTAGCATCATTTCCCCGATTTAGACAACCGGAAAACTACCCGATTAGGTTCTTTTACAAAAAATTAATGTGGCCGATTGAAAACCAGATGGTTGGAGTTAATCCAGCTCCACAACCGATATTTTCTTGCCCTCAAAGTTCACCTGGAGGATTTTTATGGAGCGAACGGGTTGGCCGTTTTGGATAGCCGGTTCCCAGGGGTATTGGTCCATCCATGCTTTGAGCTGGTTAAAGTCGGGTCTTACGTTACTGTTGGGACGGGCCTCGTAGGTGCATACTTTACCATCCTTGTCAATAAGCAGGCTGATGGTGATCTTTCCACCTGCTTTTTTTTGAGTGTACTGATCAAAGAATTTTTCGATATGCGATTCAAGACCGGGCTTTTTTGCTTTCCATTTGGCCGTTTGTTGCACACGAACATAAATATCATCAAATGGATTTGCGCCGAATTGCAAACAACTGTCGAGTTTATAAACTTCTTGCTGTTGCTGGGCATTGGCACTAATGGCCACGAGGAATAGGATAAAGGATAAGTATGTTTTCATGGGGTAAATATAAGAAGAAGCTGTTAGCCATAAGCCTTTAGCTATAAGCAAAAAAACATAGCATTGCTTAGGGCTGAACCTAATAATTCAGTTTTATAATAAGATAAATGCCTTAAGAATTATTCTTCGTGCTTGCGGTTAAGCATCCAGATGAGGTAAGCACCTAAAAAGACGAAAATACCAAGACCACCGAACATGAGTGCGGTAAGCACTTTCTGTGCACCGGATGATAATACCATTGACAATGCAATTACCAGGTAAACGATATAGATGGTAAGCAGGGTATAAATCTTTTTGTCCATGGTTGTGATTTTTAGTGATGCGAAATTGAGAAATAATCAGTTACAGGCCAAAAATTATTCACAGGGTTGTGAACAAATAAGGGAATGGCAGGGGAGATGTGTTTTGTTATATTTGCCCGTTCCGGGAAAGGAAGTACGAATAACACAGTACGAGTTACGACGCCGTACTTCTGTACAATATTGAACAGAAGTACAAGAGTGCGACGCCAATGCAGCAAAATAGACATACTGCTGCCGGTAACAAAAAATTGAGAACTATAAACTATAAACTGAGCATGGCTGAAGAAAAAAAGAACCTGTTTGATTACGACGAGAGCTCGATTAAAACGCTCGACTGGCAGGAGCATATCCGTCTCCGTCCCGGTATGTACATCGGTAAACTGGGCGATGGCAGCAGTGCCGATGACGGTATTTATGTATTGCTGAAAGAGGTGTTGGATAACTGTATTGATGAACACACCATGGGCTATGGTAAAGCTGTGGATGTAACCATTGAAAAAGGCGTGGTAACTATTCGTGACTATGGCCGTGGTATTCCATTGGGTAAAGTGGTGGATGTAGTGAGCAAGATCAACACCGGTGCCAAGTACGATAGTAAAGTGTTTCAGAAATCGGTTGGTTTGAATGGTGTGGGTACAAAAGCAGTAAACGCATTGAGCCAGTATTTTAAAGTAACTGCTTTTCGTGAAGGCAAACAGAAAACCGCTGAGTTTGAAAGAGGTATTTTAACCAAAGAACATAAAGAAGAGAAAACAACTGAAGGCAACGGTACAGAAGTATCGTTTATTCCTGATAATAGTGTTTTCAAAAACTATCACTACATACACGAGTATCTCGATAACCAATTCTGGAACTATTGTTATTTGAATGCGGGATTGGTGATCAACTTCAATGGCAAGAAGTATGTATCGAAGAATGGTTTGCTCGATCTGTTGCAACGGAAAACGAATGAAGATGAACTGCGTTACCCCATCATTCATTTAAAAGGTGAGGATATTGAGGTTGCTATTACACACGAGAATCAATACGGCGAAGAATATTACTCTTTTGTAAACGGACAGTTTACAACACAGGGCGGTACGCACCTCGCAGCTTTC
>JAKFDY010000162.1:0-3279 GCA_036675885.1 Lacibacter sp. | reverse complement strand
TTCTTCTGAAACTCCGCATCACCCACGGCCAGCACTTCATCCACAATTAAAATTTCAGGTTCAAGATGGGCCGCAACAGCAAAAGCCAGCCGCACATACATACCGCTGCTGTATCGTTTCACCGGTGTATCAATATACCGCTCCACACCTGCAAAGGCCACGATCTCATCAAACTTACGGGCAATTTCTTTTTTTGTCATCCCCAAAATAGCGCCGTTCAGGAAAATATTTTCTCTTCCGCTCAGCTCCGGGTGAAAGCCGGTGCCCACTTCAAGTAAACTTGCCACCCGCCCTTTGATCTTGATACTGCCCGTAGTTGGTGCCGTGGTGCGGCTTAAAATTTTCAGCAATGTACTTTTGCCGGCGCCGTTACGGCCAATAATACCCAGCACTTCGCCCTGCTTCACGTCAAAATTAATATCACGCAGGGCCCACACATAGTCGCTGCTGCCAACAGTTGTGCGGTCGTTTGTTTCGCCAATAAGGAGATAGGGATCTTCTTTGCCACGCACTTTATGCCACCAGCGGTTTACATCGTGGCTTAACGTGCCGGTACTCACCTGGCCCAAACGGTATTGCTTGGAGAGGTTTTCTACTTTTATAATGGAGTTACTCATGTGTATTTCTTTCGTTGATACGGGCCCGCCCGTCAAACGTTAACCTGCTTTCTTTGGAAAATGTAGTATGGTTTGTAACTGTACAAAACGGGCATTGTTTCCACTTGATGGGCCAAACGGACAGGAAGGATGATATTGCTGATAATAGTTAAACTGTTTAAGCTGTTTTCCGGGAGGCTGTTTGCATTGAAATTACCATGCGGTGCTTACGCCTGTAACGTCGCACACTTGCCCCAATAAACAGGGAATAAGCTATGCCTGTCACAAAAAGATAGGTATAATACATATTCAATATCCACACACGCAGGCTGATGGCATTAGCTCGTTCTTTTCCCAGTAAAGTTTTAAGCAGAGCATAACAAAATGGACCCGCCAGTGGAATTTTTTCCCAGTTGGTATACCGAACATCATCATAACGGTAGCGACTGTCATAATCCGGTGGTACAGTCGTCTGGTAGTGGGCCCAGTTGCTTCGCACTTCATTAAAGTTGGCCCAGTAACCGTCTTTTCTGCTTGTAAACGTAAGCTGAAACAAGGGGTCTATAACCGCCCATCGGTTTACATCGGCCAAAAACACTTCCACAATAATGTGTCCGCCATACAAACCATCTACTTTCATTTGCCCGATACGCACGTGATAACCCGAAAGTTTTAAAGAACGTGCCAGCACTTTTGAAAAACCCCCACAGGCTCCATGACCATACATCAGATCAGCATCAACGGAATGAAACAACCTGTTTTTAAAACTCAGCTCCTCCGTATTCTGAAACACAGCCAGCCGGTTATACATCATCCTGTTGATGGTTTTCATGATGTTTCGTATATACACAGTATCGGGTTGCCCCTTGCTGTTTAACAGGTTTACCCGGATGATATTATAGTAAAGTGCATCCTCGTGTTGCGATTCAACAATCATGAAAAGAATGGCTAACAGGAATAATACATGAATTAAAAGGTACCTCGGACTGGTATAAACAAACCGAAGGTAGTTTCGGATTTTTCGCATAGTTAATAGACGGAATGAATGTTCAAAGGTTAAAATGGTACTTTTTTATAATACAATAATCAGACCGTATCCATAAAGGTTCGCTCCACTTTACTAAAATACACAGCACCGATCACCAACACTACAAGCATAAACAAAGCGCTATAAGTCAGCGACATCAGATCAAAGCTGCCTGTATTGAATAAAGCATAACGGAAACCCTCCACAATTGGGCTGAGCGGGTTCCATTCGATAACAGAGGCAAATGATTTATTTTTCAGGAAGGATAACGGATAAGCTACCGGTGTTGCGTACATGAGTAACTGCACGGCAAAGCTAATGAGTACAGTAAAATCACGATACTTGGTGGTAAGCGACGAAATGATGATACCCGACCCCAAACCAATACCTGCCATAATGATCACGAGCAAAGGAATCAACAACCAGTTTACACCAAAGTGGACAGGGATATCACGAAATATCGCAAACCAGATCATCGCTAAAAACAAAATGCCAAACTGGATACCCAGCTTCACCATATTGCTAATAACAATCGACAGGGGCAATATCAGCCTTGGAAAATAGACTTTGCCAAAAATACCTGCATTCGCCACAAACGTATTAGAAGTAGCCGTTAAACAGGTGGAAAAATAATTCCAGATGGTGATGCCGCTCATGTAAAACAAAACAGGCTCAATGCCATCGGTAGGAATATTGGCAATTTTACCAAACACCACAAGAAACATGAGCGTGGTTAACACTGGTTGTATTATATGCCACAACGGCCCAAGAATAGTTTGCTTGTACTGTGCCACAAAATCACGGCGCACAAACAACATCATCAGATCACGGTAGCGCCATACTTCCTTTAAGCTCAGATCAAATAAAGAAGCCTTGGGTTTTATTTCAAGATCCCATTGTTCAGTTGTATCGTTCAAATGATTCATAATTATTTTCTTTTCTACTTGTCAACCTTTCACCTTATCTCTACTTATCTACTTATTTACTTATCTAACTACCTGTCAACTTTCTTCTTCCTCAACCTCGTCGCCGGATTCCCCACATACGTTCCTTTCTTCTTGATATCTTTTGTTACAACCGCACCTGCACCTATCACTACACCGTCACAAATACTCACCGGAAGAATAGTTGCATTACTGCCGATGGATACATTGTTGCCGATGTTTGTTTTCTTCCATTTATTATGATCGCCGGCTGCAGGTTTTCCATCACTGAAGGTATCATTGATGAATAGTACGCCATGTCCAATAAAACAATCATTGCCGATGCTTACCAGTTCACAAATAAAACTATGGCTTTGGATACGGCAGTTCTTGCCAATCACAACACCCTTTTGTATTTCCGTAAACGGACCCACAAAACAATCATCGCCCAACTTGCATTCATACAAATTTGACGGCTGCATGATCACAACATTCTTCCCCGTCTTTACTTTCCGGAGTGAGATTTTTTTAAGTGTATACTTAGACACGTGGTATTATTTACAAGTCGTGTATAATCGAAATCATTGCAATTCATCAACCAGCTTCACCTGAGATGATGAATAAAAAACATCAGCAATTCACTACAGTAGCGCATAGCTTAATCAGGGCAAATTCCGAAAACCAGGCTGTATATTGGTTTTCGGGGTCCTTTTTGGTTACTTTTTGGACAAGC
>JAKFDY010000161.1:0-1568 GCA_036675885.1 Lacibacter sp. | reverse complement strand
ATGACTGGTTTGAATTTACCAGTTTCCACCAGTTCTTTTAAGAAAATAACATCTGCTTTACTGATAGTTGGCATTGGGAATAATACTTTTTTGCCAGCTGTTAACGGTGTAATGAGCGCAAGAAAAACATTAGCACTGTTCTTTCCTAATTCGGTAGAAATATAAATTCCTTTTTCATGAAGCAGGGATTTGCATTTTGCAAACGAACTCTTGCCTACAGCATCAAACACAAAATGAAACCGCTGATCAAGCTTTGTAAAATCTTCCTGGGCATAATCGATCACTGCGTCAGCACCCAATGATCTTACCAGTTCCATATTTGTTTTGTTGCATACGGCCGTAACTGATGCACCAAAATGTTTGATCAGTTGCACTGCAGCAGAACCAATGGCACCTGTTGCACCATTCACCAATACGTTTTGCCCTGCCTGCACTTTTGCTGCACGTATATCGCACAAGGCATAATGCCCGCCTTCAGTAATAGCAGCCGCTTCTTCAAAGCTGCTATGTAGCGGCATGGTTGCAATTGCTGCATCTTCAGCAATGGTTATGTATTGCGCATGTGCACCAAATGTTACATCGTTATAACCAAATACCTTGTCGCCAACTGAAAATGATTGTATGTTTTTACCAACTGCTTCTACATCACCGGCAAACTCATTACCCAGTGTTTTAAATTTCGGCTTGAACAAACCGCTAAAAAAACGGGAAATAAAATATTGTGCACTGCGGAAACCACAATCGGTTCGGTTGACAGTTGTGGCATGCACTTTAATGAGCACTTCGTTATCTTTCTGTACAGGTTTTTCTACTTCCATAACCTGCACAACTTCCGGTGGACCGTAAATTGTATTGATAGCAGCTTTCATTGATGATGAGGTTTTAACTGGGTTGCCAACCTTCAAAAGGTTGGCAACCCTGGCATAACGATATTATAATCACTTTCCCACTTTCAATAATAATTCCACCAATGCTTCCACTGCCGACCATTGCGGATTATGATCTGCTTCCAGCTGCACAACAGGCCAGCCTTTCTTTTTTGCACGATCAGCATGCAACGCAAAATCATCGGTTGAAGCATCAACGCCTTTTGCAACGGTAAGAATATAAGTGGTGTGCAAGCTTAACCGTTTTGTATTGGTAAGCGAAATAGTATCAGTAAATGTTTTTAAAGGATGAGGTACATCTTTTGGTGGAGCCTGACCCTGCTTTACCCAGGCAGGTATCAGGTAACCATTGCTGGCCATCTTCATCACCCAATCGGCACGTGCGCCTTGCATAGTCACCACACTTTCTCCATGATCAGGTACAAATGCATCGAGATAAATTAATTTGCTTATTCGTTCCGGCACACGATCGGCCACACCGCTAATTACCATGCCGCCATAACTATGCCCTATAAGAATTACATTATGCAGATCTTCAAACAAGATCATATTCACCACATCAGTGATATGCGTATTTAATCCAACTTCAAGCGATGCAAGATGCACCCGCTCCCCTTGCCCGGTTAATGACGGACGATAAACAACTGCACCTGTTGCTGTCATTAATGAATCAGCTTTTTT
>JAKFDY010000160.1:0-4580 GCA_036675885.1 Lacibacter sp. | reverse complement strand
TGTTGATGCATCTACTTTCATTTCAAACTCGAAATAATTATTGCTTCTTGCTTCACTGCCCATCCTGTCCATTGCATCACTTACATAAGAACGTTCTGTTGCTTTAAGATTATGATCACGTTCAGGTTGCATTTCACCTACACGGAAGTTATCAATGGTTTTGTTTTCAATTTCCTGCACACGCTTTTTCTCCACTTCATAATCGGCTTGCAGTTTGGCAAATTCATCGGGTGTAAAATAATCCCAGTACACACTGTAATACTGATCGTATGTTTGATAGAACGGAATGAGTTTTACATCAAATGGTTTACCTACCGACTTCATTTGAAATTGTAAAGAAGAAGTTGACTGAATCCAATCATTTACATTACGATTTGAAGTTAACAACACCGGCACGCCAATAACAGGATCGGGTTTTTCTTTTCCTAACAAACCGGCTAATACCAACGGGCCATATTTGAATGCAATGCGATTAGGATTGTCGGGCATGGCTTCAGTGTAAAGATTCATGTCAAGATCAACTGTTACAATATCACCGTTTTTCCATACACGTGTGGCAGTTAAATAACCGGCTGCATCTGTCTCCGTTTTTACCGAAGCATTATTGACTTTGATAACAGTTGTTGCAGCACTCCACGATGGTTTTCGGATCTTGAGTGTGAACGAAGTTGGTGTTGCAGCATTCACAACAAATCGCACCTGTTTGCTTTCAGGGATATAATTCGTTTGTGTAATGCGGACTTTTTTTTCCTTCCAGTTTAACAACGATGGAATAAACAGATTTACATAGAGATTATTCTTTCCATCGTAACTATATATCTGTTCTGCATACTTCGCATGATTTTCGATACCGCTGCCAACACAACAGGTGAACGTATTGAACTGATCGCTGAACTGCTTTTTTGTTCCCATCCGCAGCGGAACAAAATAAGTCATCATTCCATTCTCCGGGTTTTGCGAAGCAAGAATATGATTGTACAATGCACGCTCGTAATAATCCATCAACTGTGCAGAAGGTTGCCACGCAAATAAATGCCTTGTCAGCTTCAGCATATTATAAGTATTACAGGTTTCACAGGTATTATCGCTTAAGCGATCGTTGAGTTTACCAGCTTCGCCGCAATATTCATAGTTGCTGTTGCCACCAATCACATAGCTGTGGTTATGCACCATCGTTTCCCAAAAGAAAGAAGCAATTGTTTGATCACTTTTATTTCCTGTAAGCTCATATTGCCGTGCACTGCCAATTGCTTTCGGCACATTGGTATTGCTGTGTTTACCGGGCAACGGATCGATACGTTGCGCCAGCTTGTCCATTACAAACTCATCATAAAATTTATACGATAGATCAAGATATTTTTTGTTGCCGGTGAAGGAATAGATATTCGTCAGCACATCGTTCATACCACCATATTCGCAGTTCAACATTTTTAATCGTGTTGAATCGGACAGATGATTCACGGTGTTGTAAGTCCAATCGGCCATGTCTGTCACCAGCTTCAATGCTTTGTTGCTGTTGCAATACAAATATGCATCGCACAAACCCGCCATTACTTTATGCACCGTGTACCAAGGACTCCATCCACCGTTCAAATCAAAACCTGATGATTTGATTTCTCCTTTCGTTACTTTACCAAAAATGGAATCTTCTTTTGGTATGGCACCGATATAACCGGTCTTGCGTGCAACTTGACAACGTTCGAGTTCTGCAATAATATAATCAACACGTTTCTTAAACTCAATATTGCCTGTTGACACATACATCATAGATGCTGCTGAAAGATAATGCCCCAATGTATGACCTGATAACCCTAATATCTCCCATCCACCATACACAGAATCTTTCACAGGCAATCCTGCATTTTCATAAAAACGATACAGCAACCGATCGGCACTTAACGAAAGCAGGTAAGCACTATCCAGCTGCATTGCTTTTGCAAACGGACTCTGCAACAGTTTTACATCACTCAACGGAAATGCAAATGCTTTTAGCGGCACAACAGGTTGCACTTTTACTTTTGTATTTTTTTTTTCAGGAACATACGATTGTGCAGCACACAAAAGCAGCGAAGACAATAACGTAACTGTGCAGACTATTTTTTTCATTTTACTTATTCAGATCAGTAATTAATTTTTACATCTTTAATAGTGGTTGGCAACCACACCTGCATTTCATTTTTACCACGGTTGGCCCATGTGTAATAAGGAATAGCAATGATCTTCCGTTTTTCTGTACGGATCGACAAGCCATCTTCGCCGACAAGCACAACTGGTACTTCAGCTGTTAATGCTTTCACCGGTTCATCCATTATTTTGTAATCAATTGTTTCAAATTTTGTATTCGGCGGTAATACAATATTCCATGCTTTGTTATTGTTATCTGCACCTTCTACACAATACACAATTGGTCCACGTTGTATAGCGATGCGATTATTGTTTTGTTTCAATTCAGCTTTTGCTTCAATAAGTTTTACATCCATTGGTACATCCAGTTCAACTATATCACCTTTTTTCCAATCATTAGTAATAGCCAGGTAGCCATTTTCATACGAGCCTTTAAATACTTTACCATTAAGTTTATAGCTAAAGTGCAATGGTTCGCCATCGTCTTTTGTAATACGATATAACCCATCTGAGTTAATCTGGTTAAATACCCAATCAGGAATACGGATATGTAATTTGAATTTTGATTTTTTCTCTTGCGGATTTACTGCAATCCTCACCTTTCCATCCCATGGATAATTTGTTTCCATCTTTACATCCACTTTTGTTTTGGACAACTGAATACTCGTATTACTGCCTACAAACAAATTCACATAAATACCATCATCAGCTTTTGCATAAATATAATCGCCAAGTGATGCCACCATCCGTGCAATATTTGCAGGGCAACAGGCTGTCCCAAACCATTCTCTGCGTTGATGCTGTCCACGTGATGCCAACGGATTACCATAAAAGAAACGATCACCGGTTAAACTCAATCCATCCAATGCGCCATTGTATAAACTGCGTTCAAGCACATCCATATACATGGCATCGCCTGTTAATGCATTCATCCGTTGATTCCAGAATACCATGCCCACACTTGCACATGTTTCGCAATAGGCCTGTTCATTTGGCAGATCATAATCATTACTGAATCCTTCGTTGCTTCCAGCAGAACCAATACCACCAGTGATATACATATTACGATACACTACATCTTCCCACACTTTCTTCATAGCACGCATATAATCAACATCACCAGTTTGTGCCGCTACATCAGCTGCACCGGTATACATATACATAGCACGAACCGCATGACCGGTAATTTGTGTTTGTTCTTTTACGGGAAGAATATCCTGCGCATAAGCTGTGTCTTTCCAATCGGTCCATGTATAACCTTTTGCTAAGCGTTTACCACGTTCGCTTAATAACCAATCGGCCAGCTTTAAATATTTTTCATTCTTAGTTGTTTTATACAATTTCACCAATGCTAACTCTAATTCCTGGTGACCGGTTACCCAATGACGTTTACCGGGACCAAACATTGCATCAAAATGATCGGCCCACTTGATACATACATCTAAAAATTTTCGTTTGCCTGTTGCATTGAAATATGCAACTGCTGCTTCGATCATGTGGCCTGCATTGTAATCTTCATGCATACTCATATCGGTGTAACGATCCTGCAAACCTTTCAATGTATACCAGGTGTTGAGATAACCATCGGGTTGTTGTGCATCTGCAATTTTATCGATCCACTCATCGCACTTCTTTTCCATTTCTGCATTGGGATGCGTTTTTAACGAATACGCCATTGCTTCCAATGCTTTGAACACATCACTGTCGTCATAGAAAATACCTTCGTGCTGTTCCCCTTTCTTTCTTGCAACACGTTCAAAATTGCGGATACGTGGTGTAGCCACTTCTGTTTGATAAATACAGGCAGCTAATGTTTTTGTAGCCACTTTATCAATCTTGGGTTTCCAGAATGCATCTGTAACATTCACCTGCGAAAAATTAACGAATTCAATTTTCTGTAAACTATTCTGTGCAAACAGGTTTACCTGTATCAAACAAACAAACAAAAGCAAACTATTTTTTTTCATGTTACCAGCTATTGAGTAATCTTAAATGAATTGTTTTTATCATCGTCCTCATCCTCCATCTGAACTTCGCTCGTAACCTTCGTTCCTTGGTTACTCCAAAAGAGAAGGAGCGGTGCTGCATATCTCTATTATTCTTTTAATCTTCCACATCAACCCCTATTCCTTTTTCATCATAATCAACCAGCCCCTTTTACTTCAACCGGACTATATAAGTTAGCCTTGTGCGATTGATGGCCTCCCTTCAGGGAGGTCGGGAGGGCTTTTAGATCACCTGGAATCCATAAGCATAAGGATCATCTTCCTTATCAATGCTGATCGTATTATAACCATAAATTTTCGCCCAACCTTCAATACCGGGTTTAATCGCTTTAATGCCGCTCAACTCTAACTCTTCTTCAATGGTGCCGATGAACTTACTGCCGATAATGCTTTCATGTATAAACTTGTCGCCTTTCTTCAACTCGCCTTTTGCATACCATTGTGCCATGC
>JAKFDY010000159.1:0-12978 GCA_036675885.1 Lacibacter sp. | reverse complement strand
GATGTGTTGAGTTTTACGAACCGGAAGGCCGCAAAAAAGCTTACGAAAATTTAAAGAAACACGGTATCGAGGGTTTGGTGATCATTGGTGGCGATGGCAGTTTTCGTGGCGCACAAAAATTCTCTAACGAATTCGACATCCCTTGTATTGGTTTACCCGGAACAATTGACAAGGATATTGCCGGCAGCGATTTTACCATTGGTTTTGACACGGCAGTAAATACTGCTATTGAAGCAATTGATAAGATCCGTGATACAGCCGATGCACATGACCGTCTTTTTATTATTGAAGTAATGGGCCGTGATGCCGGTTATATTGCCTTGCACAGTGGTATTGCCACAGGTGCTGAGCATATCCTCATTCCCGAAACAAAAACAGATCTTGAACTGGTGGTTGATTCGCTTGAAGAAAAAGAGCGTCGTAAAAAACTGGTGAATATGATTGTTGTGGCTGAAGGCGATGAAACAGGTGGCGGTAACGAAGTTGCCGCTGTTATTAAAAAGCGTCTCCCTCATCTTGATACAAGGGTTTGTATTCTCGGCCATATTCAACGTGGCGGTTCACCAACCTGTCTCGACCGTTTAATTGCAAGCCGTCTTGGTTATGCAGCGGTTGATTCATTAATAGAAGGGAAACACAATACCATGATCGGTATCATGAATAATAAACTTCATTATACTCCACTTGATAAGGCGGTAAAAGCAAAACAGCGCATCAGTGATGAATGGATGAAGATTGTGAAGATTCTTGCGAGCTAAGCGGGAGATTTGGAATTTGATGATTTGAACATTTGAAAATTCCTGTATAACTACCTATAAAACGATTTGATGATTTGCCAATGTGCAGGAAGCAGGATGGCTGTCTAAAATTGGAAAGCACTTAACTGAAATTAAATTAAAATTTTTCAAATAACTACTTATGTCGAAGAACGTTGCAAAATATTTACATACTGAAATGGATAAAGAAGCAGGTAAAAAACACATGAGCCACCGCACAAAAATTGTTGCAACAGTTGGTCCTGCATGTGATACATACGATAAATTATTGGAGCTGGTAAAATCCGGTGTAAATGTTTTCCGTCTTAATTTTTCGCATGGTGCGCATGAAGATAAAGCGCAGATCATTGAACACATCCGTAACATTAACAAGAATGAGCCTTTTAATATTGCCATCCTTGGTGATCTGCAAGGTCCCAAACTCCGTGTAGGTGAAATGGAGAACGGTGGTATTGATGTGGCTGAAGGCGATATACTCACCTTTACCAACGAAAAACTGGTTGGCACAAAAGAACGCATTTATGTTTCTTACCCCGATCTGCATAAGGATGTAAAACCAGGTAACATCATTTTAATTGACGATGGTAAACTGGAAGTTAGAGTTGTGGGCATCACACGTGAAAAAGATGTGCAGGTGCAGGTTACATTGGGCGGTAAGCTCTCTTCAAAAAAAGGAATCAACTTACCCGATACAAAAATTTCACTGCCTGCGTTAACAGATAAAGATCTTGCTGATCTTGAATTTATCATTGATCAGGAATTGGATTGGGTGGCGCTTTCATTTGTAAGGAATGTAAAAGATATCATCATCCTGCGTAATAAACTTGACGAGCGCAAGAGCAAGAGCAAGATTATTGCAAAAATTGAAAAGCCTGAAGCGGTTGCCAACATCCGTGACATCATTATCGAAAGTGATGGTATCATGATTGCACGTGGTGATCTGGGTGTTGAACTTCCTGTTGAACAGGTGCCTTTGATTCAGAAAGATATCATCCGCAAATGTATTCACCGTGCAAAACCGGTAATCGTTGCAACACAGATGATGGAAAGTATGATTGATCGTGTAAAACCAAATCGTAGTGAAATCACCGACGTTGCCAATGCTGTACTCGAAGGTGCAGATGCCGTAATGTTGAGTGGTGAAACTGCAACAGGTAATCATCCTTCTTTAGTGGTTGAAACAATGGTAAAAATTATTGAAGAGGTTGAAGGCAGTTCTTACTACCGTTACGATCGTGAAGAAGATCTGAAACCGCAACCTCACTCACCTTCTTTCTTAAGTGATGCCATTTGTTATAATGCCTGCGAAATTGCGAAAGACGTTAATGCAAAAGCTTTAATTGGTATGACACAAAGTGGTTACACCGGTTTTATGTTGAGCAGCTTCCGTCCGAAAGCGCCATTGTTCATTTTTACAAAAGAACGCACATTGGTGAATCAGCTGAGTCTTAGCTGGGGTGTTCGTGCATTTTATTATTCAGAAGAGATTAGTGTTGATGATATCATTAACGACCAGATCAACATCCTGAAAGAAAGAGGATTTGTGAACACGGGTGATATTGTGGTGAACACTGGCAGCACACCGGTTCATCTTCATCTGCCAACCAATCTTATCAAGCTTACTGTTGTTGACTAATAGCTTCAACAAATCAAATAAACTGAACGCTCCTTTTATAAGGGGCGTTTTTGTTTAGTTCGTATTTTAATGTGCAAATTATTATTGTTTTTATTGCCATATTGAATAAACATAAAAAATTATCATCGCTGTTAGTGTAAATTAGCTTGATAATTTTTATGTTTATTTCATGTCCATGCACCATTTCAGCTTTATACCGGTTAATGAATCATCGCTGCTGATTTCTTTTGGCGAAGTAATTCATGAAGATATGCATACACGTGTAATGCAGGCAAAAGCTTTGATTGAAGCAAATCCTTTCCCTGGTTTTGTAGAAACGGTGCCGGCTTATACTTCACTAGCTGTTTATTATGATCCGGTTGAAGTGGAGAAAAAGAATGAAACAGTTGCATCAACTGTTCAGCAAACATTGCAGCAGTTATTAGAAACAGATGCAGCAGATCAGCTTACTTCATCAGGAGCATTAGTTGAGATACCAGTTTGCTATGATCTTTCATTGGCACCTGATCTAAACACAACAGCTGAAGCATTGAAATTATCAGTTGAGGAACTAATCAACATTCACTCCGGTAAAAAATACAACGTATTTATGATCGGGTTTACACCGGGCTTTCCTTACATGGGCACAGTTGATGAACGAATTTTCACCCAACGTAAAACACAACCACGATTAAAAGTAGAACCAGGCTCTGTTGCCATTGCAGGTAACCAGACAGGCATTTATCCTTTTGCTACACCGGGTGGCTGGAATATAATCGGTCGCACTCCCCAGCTCTTATTCGATCGTAAGCGTTCAAATCCATTCTTATTAAAAGCAGGCGACGAAGTGAAATTTAAACCAATCAGTAAAGAAGAATTTGAAATGCTATCGGCAGTTGATACTGAGCGGAGTCGAAGTAACAATGAATAAACCCATCCTCCATATTGAACAATGCGGTTTCTTAACCACGCTGCAGGATACAGGCCGGACAAATTACCCGCAGTTTGGTGTGAGTAAAGGCGGCGCAATGGATGTGCATGCGGCGCAACTGGCCAATATACTCGTCGGTAATGAAACAACAGCAGCTGTTTTGGAAATAACCCAATCGCCGCATCGCTTTCGTTTTATACAGGATACACTCGTAGCATTTACAGGTGGTGGTTTGCAACCACAATCAGCGGAAACTTTATTGCCAATCAATCAACCACTATTTATTCCTGCTGGTGCAACAGTTGAATGTAAACAACAACTGCCCGGCTTTCGTTTATACGTGGCCGTGGCTGGTGGGTTTGAAGCAGATACTTTTCTCAACAGTTACTCAACTGATCTGTTAGTAAAAGCCGGTGGCTATCAAGGCAGGCCTTTGCGGAAAGATGATATACTCACGCAACACAATGGGCTATCTGTTTTACAACAACGACTGTTGAAGGTTTTAAAATCCGGTGCAACAGTTGAGCTCAATCATGAAGCTGCAACAACTACAAGTAACATCATTCATGTTTTACACGGCGTTGAATGGAATTATCTTGATGAGATATCAGCACAATTATTTTCACAAACTGCTTTTACCATCGGTCCGCAAAGCAGCCGCATGGGCTACCGATTAAAAGAAACCATCTTAAAGACCAACAGAAATTGTGAGATCATGTCTTCTCCTGTAACACAGGGAACCATTCAGTTAACGCCATCGGGAGAAATGATCATGCTGATGGCCGATGCACAAACTGTTGGTGGCTACCCACGCATTGCACAGGTTTGCTCGGTTGATCTTTCTTTGCTGGCGCAAAAGAAACCGGGCGATAAAATTCAATTTCAAATAGTAAGTTTACAGGAAGCAGAACAGTTGTATATGAAACGTGTGGATGATTTGGAGCGGCTGAAAGAAGTATTACAGTCTGTTATTAAATAAATATTAAGTCGATATGGAGAGTCACCCGCCTGTATCCTGAGCTTGTCGAAGGATAAGGGAGGCTCACCAGCTTTGTAAAAAAACCTAATAAAGGTCTGACGGTCTGCGACCGTACCGACCAATGTGCAACATGAAATCAATTGATCTTAATTGTGATCTTGGTGAAGGATTAACAACTGATGAACAAATTATACCGCTCATCAGCAGTGCAAACATTGCCTGTGGTTATCATGCAGGTGATGTTGATACAATGAAACGCACCATTGAATTATGCCTGCAACAGCATGTTGCTATTGGCGCACATCCCTCCTGGCCCGACAAAGAAAATTTTGGCCGTACAGAAATGCAGAAAACAGCTGAAGAAATTTATGAAATTGTAACAGCACAACTTTTTATCCTTGCACAAACAGCAAAAGAGCAAGGAGCAAAACTTCATCATGTAAAACCACATGGTGCTTTGTACAATCAATCAGCAAAAGGCAAACTCATTGCAGCAGCTATTGCAAAAGCAGTTTATGATTTTGATCCTTCTTTGATCATGTTTGGCTTAAGCGGAAGTGTTTCTTTAACTGAAGCAACTGCTCTCGGTTTACAAACTGCACACGAAGTATTTGCTGATCGTACGTACCAGGATGATGGCAGTTTAACTCCCCGCTCTCAACCAAATGCATTAATTACCGATGAGCAAACATCGCTGAAGCAGATCTTACAAATGATCAACATGCATACAGTAACAAGTGTAACAGGAAAGATCATTACATTGAAAGCAGATACTATTTGCATACATGGCGATGGCAGCAATGCCGTTGCTTTTGCAAAAACTATTTCATCGGCATTAAAACAGGCTCATATTGACATCAAAGCAAACTAACTGGAAACTACTGGGAGGCAAAGGTGCAGGTGCTGCTTTTCTCATGGCAACATCAGCAATAGGCCCGGGCTTTCTTACACAAACCACCGTGTTTACACAACAGCTCATGGCAAGTATGGGCTTTGTGATTCTTGTGTCGGTGATCATTGATATTATTGCACAACTCAACATCTGGCAAATACTTGTTGCCAATAACAAACGTGGATCTGAACTGGCAAACGAAGTAGTGCCGAACAGCGGTCACGTGTTAACTGTATTGATTTGCATTGGCGGACTCGCCTTCAACATCGGTAATATTTCAGGAGCCGGGTTAGGTTTGAATATTTTATTTCCGGTGAGTGTTGAAACAGGCAGCATCATCAGTGCATTAATCGGCATTGTTATTTTTCTGTCGAAAGACATTGCAAAATCAATGGACCTGTTTGTAAAGATCCTCGGCATTGTAATGCTTGGGCTCATGCTCTATGTTGTGTTTTATGCAAAGCCGCCGATGGCACTTGTTGTTCATCGCACATTTGTGCCTTCAGTGATCAACTTCACATCTATTGTTACATTAGTTGGCGGTACAGTTGGAGGCTACATCACATTTGCAGGTGCACATCGTTTGCTGGAAGATAAATCAACAGCCATCAGCATGCAGCAAGTGAAAAGAAGCGCTGTGAATGGTATTGTATTAACAGCCTGTATGCGCATTTTATTATTCCTTGCAGTGTATGGCATCTTAAACCAGGGCTTTCAGTTAAATGAAGCAAATCCTGCCGCATCTGTTTTCCAGGCAGCAGCAGGCACGTTGGGTTATAAACTATTTGGCATTGTGTTATGGTGTGCCGCCATCACTTCTGTTGTTGGCTCTGCTTTCACTTCCATTACGTTCCTAAAAACATTACATCCTGTTTTCACTCGTCAACAACGGATCGCTACTATTCTGTTCATTCTTATCTCAACAGGTATCTTCCTATTATCGGGTAAACCTGCTTCATTCATTCTTGTTGTCGTAGGAACACTCAATGGCTTTATCCTTCCGTTTTCGTTGGGGCTGATGTTATGGGTGATGATGAAACGGAAGCTGCCGCATTACCAACATCCAGCATGGTTATTATGGAGCGGATGGATGGTTGTAGCTTTAATGTTATGGATGAGCGTTGTAACTTTCATCAACGAAATTCCGAAATTGTTTTAATGTCTGTTCACTGAAAGCTGACTGCACATTTAATAATTAACCAATTTGAATAACGCAGCAACACATAGCATGTTTTACATCGCTGTACTTTGTTCACCTGAGATCAACAAAAAGATTCAGGCATACAAATTATGGATGCGTGATCACTTTGGCTGTACCGTTGCATTAAAATCTTCTGCACACATTACACTCATCCCACCATTCTGGTTGCACAATGAAAAAGAACAATTGTTAATTGACACAGCACATGCTTTTAAAACAATGCTCCCTCCCTTCAACATACATCTTCAGCAGTTCTCACATTTCAGCAACAGGGTTATTTTTGTGGGGGTTGAAGAAAATCATCAGTTGGGTACTTTACGAAAAGCGGTGGAAGATCATTTTATTCCTGCATTTCATGACGTGATCAAACCCGATGACCGCCCTTTTCATCCGCATGTAACCATTGCCAACAGGGATATCAAACCCGGTGATTTCAACAAGGCATGGGATCATTTCAAATATCGACAATTTGATGAGCAATTTGAAGCAACTTCAATTTCACTGCTCAAACTGAATCCCGGCAAGTGGAATGTAATTGCCGAACAGATTTTTTATGGCGGGTGACTCACCCTGTGCAACCGATTGTGCCGAATCCATAACCGGCGAACCCGTCTCACCCAAATTCAATAACTTTCAAGCCTGAATTGCAAGGCATCAGAAAAAAAGTCAATCATTCATTATACACTAAACAAAATCAAACCAGCAGATGAAAAGGTTTTTATCGATCATGCTTGCCTGTTGTTCACTTATTGTTTCGGCACAGGAAATCAATATTATTCCGCAGCCATACGAAATGAAACAACCGGAGAAAGGAACGTACACGCTGAAACAAAAAATTACGTGGAGCAGCAATTTTCCCGGCGGTGAAGGAGCGAATGCAGTAACAAGCTATCTCACAGAATACTTAAAGAAGTATTACAACATTGAAGCAGTAAAAGCAAAAGGCAGCAAAGCCGATATTGTTTTCTCTTCAACCCGTATGCCTACAGGTGGTGCGTTGGCTTATCGTTTAAACGTAAGTAAAAGCGGCATCCGCATCGAAGCAAATTTTGATGAGTCAGCATTTCATGCCGTACAATCGCTTATTCAATTACTGCCTGTTCAACAAAATGGAACTGCTGCAGTGCCGCTTGTACAGATATACGACAAAGCCCGTTTCGATTACCGTGGTATGCACCTTGATGTAGGCCGTCATTACATGCCCGTTTCGTTCATCAAAAAATACATTGATTATCTCGCACTGCACAAACTCAACGTTTTTCATTGGCACTTAACAGAAGACCAGGGCTGGCGAATCGAGATCAAAAAATATCCGGAATTAACAACTATTGGCAGTAAACGTAATGGCACTATCATTGGCCGTTATCCCGGAAAAGGAAACGATAACAAACCACATGAAGGATATTATACGCAGGAAGAAATTAAAGATGTTGTAGCGTATGCCAAAAGCCGTTTTGTTGAAGTAGTGCCGGAAATAGAAATGCCTGGTCATGGTGGTGCAGCAATTGCCGCTTATCCCTGGTTAAGCTGTTTCCCTAACCGCATAACAGAAATTCCGTTGAATATGGTTTCGTTGAAAACGGTGCAGGAAGCACAAAAAGGTCGTGTAAAATTTGTACAGGAAACATGGGGTGTGTTTGATGATGTATTCTGCGCAGGCAAAGATGAAACATTTAAGTTCCTTGAAAATGTATTGGATGAAGTAATAACAATGTTCCCCTCAAAATATGTGCACGTTGGTGGCGATGAATGCCCCAAAACACATTGGAAGCAATGCCCCAACTGTCAAAAAAGAATGAAGGAATTAAAGTTGAAAGATGAACATGAACTGCAGAGTTATTTTATTCAGCGTATGGAAAAATATCTCAACAGTAAAGGCAAAACATTAATTGGCTGGGATGAAATTCTGGAAGGTGGCCTGGCACCAAACGCACAGGTAATGAGCTGGCGGGGTGAAGCTGGCGGTATTGCAGCAGCAAAAGAAAAGCATTATGTGATCATGACACCGGGCAGTCATGTATATTTCGATCACAAGCAAACAGCTAATGAAGATTCAGTAACCATCGGTGGTTTTACAACGGTGCAAAAAGTTTATACGTACGAACCGATTCCAAAAGAAATACCCGAAGCGCAAGTGAAATTTGTACGTGGGGCACAAGCCAATGTGTGGACCGAATACATGAACAACAGCAGCAAAGTTGAGTACATGATCTTCCCTCGTATGGCTGCATTGAGTGAAGTATTGTGGACCGCAAAAGAGAAAAGAAATGCAGCTGATTTTGAAAAGCGTTTGCTTGTTCAGTTCAAACGCTATGAACTGTGGGGAGCGAATTACAGCAAAGCATACTTTGATCCGAAATCAACTATTGAAGTAAAGAAATAGAATTATAAGGCACAAGGTTCAAGAAGAATTAAGGCACAAAGAAAAAGCCGATGTTCGTAAAACGAACAGCGGCTTTTCTCATACTACCGCTTGTTTCTTGACTTCGTTCTTGTACCTTGTTTCTTTACTTCAAAATCTCTTCTAGTTTTTTCTCCAACGCTTCTCCTCTCAAGTTTCTTGCAATCACCACACCGTTTGGATCAAGCAGCATGTTGAATGGAATTCCTAAAATGCCATACTGTTGTGAAGCTGCATTCTCCCATCCTTTCATATCACCCACCTGCGGCCAGCTGTACTTATCATCTTGAATTGCTTTCAACCATTTGTCTTTGGTTTGATCAAGCGACACGCCGAAGATTTCGAAATTCTTTGATTTGTATTTTTCGTATGCCTTTACAAGATTAGGACTTTCTGCTCTGCAGGGCCCACACCAGCTCGCCCAAAAATCAACCAACACATACTTGCCTTTAAAAGAGGAAAGAGCAATGGGGTTACCGTTTGCATCAGGTTGTGTAAAATCAGCAGCCACCACGCCTACCATTGAACGTTTCCCTATTTCGATCTGCTGTTTTAATTCTTTCCCTTTCTCTGAATTTTGAATTGCAGGAGAAAGTATTGCAAATAAAGGCTCTGCTTTTGCAGCATCCATTTCATTTCCCAATGCTTCCTGTGTTAAGTAAAGCGATACCGGTGATGAAGGATGCTCTTTTACAAATTGCTGTTGTTCTAAATAATAGAGATGCAGCATGCCTTTGTAATATTCAAATACCTCGGCTGCCATTTTTTGATTCTTTGCCTTCATGTATCCATCATACACTTCACCCAGTTTACTTTCAAGTTTACTGAGCGGAGCAATGCGCTGCCGGTAAACAGAATAATCCGTTACAACAGGCGAACCTTTTACAACAGCATCCCATAAAAATGTGTTACTGGTAATGGTGATCTTACCTGTATCTAAAAACAAGTTCAAGCTGTTTTGTTCAAACTCAAGACGATTGAATGCTTTCCCCGGTTTTGGATTAGCTTCTTCTAATGTGAGCGTAGCAAGAACAGGTGCTTCAATTGTTCCTTTTATTTCAAATTTTCCATTCACCACTTTTACTTCCTCACCCTCATTTCCATTATTCCAGCTCAGCAATACATTATACTTCTTTGCAGCAGGCGGCAATGTACCGGTTACAGTAAAGCTCTTTTCCTGTGCTGCTGTTGCCAAACCGGCAAACAATAACACAGCCATCAATAAATTCTTCATGCTATGTTTATTTGAACAATTCTTCTAAACGTACTTGCAGTTCTTCCCCACGTAGATTTTTACCAATGATCTTTCCATCAGGGCCAATCAACAGGTTTTGTGGAATCGATGATATTTTATAAATACGAGCTACATCATTACTCCATGCCTTCAGATCACTTACATGTGTCCATGTTAAACCATCCAGTGCAATTGCCTCCAGCCACTTATTACGGTCACGGTCAAGTGATACACCCAACACAGTAAAATTCTTTGCTTTGAATTTATTGTAGGCAGCAACAAGATTAGGATTCTCCATACGGCAAGGACCACACCAGCTCGCCCAAAAATCAACCAAAACATATTTACCCCGGAACGATTGTAATGATACAGGACTGCCCGATGTATCAGCCTGTGTAAAATCAATTGCTTCGGTACCTATGGCACCTATCTTGTTGTCTTTTACAATACCGCCCACCATGCGACCATAAAAACTTTTTTGCGCCACTTCAGAAAGCTTTGCATAATTAGAGTCCAACACATCAGCCTGCTGAAATACACTATAGATCACATACAACAACAAAGGAGTAACAGGCGATTGATTATTTTTCAGAATATAAGCATCAGCCGAGCCGTTAATCTCTGTTACAAGATTGCGCACAAGATTGTAAATAGAATCCTGTTTGCTTTGCATAGCCGGGTTCTGCAATTGCTTACCATAACCTTCAAGCTTCATGAAATAAGGATCGAACTGCTGACGAAAACGCACAAACTCATAATTCGTTTTCGATCCGTTCACCACAGCTTTCTGCAATGAATCAACATGTGCATTAACCGTTACAACCGACGGATCGAGGAAAATACCAAGGTTCTGTTTACCACCTTCCACGCTTAACACATAAAGCGCTGTTTCAGTGATGTTGCCTTTCAGTTCAAACTTTCCTTTCTTGATGGTTGATTCAGCAAGCGCTTCACTATCCTGCCCATCCATGCGCAAACTTACTTTTGCATTTTCCTTTGCACCCCTGATGGTTCCTTTGATCTGGAAGGTCTGCTGTGCCTGCAGTTGCATTGCAGCACTCATCAACAAACATATCGTTACAATAAACTTCATACAATTAATCTGCATGTGAATGACGTTGTTTCAATACGTAAATCACATCCTGCAAAGAAACATTTTTCGCCCTTAATAAAACGATAGAATGGAAGAGCAGATCTGCTCCTTCGTTTAAGAAAAGCTCCTCGTTATTATCTTTTGCTTCAATAATAATTTCGGTTGCTTCCTCTCCAACTTTCTGTGCAATTTTATTGATGCCTTTATCGAATAAACTTTTTACATAGCTTTTGCCATCGGTACTTTTCCTGCGTAACTCGATGATCTCTTCTAAATACGATAAAAAGTCGTCGCTGTGATTTTTTTCGCTCCAGCAAGTATCAGCACCTGTATGGCAGGTTGGTCCGGCAGGTTCAGCTTTAATCAGCAAAGTATCCTGGTCACAATCAAGCAACACCTGCTTTACCGTTAAAAAGTTGCCGCTTTCTTCGCCCTTTGTCCATAACCGTTGTTTGCTGCGACTGTAAAACGTAACCTTTCCCGTTTCTTCTGTTTTAATATATGCTTCGTTATTCATAAACCCAAGCATCAAAACTTTACTGGTTTTATAATCCTGGATAATGGCTGGTAACAGTCCGTCGTGGTATTTCGAAAAGTCTGGTTTCACGTTATGTTTTTTTATTGAGTGATCAGTTCTGCAAACCTCAGCTGCATTGGCGTCGCACCTTGTACAAAATTAATTCTATTCAGCTATCAACCATAAGCCCCTATCTCCTCCTGAGCTTCGCTCGTAACTTTCGTTCCTCAGTTACCCCGAAGGAGAAAGAGCGGTGCTTCATCACTTTCTTATTCTTCACATCTTCCACATCATCTTCTGTCCAATATTCATCAAATTTTAAAATGATTGAATTTTATTGTACAGTAAGCTAAGCAAGGGCTGTGCTTTGATGGCCTTCCCTTCCGGGGAAGGTCGGGATGGGGCTCAACTCCTCACCGCAACATTTCTCTCCTTCAAATATGCTTTCAGGTCAGCAATTTCAATTTCCTTAAAATGAAAAATGCTGGCTGCCAGTCCTGCATCGGCATAAGCCAGTTCAAAAACATCTGCAAAATGCTGCATTGTTCCTGCACCACCGCTTGCAATTACCGGAATTGGTAACTCAACCGACAGTTTCTTGGTAATATCCAGTGCAAAACCCTGCTTGGTGCCATCGTTGTTCATGCTGGTGAGCAGAATTTCACCTGCTCCCAAATCAACACCCTGTCTTGCCCAATCAACACATTTCATATCGGTTTTGGTACGGCCACCATTCAGGTACACATACCATTCGCCGTCTTCTTCTTTCTTGGTATCAATGGCCAATACACAACACTGGCTGCCTGCAGCCAATGCAATATCGTTAATGAGTTGAGGATTTTTAAACGCTGCGGTGTTTACACTTACTTTATCGGCACCGGAATTGAGCAGCACACTCATATCTTCTACCGTGCTGATGCCGCCACCCACTGTAAACGGAATGTTCACATGGCGGGCAATGCGTTTTACCAGTTCGCTTAATGTTTTACGTTTCTCAACGGTGGCAGTAATATCAAGGAATACCAGTTCGTCTGCACCCTGTTGGGCATACAAAGCACCCAGTTCAACAGGGTCGCCTGCATCACGCAGGTCAACAAAATTGGTGCCCTTTACCGTGCGGCCATCTTTAATATCTAAACAGGGAATAATGCGTTTCGTCAACATAAAATAAAAAAGGCTTCAAGTTAAGTTGAAGCCAAGTTCGTTACAAAGATAATGCTTATGGTTTGGGTGAACTATTTTGTAATACCCGCCCTGCTCCCAGCAATTTCCGGCTCCAGTAGGTTTCGTTCAGATCGCTGATCATAACCCCTCCTGATGTGGATGCATGAACAAACTT
>JAKFDY010000158.1:0-8036 GCA_036675885.1 Lacibacter sp. | reverse complement strand
GCTGCCATACGCATTTACTCATACCGGCGTTTGGAGAATTGATGAAAAAACAAAGCAGATAAAACCCTTTGAAAAAAAATTTGAAAACTGGCCTCACATCCCATTTAACTACTTTGTTGAACATGGCGATGAAGTCTGGTTTTCAACAAAGGAAGGGCATATAAAATGGAATAAAGTTTCAAACCATGCAATAAAAATAAAAGCATCAATTGATTCATTGCCCGACGGCCAACGGCCGGTTTATGGCCAGGTGTTTTTTGATAAGACCGGGAAATCCTGGTACATTCCTGCTTTTGGCTGGCTTGCTTATATCAATGAAAAGAACGAGGTAGTATTGAAATATTATATAAAAAACAAGGCAAAAGAACTGGCAGGTTACTTAACTTCTTTTGAAGTAGATAGACAGGGAGATTTATGGATGGCTGCGTTAGGTGTTGGCTTGTATAAGTATGATATCCGAAAAGAAGAAATGTATTTATATGACCAGTCTCACGGAATAACAAGTTTTGCCAACCAGGCGATGCCTGATAAAGATGGCCGCATCTGGATATTTGCGCTGAATAAAGTTTCTGTTTTTAATCCGAAAACTGATAATATCAGTTACTATAATTTACCTGTTTATGAAAACACACTCAACTACGGTAATGTGTTATTGACTGACAGTAGCGGTGCAATGCTTGCGACTGTATATAAAGATGTGGTAAAATTTATGCCAGACCGGTTAAACCTGAAACCGACGTTAAACAAACCACTGCTGAGCATGATAAAAATATCCGGAAAGGATAAATTGATTGTTGATGAAACAACATTGAACCTGGAGCCGGATCAAAATTCGTTGGAATTTAATTTCGGTTCATTGATCAATGCTGAAATTTTCGCGTACTCATTTGAATACAAGTTGGATGGCTTTGATAAAAAATGGATAACTGCAAATTCCAACGCTGCAGCTATGTATAACAATCTCAATTCCGGCAAATATACTTTCAGAGTAAAGGCAGTTGCAAAAGATCGATCCTGGCAGACCCATGAGCGGATCATAACGCTTTATATCCGCACACCTTTTTATAAAGCATGGTGGTTTTGGTTGATGATCTGCATTTTACTGGTAACTGCTTTAGTGTTTTTCTACCGCTTCCGTATGCATAAACAAAAGCAGATTCTTACGCTTAAAACAAAGGCACAGGAGCTGGAGAAAGAAAAAACAATGGTGATGTATGAAAGCCTGAAACAACAACTCAACCCGCATTTCTTATTTAATTCCCTCACTTCTTTATCCGGCCTCATAGAAACTGATCAGCAGGTGGCAGGAGATTTTCTTGAACAGATGTCGGGCATTTACAGGTATATTTTAAAAAATGGCGATAATGAAACTGTGTTCTTAAAAGATGAAATTGAGTTTGTACAACTTTATATAAACCTGCAACAGACAAGATTTAAAAAAGGGTTACAGGTAAATATGAATGTACCCGATGAATACCTGCATTATAAAATTGCACCGGTTACATTGCAAAACCTGATTGAAAATGCCATTAAGCATAATGTAATTGATACAGCAAACCCGCTTGTGATTGATATTTTTATTGAAGATGATTATTTAGTGGTAAGAAATAATTTGCAAAAGAAGAACGTAGTAGAAACATCCAATAAAAAAGGACTTGCACAATTTACATCGCTTTACCGCTATCTGAGCAATTTGCCTGTAATAATTGAAGAGACAGAAAAAGAATTCCAGATAAAAATTCCACTCATATAAAACAACTAAAAATGAAAGCAGTAATCATTGAAGATGAAGAAATCATTGCCAGGGTGCTGGAGAATAAAATTAAGAAAGCGGCTCCTGATGTGGATGTGATACAGGTGTTGCCCAGTTTAAAAACTGCACGTAAATGGTTTGGAGAAAATGCCGAGCCGGATCTGTTGTTTATGGATATTCAACTGAGCGATGGTGTAAGCTTTGATATCTTCAACGATTTCAGTTTGAAGTGTCCCGTAATATTTACAACTGCTTACGATGAGTATGCCATTCATGCATTCAAGGTAAACGGGGTAGACTATCTGTTGAAACCTGTTAAAGAAACAGAACTTGTTGCTGCAATTGATAAATGCCGGAAGTTGGTTGAAAAAAATGAAAGGCCACCGGCTGATATTGCTGAGTTGATCAAGTCATTATCCAAACCGTCAGCAGCATCTAAATACAAAGAGAAATTTATTGTAAACATCCGTAACCAATGGATGCCCGTCAATACAAAAGATATTGCCTGTTTCAGCAAAGAGATGCTCAACTATATTTACATGGTGAATGGTGAAAAGTATATGATCGATTATGTAACACTTGAAGAAGTGGAAGAGCTGCTTGATCCCCGCCAGTTTTACCGTGCAAACCGTCAGTTCATTATCAATATTGAAGCAATTCAATCGGTAAAGCCGGTTGAAAATTCAAAGCTCATTGTAAAACTCAAAGAACCGAATCATAAACTGGAAGTTGATATGAGCCGTTTAAAAAGTCCTGAGTTTAAAAAATGGATGGACAGATAATTTCAAGCTCTTTTCTTATTCAATAACTCAACACTTCAGTTTAATTTCTATACGCTTCAACGGGATAAATTTTTAATCACCTCACTTCCGATTGAATATTTGCTGGCAAAACAAAAGATATGTTGCTACAATGGTTCAATCGGTTACTTCAGAAAAACAACAGACGCTTGATATATGAGCAACTGCAATGGCAGCGCTTTCTGTTGAGAACCGGTGTTCCTGCAACTGCACATATCCTGGATATGGTAGAAGAGAATGATCAGTTGCTTGGTTATGTGCAATTACGTATGTGGGTGATGTTAAAAATAAAAGGCGTAGTTACATACAGGCATATGCAAACGCTGTTGAGCAAGGAGCAGAAACCACTTGTTGGCGACATGGTACACATCAGGTATTGCCCCGATGATCTTTCAAGAATATTAATTGTTTAATTATCACTTTAAAATAAATAAATATGACAGCTAACGAAATTCATCTCGTAAAGTATTCATGGTCGGTTGTTGAACGTATTGATCCTGTAGTTGCAGGAGGTATTTTTTACAAGCGCCTGTTTGAAACAGCGCCTTATTTAAAACCGATGTTCAGCGAATCAATTCCTGTACAATCAAAAAAACTGATGGCTATGATCGGGTATGTGATCAACAGGCTTGATAAGCTGGATACCATCCTGGAGGACATAAAGCAATTGGCAAGGCGTCATGTAAAATATGGTGTGCGGGAAGAGCATTATGAGCTTGTGGGCGCAGCATTGTTATGGACGCTGGAACAGGCACTTGCCGCTCTGTGGACAAATGAAGTAAAACAGGCATGGGCAAACTGTTATGGGCTTCTTGCCTCTGCAATGCTTGAGGCTACTGTTGAAGCACCTGAACGGGCATAGTTGGTTCTCCTGAGATATAAGGTTTAATGATACCCCCCGGTTTGTATCGGGGGCTTTTACACTTCAATGTCTTTTTACTACACTTCAGCCAGTTTTTTTTTGCCGGCTTTTTGCTTTACTGCAATTTTACTGTTGAAGAAAATGACCAGAGATGACAAAGGAAGAAATCATATTAATTAAACGTACGTGGAAACTTTTCAGGGAAATTAACCCAGTTGTGGTGGGTGATACATTCTACTCTAAATTATTTCTTGATAACCCATCGGTACGTAAAATGTTTCCAAAGGAAATGAACCAGCAATATCAAAAGTTGATTGATATGCTCAGTACTGTTGTGGGAAGGCTCGACAATCTCGAAGATCTATCGGGCGAAATTGCTGCAATGGCCCAGCGCCATGTTGCATACGGCGTAAAACCGGCCCAGTACCAAAAAGTTGGCGAAGCGCTGTTATGGACGTTGGAACAGGGCCTTGGAAAAGACTTTACTCCGGAGGTAAAAGAAGCCTGGACAAAATGTTACACCACGCTTGCAGATGCAATGATCAACGCATCATCGAACTAACCTGTTATGGTTTGCAGGTGGGAGGAGGATTATTAAAAGGATCCATATTTCATTTTAAATATATTCCGATGCGTGGGCTACGCATCGGTTTTTTTTTGGCATAGGAGAAAAGGAAGCCTTTTTTTGAATACTCATTTCATTTCAATTGCATGGACGGCATTTAAATTCAAATCCCCGACAGCTCAGTGCAATATTTTTTTTTAAAACCTGCAATGAGACCATTTTTACACTGTCATTAATAATTAAACAAAAAAATCATTAACTATTTAACCTTAAACAATGAAAAAGCAAATTTTAATTTTAGCAGCAATTACAACAACTGTATTCATTTCCTGCACCAAGGAAAAATTGCAAACAAACCAACCTGACGTTTCAGTAGAAATTGAAATGACGAGTAGTTCTCAAAGACAAGGAGGAGAAACTCCGTTAACAACTTTAGGAAACGGATTGCTGGGCCTGTTCAAATTTAACGGAACACTTAACGATGCAACCAGTCAGCTTAATGCTACATCCACTGTTGGCCGTGTGATTTATACTGCCGATAGAAAAGGTATCGTTAACCAAGCTATAAATTTCAACGGAAACTATGGCTTAGATATCCCGGATGTACCTTTAGGTACAGATATGTTAATATCGGTTTGGGTAAAAACTGATATGTATGCTCCAGATTTTTTGGTACCATTCATAACAGCTACAAAAAGTTTTGCTTTGTCACAATTAGAAAACAAATACCAGATGGCATACTGGAATGGCATAAACGGTCAATATGTTGTTTCCGGCAATGTGGGTGGCAAATGGCACCATATAGCAGCCACCCGTACCAATGCATCATTGTCTTTTTACATAGATGGACGACTGATAGGAAGCTCGCCTACACCGGCTGGTAGTGGTCCTTACAGCTTAGTATCTGAATATTTGGTTGGCTACGGTTACAATAATGGATATCAATATTGGAAAGGAAGCCTTGATGATTTGCGCATTTATAACAGAGTGCTTTCTGCTACTGAATTGTCCAATCTTGCAAAATTCTAAAATAATGTATCAACGGTTCTAAAAGCCGCTTTGCGAAAGCAAGGCGGCTTTACCGTGCTGTGGACATTAGAGCATGGCCTTGGAAAAGACTGGACGCCAGAAGTAACAGAAGCCTGGACAAAATGTTATACAACACTTGCAGAAGCAATGATCAACGCATCAAAAAACTGATCTGTTAAACACACTTATAAAAGCCCCGGTAATTTGCCGGTAGTTATTTCATTATTTATTGACGATTTATACTTGAACCGTAAAGCATTGTGCACATCGATGCTATTCAAACCATCAAGCCACATGAGAACCAAAAGCTCCCGGGTTTAAGAAATGGTTTGAAAGGTGAGAGGAGGATTATTAACTGGATTCATCTTTCATTTTAATACAGTATTGCCCGGGTAAAAATTATCAATCAGGGCTGAGGCCCTTTCGTGGCGTGACTTTCATAACCCCGGTCTTAAGGCCGGGGTTAATTCCTGAAACCCGCTTCCAATGGGCTTTAGCCCAAGTTTGTCAGGAAATGATGATTTTAATATATTCCGATGCGTTGGCTGCGCATCGGTTTTTTTTCAGCATAGAAGAACAGGAACCTTTTTTAAATACACATTTCATCTTAATTGCCTGGACAGCATTTAAATTCAAATCATTGACAGGTCGGGGTGAAAAAGTTTATCGGATAAAATCTGCATTGCATTTTTACACTGTAAATACTAAAACAGTAAACTTTTAAACTTTTTAAATCGTGAAAAAAATAATTTTTGTTTTAAGTGCAGTCGTCTTCTTTGCCAGTTGTAAAAAAGATTCATCACAAGGCCCCGGCCAAACACCCGGTGTAACTAAGAAACTGATGAAGGCAACCTATGTATATGAAAACTATGCTCCGGAAATCATGACCTATGCTTATGATGACAAGGGAAGGGTGAGTGTAATTACAGATGACGACCGTTATGAAACGTTCGATTATATTTCAGCAACTTCACTGATGGTTACACAAAGAAAGAAGGCAGACAATAGTCTTTTGCAAACCAAGGAATGTACACTTAATGAAAAGGGGTATATCACAAAGATTGTTATTAAAAACGCAACTGCTGTCCACACTTACACCTACGATTACGCTTATAATGCAGAGGGGTATATGGTGAAGGTAAAAGGTTCAAACCCTGTCAGCAGCAGTAATTACGAAGTAGAGTTTACAATATCTGGTGGCAACATGGTTTCATCAAAAGCATATTTTGACGGAGTGTTAACTTATAACAGGGAATATATTGCTGATCAAACCAAGATCAACAAAGGAGGATTTGATTATAATGCTTATTGGAACGGAACAAACATGTTTGGTAAAAAGCAAAAAAACATGTTGCTTGAATTTAAATCCACCAATTTGTCTGGTACGTTGACCTGGCATACAAAACACAATTATGAGATAGATGCCAATGGTTACCCGGTTAAATTGACTACTGACTATATTTTAGATGGAACGAAAGAAATTGATGCCTATATTTTTCAATAATCGCAGCAGTTTTCACAAGTTGATTCAAAGCTGAGAAAACCTTATTATTACTTAGCACATAGAAACCACGGAGCAAAGAATACCCTTTGCTCCGTTACTTTTAGTATCGGTACAGGAAACTTCAACAGATCAGTTATCAGCGAATTATCTAGGGAAATAGTTTCCGGGTACGGTGTTAAATGCTTCGTACTGTAAAACACCCGGTATTTCCTGATCTCTTTTGTTTCCTGGAAATAAAAAGGTTCAACATAAAAATGAGGGAGCTGGAAAGGGTACAGCATGTAAGCCGGGAAAAAGCGCCAGCTTTTAAAAAGTGGTTCAAGCGATAAATGCATTTCCTTATATATGTAGAATTCATACTACAAGTAATAGGGCAAGCAGACTATAGCGGCTCTAAGTGTTTCTGTGCATATTTGTACCAGCATTATGACGGGTATAGAAGTACATTTTATTTCTCAGTAAATTAACCTGTATCTCAGGCTTAGTTTTTTACCGGAATAATGAGAACCCAAAATCCACATTTATACAGGTTGTTCCTATGGTAAAACTGATGCCGGTTTATTATCTACATTATTTTATCAGGAAGCTTCTGTTGGTTACATCCGTAACAACATAAGGAGCTATTTAGAATGCCTTTTCATTTATGGGGTTTTGAAGTTTTTGTTATGATTTTTCAGGAATGCCTGAAATAGCAAGATTGCATTTTATGCATAGCTGTTTTCTATTAAGGATGGCATTGGTTTCATTGGAAAACTATGAAGAGTCAGTGTCAGTCGAAGGAAGCAAGTTTTGGTCTACATTAAAATAACACCTGGTTCACTGGTAATAAAAATAACTTATGAAAGCAACGCACACAATTTGCAGTACCCGGCTTTTTTGGATGAACACTTTAAAATCAGCTACCAATGAAATATAACAATTTGCATGTGCTGGTGGTGGATGATAACCCTGGCGATCAGTTCCTTATTTCCGAGTTGTTGGGCGAAACATACTTACAGATATCTGCAATTGAAAAAGCTGTTTCTGTTAAAGATGCAATTACATTATTACAGCAGAAACCAGTTGATATTGTTTTGCTTGATCTGTCGGTATCTGATTCACAGGGAATCGATACTTTTTTGCAGGTAAACAAATATGCTGAGAACATACCGGTTGTTATCTTATCAGGTCTCAGTGATCTCAATACAGCTACTGATGCCATTTCGTTAGGAGCACAGGATTTTTTAATGAAAGGTGAGTTTAATGAAAAGCTTCTTGAAAAAACAATCCGCTACAGCATTGAACGTAAAAAAACATTACATGAATTACGATTCAGCAATGAACGGTACGAATTTGTAAGTAAGGCCACCAATGATCTTGTTTGGGATTGGGATGTATTGAATAATAAAGTATATCGTAATGAAGAACAGTTTGTGAAAATACTGAAACTGCCTGCGGAGCTGAGAAATGAAGACAACGATTTCTGGAATTCACGTATCCACCCCGATGAGGGTGATCTGAAAGAGAAAATTCTTGGTGGACTT
>JAKFDY010000157.1:0-2854 GCA_036675885.1 Lacibacter sp. | reverse complement strand
ATATTAAAATGTGTTCCCAATACCTCAACCTCTGTTGATTCATTGATTTTTACTTTGAATGGCATTTTTTGTCCTGAGCGAAGTTGAAGGGTTGCCACTTCAAAATATGCTTCACCGGTTATCTCTACTTTTCTTTCGTTTCCAATAAAGGCAACCGGGTAGTGTATAGAACTTTCACTGTTCAGCCACACTTTGGTACCGTCGCTCAAAGTAAGTGGCACTACATTACTTCCTCTGGGATTAAACAATGTATTAAACGCTGCTTCCGTAGACGATCCGTCATAAATAATCTGCCCATCACCTGTCTTTCTCACATTTACATTTCCTTGTATTGCAAGAGTTCCACTTGTTAAACTATCTAACAATACTTTTTCCCCATTTGCCAGTGTAATCATAGCCTTTGTTCCTTTCGGAGCTTCAACATCTTTAGCCGGTTCAGTAGTTTTTACAATCGCATCTTTCTTATCCGTCTTATTAAAGAACAAAAAGTAACTGCCTGCTCCCACCATAAAAATAATGGAGGCTGCAACGGTCCATCGTTTCCAAAATAACCTGACTACTGGTTTTTGTTGAGATATGATATTGGAGAAAATGTCATCAGCCTGCGTATCAGACATTAAATATTCTGAAGGCGTCTTATCATAAACAGCTTCTATTAACGTTTCTTTTTTCTTCGTCAATTCAGGATCAACCATCAACAGCATCAGCTCACTTTCTTCTGCTTCCGTTGCAGTACGGTTAATGTACCGGTTAAATAGTTCTTCTAATCGTTGCTCTTTCATTTTCAGGATAGATTAAGGTTGTTGTAACAAATTTGGTTACGCATATACTTTAGACACACAAAGGCAAGGATGGAGGGGATGGAAAGGAAAAATTAATTTAAGAAAATTGCAATAGCCAGCAGGATGGATATGTCCAGGTTACTTTCAAGATACTTGTGAATAGAACGTTGCGCCAGTTTCATGTACTCTTTAACAGTGTAGATGGAAATATTTAGTTCATTGGCAATTTCTGCCTGCTTTTTACCGCCTTGCCTGCTAAGCAGGTACACTTTTTTTTGCTGTGGAGGAAGCTGGCGTATAGCAGCTTCAATAATTTGTTCGTATTCCTTTGCAATTACATCATTTTCCGCTGAGGGCGTTTCAGAATTATTCTGCAAGGAATAACGGTTCATCACCAATTTTTCCATTGCAAGGTTGCGCAAATAATTACTGCAGGTATTTCTTGCCACAGTGCGGAGCCAGGCATTCAAATAACTGATCCCCTGCAATTGGTCTCTTTTCTCCCATACCTTCATGAAAACTTCCTGTACAATTTCTTCAGAAAGAATTTCAGACCTGGTGAGGTGCATACCAAGTGAATAGATTTTATTACGATACTCGTTATACAATTGCCGGAATGCATGTTCATTACCTTGGGAAACCTGCAGCAGCAGGTCATTTTCGTTGTATGGCAGGGTATTCAGCAATCTGGGCAGTTTTAGTAATACCGCCTAAAAGTAAATAAAATGAACCAATTAGCTCAAGTCCTTTCTGCTGCCATACAACAGCTTCCTCATCATCAAACCTTATCTTATTGAATGTTTCAAAATCCGGTATATTATCAATAAAATGATTCATAGTTTCATACTCCATAACCAGTAAGCTTTAAAACTTACCTTTACCGAAATCATTTCATTGACCATTCAAACATCACTCCCTTTCATTGCTGAAGTTGCTGCTGAAAAGCAGGAAGAGAATCTGCAGTTTGTAAGTTTCCTGAAAGAACGTAACAGTGAGGAAGTTGATGAAGAAGTACAACGCCTCAACCAGCTTATTGAACCAAAGATCGATTGCACAAGCTGCGGCAACTGCTGTAAAAGTTTAATGGTGAATATCACTGCCGAAGAAGCCGACCGGGCTGCTGCACGTTTACAAATTACACGTGAAGTATTTGATGAAAGATATGTAGAAAAAGGAAGCCATGAATTGATGATCATGAATAAAATGCCTTGTCATTTTCTTTCGGATAATGCCTGTACGATTTATGAAGACAGGTTTGCAGGTTGCAGGGAATTTCCGGCTCTACATTTACCACAATTTACCGGTCGCTTATTTTCTGTGATGATGCATTATGAACGTTGCCCAATCATCTTTAATGTAATGGAAGAACTCAAGATCACAACTGGGTTTCAGCATAAAGCATAGTGACCTGTTTGTATCACTCCCCTATTTATTGTAACTTTTGGTTTCCAAAACTTTGATATATGAAACTCAGGCTGCTCCTTCTTGCATTACCTGCTTTTGTTACTGCTTTACTTGCAGTGCAGTTTACTGATCACTATAATACAGCTAAAGAAATAGCAAAGCTGAAAAAATATAAACTCGAGAACAGTATTCGTTGCAGTCCGGATTGGGATGCATTAAAAGATGCATTGGATGAAGTGGATATTCCACCAATTCCCGGAGCCGGTTCTTACAAATGGAAGATCACAACAGCAAATGACAGTGCACAGTTCTATTTCAACCAGGGTATTAACATGTATTATGGTTTTCACATTATTGAAGCCATGGCATCGTTTAAAAAAGCAGAGAAGTTCGATCCTGCTGCTGCTATGATCCATTGGGCGAAAGCATTGGCATACGGACCTAACATTAATGATCTTGGTTATGCAGCTTCACCTGAAGCGTTGACTGCCGTTAACAAAGCCATTGAGCTTTCCGGTAATTGCACCGCTGTTGAAAAAGGATTGATCAATGCACAAGCTGTTCGTTACTCAGCGGACAGTACACAAACAAGAGAGCATCTTAACCAACTGTATGCAGATAACATGCAAAAGCTGTATGAAGAGTTTTCATCGACGGCTGACGTAGCT
>JAKFDY010000156.1:0-2173 GCA_036675885.1 Lacibacter sp. | reverse complement strand
CCGCTTCTGATAGAAGCCAGCCTGTTTACATCGCTAAAATTTCCTGCGAATTGTTCCTGTTGCCAGTTGTCTTGTTCAAACAAAACATACTGCAACCTGATACGAAAAGTTGGAATACTATAATAGGCTGCTACCGGTAAACAAAGTACAGCTACAAGTGCGGCGGTTGCTATTTGTTTTTTCTCTGTACGATACAATTGCCAAATGAATAATGGCAGTACTGCGATGTACAAACCCACCAAGCCTGTTTTTGCACCAAGTAAATGCAGGTAAATTACAAACCATGCAGCTGCAACACGACAACTCCATTTAATTATCAAAGACGAAGCGCTTTTCCATTCTTCCAGTTTCAACCAGATCATTAATGCAATTATAATACCCATGCTGAAACGGATATGATCATTTTCTGCAGGTGTTGGCAGTGTTTTCGATAGCCGATACAATGCCTGGTAGTTCTCCTGATTGTTTACATAATGAGCTGCACTCCACAAAGAGCCTGCAAATAATAAGCTGATCCATACCAAAGCAAAGAAGAGAAAATGTTTTCGTTCAAACCCTTTCTGTATTGTCATTGCAAATGGCAAAAGAAATAAAGGCAACATATCCTGCATCATTTCAAGCCATGCAAATTGATCGCTGCTCCATAAGCCGGAAATAAAAGGAAGTATAAAAAGACAGGTAATACCAAGCAGTAAATAATCTTTTTTAAAAACTCCAACACGTTCTTTAAAATCGCCTTGCAGAAATCCATTCGCAATAACAGTGATCATGCCAATGCTGAGAATTGCACGACTAAGAAGGAAACCGACCATCATTAAAAATATACCTGCACAAAAAAGGTAGAAATGTATCGTGGATCTGTTGGTAGTCATCTTGGTCATGCAAATAAACAAACTTTCAATGTTATAACAACTCCGTTTCACTGCCGTGGTGTTACCGGTTATAACTGTGATGAAATTTTAGCCAATCTTCCACGGTGGTTTGAATAATTATTTCAGTTAGGTTTGTGCTATGTGGGCCGCTTTACTGCAAGAAATTAAACAAGGCAAAACCAAAAGCCTGGCACGTTGTATTTCGCTGATCGAAAACGAAGTGGAGGGTTATGAAAATTTTTTACAAACATTACCCGCATCTGCCACACCTGTTATTGGATTAACCGGACCACCCGGCGCCGGTAAAAGTACATTGACAGATCGTTTGATTGGTTTGCTGGTGAACAAGGGAAAGAAAGTTGCGGTGCTTTGTATTGATCCATCATCACCATTCAATCTTGGTGCATTGCTTGGTGATCGTATACGCATGAGTAACTGGTACAATCATCCCAATGTATTTATTCGCTCATTAGCCACACGTGGATCGTTAGGTGGATTGCATCCGAAAATTTTAGAGATCACCGATACCTGTAAAGCAGCAGGGTTTGACTATGTAATTGTAGAAACAGTTGGTGTTGGACAAAGTGAGATTGAAATTGCAGGTTTGGCTGATGTGACTGTTGTTGTACTTGTACCTGAAGCTGGGGATGAAGTACAAACCATGAAAGCAGGTTTGATGGAGATCGCTGATATTTTTGCAGTAAACAAAGCTGATCGTCCTGAAGCTGATCTGTTTGTTCGTAATCTACGATTGATGTTAGCGCCTGCGTTTGCAACACATACACAGGAAATACCGGTGGTTAAAACAATTGCTACTGAACAAAACGGTGCAGGTGAATTACTGCAAAACATCGAAACATTATTGCAACAGCAACATGTAAACGAACGAAGAAGCTGGTTACTGGCTGAGAAAGCTTATTACCTGATTCAACAACAACGCATGAAAGATGTGTTGAAGAAAGAAATGAAACTGCAGATTGAAGAAGAACTGAAGAACGGTGACTTTAATTTGTACCGGTTCGTGCAAAAGTTTAATTGATTTTTACCACGAAGACACAAAGTCGCTAAGAAGAAAAGAGGAGAGCAATGCTCTCCACTTTGTATTTTTTCTTTGTGTTCCTTTGAGACTTTGCGTCTTCGTGGCAAATCAGTCTTCACAACTTCGTCTTTCCAGTCGCACAGTCTCGTACTGTTGCACATGCTGAGCAGAATCGACAAGAAAATTCCTGTTTACTTTATTAACACTGGTTATCATTTTCCTGCGACGGTAAAATTTCGCGATGAGATAACCGGTGCGGCTC
>JAKFDY010000155.1:0-10338 GCA_036675885.1 Lacibacter sp. | reverse complement strand
CCGCTATGCTTAATTACGGTTTGACAATAAATATAACACCGCCATTCTTACCGCTACACCATTTTCTACCTGCTGTAAGATAATTGATTGTTTGCTGTCCGCTACATCACTGTCTAATTCCACTCCGCGATTGATGGGGCCGGGATGCATGATCACAATTTCTTTAGGTAAGGAATCCAGTAATTTCCGGTTGATGCCGTAAGCAAGATTATATTCTCTCAAAGAAGAGAACAAGGGTTGACTTTGTCGCTCTAATTGTATCCGCAATACGTTTGCTACATCGCACCACTTCAAAGTTTCTTCAATATTGTATGATACGTTTACGCCAAAGGCCTGTTGTAAATATTTCGGGATAAGTGTGGGCGGACCTGCTACGGTTACTTCTGCACCCATCTTCTTTAATAAATAAATATTGCTGAGCGCCACACGGCTGTGCATAATATCACCGAGTATCGCAATTTTCTTTCCTTCCAGTGTGCCTAACTTTTCTCTTATGGAGAATGCATCGAGCAATGCCTGTGTGGGATGTTCATTAATTCCATCGCCTGCATTCACTATCGCTGCCGGAATATGCTTGGCTAAAAAGTGAGGGGCGCCGCTGGCGCTGTGTCGCATCACCACCAGGTCAACCTTCATGCTCAGGATATTATTCACCGTATCGAGCAGGGTTTCGCCTTTTGCAGCTGATGAACCTGATGCGGTGAAGTTGATGGTATCGGCACTTAATCTTTTTTCGGCCAATTCAAACGAGATACGTGTGCGGGTGGAGTTTTCATAAAAAAGATTCACAATCGTTACATCACGCAACGAAGGAACTTTTTTAATGGGCCTCTGTAAAACTTCTTTGAATTGGGCGGCTGTATCAAGGATGAGTTGAATATCCTGTGCCGTTAAGTCTTTAATGCCGAGTAGATGACGAGTGGATAGTTGCATTAAAGGGCGAAGTTAAAGCAAATCAGATAAAAGCCAAAATCGGGTATTGCCGGAGCCCGAGGCCCGCCGAAAAAGGGCTATGGCCTTTTTCGAAACAACAGTACAAGTGCCATGATCACTACAATACCAGATACAATAACAGCCCAACTATTCATCTTTTTTGATGTAGCAATGAGTGTATAATTGCCGTTCAGCATTTTTGTTGCATCGAGGTTCCATGTAACTGTATCTTTCTGCATTCTGCCATTTGTTGTTAACAAATGACCGGGCATCACCAGCCTGTATTGAAAAAAAGTGGAGGTGTAATCATTCAATTTCTCCATCTCAGCAGGATTATTCACTTCCTTGCTTATTTCACTTTGTTCATTCAATAAGGGATTAAATGCATTGGTATTAAACCAGCGATTCAATACTTCGCCTATGTTTTTTACTTTATAATCTTCTTTGTTTTCGTTACTCACCGATTTATAAATACTATTCTTCTCCTGCAACATTTTTTCAGAACCCGGATTACGGGGGAATTGATCGAGGTTACGCAACACAGCTGCGTATTGCAGTTCCCATGCATTTGCGGAAGCCCAGTTTTCGAATTTATCTTTTATGTTATCCAGTTTTTCATACAAATCCATTCCACTGATTCCTTTATCGAAAGCAGGCATTCCTGTAAGCCAATAATCAGCTTCTTCTTTACTCATATAGTTTTCCATAGGCAATGGAAACTGAATGAGTAAACGGGGATAGGTTTCGCTGTAACTGTAGTACGTATAAAACCACCTGAACTTTTTCTCAAATACAGGCCGGGGAATAAGATCATTCCATTTGCTTTGGGTATTAAACCGAAAGTTGTCTGCCATTTCACTTGCTGATGCAAATTTTCTTTTGGCATACACTTTCATTTCTTTCGCACTGTCTTGCGGTTGCCGTGTCCAATTGGTTAAAGGCCATTCGCTAAATTTTTCATCTCCGTTATACTGCCATTCCACTTTCCAGTTTTTATCAATTGAAACCGGGAAAGGATTGCTTGTGCTATCGCCTTTTATAAATGCATCATTGGCCTTTGCAACAAAAACCCGCTCACAACTTCCATCAGGATGAACAATAGTTGTCATGTTTCCCGGCTCGCAGGAGTAAAGCGCCGCAGCTAAAACTATCCAAAGTATCTTTTTCATCTTTATCGTTGGTTTATATTGTTGAACGTATAATCCTGAAACTGTCTTTTGAATTTATCTCTTGCCGTTTTTTGGTCGATGATATAGGTTATAAGCGATTGCACTAAATTCTCCCGGTCGATAAAGGCCGGTTTTTCCAGCGCTTCAACATTTATTGCAATGCCTGGCTTCGTGTGCGATTGTTCCTCACCCAGTAAAAATGTTTGATAAAGAAATACAGCCGCTAACATAGCAGCAGCACTAACTGTTACATTCCTGAACAGGTAATATATCCTGCTTTTTTGTTTGCTCACTTTCTCCTTCTCAATAGCTTCAATAATTGAATTGGTCAGGCCGGCAGCATCGGCCGGTGCCGGCTTTGCATTTTGCAGAGCAGTGATCATTTTTTGATATGGATCCGATGATTGCATACTCACATTTTTTCAAGTTGTTCACGAATAGTTTTTCGGGCGAGGTATAAATTGCTTTTTATTTTTTCCGGCGAAAGATTTGTGATGGCCGAAATCTCGTTCACCTCAAACCCTTCCAGCTCTTTTAATGTAAACACCAGTTTTTGCTTGGGCGTAAGTTCATTTGTGAGCTGGCTGATCACTGCGGCCAGGTCTTCATTAATGATCTTCTGCTCCATATTGCTCTGCAGCATTTGTTCACAAGCATGTTTTACCTGTTCAATTTCCACATGTTGTTTTCTCCGCTTGCCGGTTCTAAGATGATCGTAACAGCAGTTGGCAGTGATTTTATATAACCAGGTAGTAAACTTTAATGCCGTATTGTATTTCGACAGGTTGCGCCACACTTTAATAAAGGTTTCCTGCACCACATCTTTTGCATCTTCTTCATTGCAAAGCATCCTGAACGCAAATACATACACCCTACCCTGGTAGTTATCTACAAGTTCTCTGAATGCGTTTGAATCTCCGTTTCTACATCGCTCTATTAATTCAGTGTCCCAGCCATTCTGCATGTAATGCGCCTGTTTTAATATTATACGGGAATATCGAAAAAAGGTCGAAAAAAAAGATCATAAAAAACTCCCCAATCAATTATTGATTGGGGAGCGAATAGAAAAGAGTAATTTTTTTGTGCACAGGCAGTTCTTCCGCCCCGGTTGCTAGTGCAACACAACTTCGGGTTTTTCCCAATCCACTGTTACCTTTTGAGATAAGATAGAATCGATGGCCTTTCCGGTATAATCAGGCTGAATAGGTAGTTGGCGATTGAATCTGCGGTCAACCAATACCAACAACTCAACTTTTGCGGGGCGGCCAAAATCTACCAAGGCATCCATAGCTGCACGGATGGTACGGCCGGTGTAGAGCACATCATCGATGAGGATCACATTCTTATTTTCAATGTTGAAGTTGATGGTTGTTTGGTTGGCTACATGCAGTTCTTTATGCACATCATCACGATAAAACGTAATATCAAGTTTGCCGTATTGCAATTTTTGATCGGGATAAATGCCTTGAATGATATGCACAATCCGATCTGCCATATAAATACCTCTTGGCTGCAGGCCAACAAATACCGTATCAGTAAACGGGTGATGGTTCTCGATCAACTGATGACTGAGACGCTGTATAGTGAGTTGTAACTGTTCGTTTGATAAGATGGTCTTCACTGCTGAAATTTTTATAAAAATAAACACTTCGTGGTAAAAAACTTAAATTGGTTTTGATGCTTTTGCTGAAACGCTTTACCCGGCTTTTCCTGTTCTTAGTACAGCTCCTGGCCGATCTGCTGGTGCTGTACATTTGCTTTGTGCTGATCGGTTGTTTTTGGGCGAGAAATAAAGAAGAGATCAAACACAGCAATGGTATTCCTTTACTTATTCATGGTGATGGGTTTCATACCGAATTGTATTTACCGGTGGAAGATTCATTGCACATCATTAACTGGATGGATTGGTTTGATGATACCACGATGCGCAGCAAACATACCGATCGTAAACTCATCAGTTTTGCATGGGCAGATGAGGACTGGATGACAGAAGTTGCCCAACACAGATCACACCGTGTTTCAACTGTTGCAGAAATTATTGCGAAGCCCGGCAACAACAGTGTGATGCATATACAATGGAGAGATACAGTGTGGCCATTGAAACTACCGGTTACTGTCAAACGTTTTTTGTCTGTTGAACAGTACCTGCAACTGATTGCTTATATCCAATCAGGATTAAAAACTGAAAACGGGAAACCTGTTATCCAATCGTACCAGGGGTTTTATGGTTACGATTATTTCTACAAATCAACTTTCAACTACAATCTTTTTACAACCTGCAATCAATGGACAAGCAATGCACTCAATGCATGTGGCATACGTACTGCTTCGTTTTCACCTTTCGGCTGGGGATTGTTCTATCATTTAAAAAAATAAGCTGCATGCACAAGTGCATACAGCTTACTGTTCTTCATGGGTCGTTTTTAATACTTGTGTTTGAACACATAAAATAAACCCACCTGGAACCCTCTGTTATATAAATTCGTTCCATCGTTTTCATTGATGCGTGTTATACCGTGGTTATAACGGCCATCGATACCAAGGCCCGATTCACCAACATAACTTGCACCAAGTGTCCAGCCGAATTCTGCAGACTTAAACGATTCTTTTACATCCGTCTTTGAATCACCTTGCTTTATGTTAGCTGCAGCCAATACGCCCAACTGTGGTCCTGTTTGAATTCTGAACCCTTTATCAAACATATACTGCAATTGCAGAGGCACATTTACATAATCAAGTTTAACTTTCGAATCGTTTGTTTGCGCACCCTGGCCTGAGTACATTATTTCAGGCTGCAATGCCCATGATTTATTCAGGTGAATGTGTGCAAGGCCACCTGCATGAAATCCTGCTTTCGTTTCGTAGTTAACATCAGGAGAACTCGCAAGATTTGTAATGTTCAATCCGCTTTTCAATCCGAAATGTACGTTGCTTTTGTGCTGTGCATGTGCAAAGCCTGCCAATAATAATGCTCCTGAAATGAATAATAGTTTCATTGTAAATGATTTTAATTAAACAATTCCGTGCACGGAGACGTTATAGCTTTCTAAAAAACCGTGCCAAAACATGACTTATGCAGTTACTGACTCTTCTAATCAACTGATTTTAAGAGCACAAAGCTGTGCATAAAAAAGCCACCGGTTTATTGGTGGCTGTATTGAAATGAATATTCTGCTTATTCTTCACCCAAAAAAGGGTAACGATAATCTGTTGGTGGATTGAATGTTTCTTTAATTGTTCTTGCACTCAACCAACGATATAAATTCAGAATACTTCCGGCTTTATCATTGGTACCACTTGCTCTTGCACCACCAAATGGTTGCTGACCAACTACTGCACCTGTAGGTTTATCGTTGATGTAAAAGTTACCTGCACAGTTACGGAGTTTTGCTGTTGCCAGTTCTACCGCATCACGATCCTGTGAAATAACAGCACCTGTTAATGCATATGGTGAAGTGGTATCAACCAATTCCAATGCTTTCTCAAAACTGTTTGCAGGATATACGTACACCGTTAGTACCGGTCCGAAAATTTCTTCGCACATGGTTACATATTTCGGATTCTTTGCTTCAATTACAGTTGGCTGCACAAAGTATCCTTCTTTTTTATCGCACTTACCTCCTGCCCAAATTTCTGCTTTCTCATCTTTCTTTGCATTATCGATGTAGCGTTTGATATTATCAAAACTCTTTTCATCGATCACTGCATTAATGAAGTTGGAAAAATTCTCTACCGTTCCCATTTTAAAACTCTTTACACCGGCAATTAATTTCTTCTTTACTTCTTCTGCAATATTTGATGGTATATATGCTCTTGATGCTGCTGAACATTTTTGTCCCTGGTATTCAAAGGCGCCACGTAACAACGCTGTTACTACCACATCAGGATCTGCACTCTTATGTGCCAATACAAAATCTTTTCCACCTGTTTCACCAACAATACGTGGATAGCTGCGGTACATGCCCATGTTCTTTCCAATGGTTTCCCACATGTTGTTGAACACACCGGTTGAACCTGTGAAATGCACACCTGCAAAATCTTTATGATTGAAACATACTTTACCAACTGTTGGTCCATTTACATAAATCAAATTAATTACACCATCGGGCAAGCCTGCTTCTTTCAACACACGCATGATCATTTGTGCGCTATACACTTCTGTATTCGCAGGTTTCCACACAACTACGTTACCACACATGGCAGCACTTGTTGGCAGGTTACCTGCAATAGCTGTAAAGTTGAATGGAGTAACAGCCAATACAAAACCTTCAAGCGGACGGTATTCCATACGGTTATGCATACCTGCACCGCTGATAGGTTGCTGACGATAAATATCACTTAAGAAATGAACATTGAAACGGAGGAAATCGATGATCTCACATGCACTGTCGATTTCTGCCTGGTACACATTTTTACTTTGGCCCAGCATGGTTGTACCATTCATGTATGGACGATACTTTGTTGCAATGAGATCAGCAGCACGGAGGAAAATATTTGCACGGCTTTCCCAACTCATATTTGCCCAGCTTTCTTTAGCAGCTAATGCTGCATCAATTGCCTGCTGCACATGTTTCTCTTCACCTTCATGAAAATAACCCAGCACATGCTTGTGTTCATGCGGCGGACGCATGGCATGTTTTTTATGTGTACGTACTTCTTTACTGCCGATGTACATGGGTACATCGATCTCTGTACTTTTTAACTCAGCCAATACTTCTTTTAACCGTTTCTTTTCTGCTGAACCAGGAGCATAGTTTAATACCGGCTCATTCACCGGTAAAGGATAGTTGAAATAACCGAGATTCATAATGTAGTTATTGCTTTTTACGATAGAAGAGAATGATTACTTACTGTTAAACGTAAGAACAGGTCTTCTTTTAATGGCCTGCAAGGTACAAACTATCGCTCATATGTTTTGTGCTCCCGTTTGCGCAAAAAAAGCCCCGCATTTTGGGCGGGGCATTATAATAAACTTATCAGTTGTTATTTCGCTTCTGCTTCTTTCTCACTCATCAGGTAAGCTTTGATAAAGCCATCGAGTTCTCCATCCATCACAGGGCCAACATTGCCCACTTCATAATCAGTACGGTGATCTTTGATCATCTTGTAGGGATGGAACACATAGCTGCGTATCTGGCTGCCCCATTCGATCTTTTTCTTCTTTGCATTGGTAGCATCCTTCAACTCATTCCGCTTTTGTAATTCCATTTCATACAACCGGCTCTTCAACATCTGCATGGCAAGCTCACGGTTACCAAGCTGACTTCTATCCTGCTGACAAACCACCACAATACCTGTTGGGATATGCGTTAACTGTACTTTCGTTTCTACTTTGTTTACGTTCTGTCCACCTGCACCACCACTTCGTGATGTTTCCATTTTTACATCAGCCGGATTGATCTCAATTGTAATCGTGTCATCCACTAACGGATAAACATACACGCTTACAAAAGAAGTATGTCGGCGAGCATTACTGTCAAATGGTGAAATACGCACCAAACGATGCACACCGCTTTCAGCTTTCAGAAAACCATAAGCAAACGGACCATCAAACTGGTAAGTACAGGTTTTAATGCCTGCACCATCGCCATCCTGCCAATCCATTTCGGTTACTTTCCAGCCTTGTTTTTCGCCATACATGCGATACATACGTGCAAGCATTTCGGCCCAATCCTGGCTTTCTGTTCCACCGGCGCCTGAGTTAATCTGTAAAACAGCGGGTAATTCGTCTTCGGGTTGATTGAGTGTGCTTTTAAATTCAGCATCTTCAATTGCATTCACTGCTTTATCATATGCTTCTTTTGTTTCTTCTTCTGTAGCATCGCCTGCTTTCCAGAATTCAAACAACACAGCAAAGTCTTCAACGGCAGAATTGGTATCCTCATAGAGTTTTACCCAATACTCGTTGTTCTTCGTCTCCTTTAAAATTTCGGTTGCCCGTTTATTATCGTCCCAGAAACCGGGACTTAGAGAGAGTTGCTTGTCTTCTGCGATTTTATATAGTCGGTTCTCGACGTCAAAGAAACCTCCTCAGGACAAGTATGCGTTCCCTTATATCGTTTAATTTTTCTAATGTCATAAGGGTGCAAATGTAAGGGAAAAGCCGGTAAGTCAGTAAGACGGGAAGTCTGGTAGAAACAGGTTGACAAAAGAGCAGAGTTTTTCTTTCTCTCTTTCGGACTTCCTGTCTTTCGGACTTTCTTCTCACATTCTTCGTAATTTGCCAGCTCGTGATAAGTCAAGATACCATACAACAGATTTTAAGCCGCATTGATATTGTGGAAATAGTAGGCGGTTTCGTGAAACTGAAGAAGCGTGGTGCCAATTATCTCGGCCTCTGTCCTTTTCATAACGAGAAGAGTCCTTCGTTCACCGTATCTCCCGCCAAAGAATTATACAAATGTTTTGGCTGTGGCAAAAGCGGTAATGCCGTGAGTTTTTTAATGGAGCATGAGAAGTACAGTTATGTTGATGCATTAAAATTTCTTGCTGCCAAGTATAACGTAACAGTTGAAGAAACCTATTCCTCTCCTGAAGTAAAAGAACAGCGCCAGACAGCAGACAGTCTTTACATCATCAACTCGTTTGCTCAACAGTTTTTCAGTAAGCAGTTGTTTGATACAGAAGAAGGACAAGCTGTTGCTTTAAGTTATTTGAAAGAACGTGGTTTCAGGGAAGACATTATTCAGAAATTTCAACTGGGTTATTCTCCACGCCAACGTGATGCTTTTACCAGCGAAGCGTTGAAGCAACAATACAATGCAGAGCTGCTCACCAAAACAGGTATTGTTGCTGAACGTAATGGCGAGTTGATGGATAATTACCGTGAGCGTATCATTTTTCCTGTTCATAATAACACAGGAAAGATCATTGGCTTTGGCGCACGTATTATTGGTAAAAAAGAAAATGCGCCAAAGTATATCAATACGCCGGAGAATGAAGTTTACATCAAGAGTAAAATACTTTACGGTACATACTTTGCACGACAGTCGATTGATAAGAACGATGAATGTTTGTTGGTAGAAGGTTATACCGATGTGATCTCACTTCACCAGGCGGGTATTGAAAATGTTGTTGCAAGCGGTGGTACTTCGTTAACTCCTGATCAATTACGGTTGATCAAAAAATACAGTAACAATCTTACGATTTTATATGATGGTGATGCTGCAGGTGTAAAAGCAGCCATGCGTGGTCTGGATCTTGCATTGGAAGAAGGTTTGAATGTTCATCTTGTATTGATTCCTGATAAAGAAGATCCCGACAGTTATGTAAACAAAGTTGGTGCTTCTGGTTTTATTGACTTCATCAAGCAGAATAAAAAAGATGTTATTCTCTTTCAGCTGGAAGTAATGCTGAAAGATGCTGGAAACGATTCAACAAAAAAAGCAGCGGCTGTAAATACCATTGCAGAAAGCATCAGCAGAATTAATAAGGTTGAAGATTTTACCCGTCAGCAGGATTATATTCATAAAAGTGCGGAGCTGTTAAGGATCGATGAAGCGGGTTTGCATTCATTGGTAAATAAGTTCATCCGTGAGCGGATGACAAAGCTGGAAGCAAAAAAAATACGTGATGAAGAACAGCTTCCTGATTTTCATCAAACAGAAAATTATGAAGATCCAACACTTCAGCTGTTCAATACCGATGAAGTGCATGAACGTGCATTGGTGCGTTGCCTGCTTGAGTTTGGTTTATTACCGTGGGATGAAGAAACAGTTGTTGCACAGCATGCGTTGGCTGAAATTGATGAGTGGGGCATGGTAGAACATCCCGATTTGCTGAACCTGGTTGAATTGTATCGCCAGTTATACAATGCCGGCAGTGAACCAACCATGAAAGGTTTTCTTTTTCATGAAGATCAAACGGTGAGTAAGCATGTTGTGTCGTTAGCTGATTTCACAGAAGAGCTGAGTCCAAACTGGATACGCATTTATGAAAAACCATTTCCTACGAAAGATGAATTGTACCTGCAGGAAATGCAATCGATCCTCACTTATTTAAAGTTGCGTAAAATCAAAAAGATGATGGATGAAAACCAGCGTGACATGGAACGTGAACATACTTCAGAAGAATTAGTAACACTCATCAAAACACATCAGCATCTGAAACAACTTGAAATGGAATTGACTAAAGTAATGGGCACTGTTATCTTCCGTTAATCCCAATCTTTCTTTCGCAGCAGCCAACACAAAAAATACGAGCTGATAAATCCTAAAGCTGCACCCGCCAATACATC
>JAKFDY010000154.1:0-2374 GCA_036675885.1 Lacibacter sp. | reverse complement strand
AACAATCACTACTTTTCCCTTTGCAGGATCAACATGATACTTGAAGTTATCTGCATCGGTTCTGCTGCGCATGGTAAAGATGCCCTGCATAGCTGGCACATCACGCAACATTGCAGCACGGCTTCCTGTTGCCAGCAATAACACATCGTAATGATGAGTATTACCTCTGCTATCAGTTACTGTTTTTTGTTCACGGTTGATCGCTGAAATACTTACACCACGATGCAGTTTGATATTGTAATCATATTCTTCCGCATCGCTCATTTTAATGAGGTTCTGCCATTGCAGTGTACCACTGATATAATCGGGCAGCAATACACGGTTGTAAAACGGAAAATCTTCTTTGCTGAAAATTTCAATTTCATCTTCCGTATTGATCATGCGGTAGCTGCGTACAAAACCACAGGCACCTGCGCCTGCACCTACTACAATTATTTTTTGTTTTTCTTTCTTATGAAGTTTTACTTCAACAGCAGAGAACTTGAAATCAGGTTCTTTACTTTTCGGGTCAACCAAATTATTGGTGAGGTTATTTGCCCTGTTCAAATCGCTGTTCAGCACTTTGCCCCAATGCATCGGCAAAAACACAACACCTTTTTTAATGTCGGTTGAAAATCTTGCTTTCACCCGCACATTACCTCTCCCATTAAAAATTTCAACAAGATCGTTTTCTTTAATGAAACGTTCAGCCGCATCATCAGGATGTATCTCTAAAAACGATTCTGAAATGTGCTGCCTGAGTTTATTTACTTTCCCTGTTTTACTCATGGTATGCCACTGATCACGGATGCGGCCGGTGGTTAACACCAATGGAAAATCAGGACTTAATTTTTCTGATTGGTTCTCATCGTTAAATGAATGTATGATGGCTTTTTGCGAAGGCGTATGAAACTTATGATCGGTAAACAATCGTTTTGTACCATAACTTTCTGATGAAGAAGTGTAAGGCCATTGAACCGAACGTTTCTCTTTCAGAATTTCATAACTCAATCCACTCATGTCGATATTTGTACCGGCAGTGAGTGCTACATGTTCTGCAAAAATTTCGGAGAAGTTGTTGTAATCAAAACCTTTAAAGCCCATCTTTTTTGCAAAGCGGCAAATGATCTCTGCATCGGGCAACGCTTCACCCGGTGCATCTATAATTTTATTCAAGTAGCTGATGCGGCGCTCTGCATTCGTCATGGTACCTTCTTTCTCTGTCCATGATGCTGCAGGTAACACCACATCCGCATACCTGATTGTCTCGGGGCGATTGCTGATATCTTGCACTACTACAAACTTTGCTTTCTTCAATCCTTCTTCTGCCAATCGCACATCAGGCAAACTGATAAGCGGATTGGTGCAAAGTATCCAGATAGCTTTTAAACGTCCGTCGCTTAACGCTTCAAACATTTCTGTAGCAGTAAGACCTGGTTTAGCAGCGATCGTTCCCGGAGCAACACCCCAGAAATTTTCTACTGCTGCACGGTGTTCAGGGTTCAGCAGATCACGATGAGCAGGTAATAAGTTTGATAAGCCTCCAACTTCTCTTCCTCCCATTGCATTTGGCTGACCGGTTAATGATAACGGACCGGAGCCTGGTTTTCCAATATGACCAGTAATTAAATTTAAGTTGATGAGTGAAAGGTTTTTGTTTACACCAATTACACTTTGGTTCAACCCCATCGTCCACATGGTAATAAACCCTTTCGCTTTACCAATGTAAGAAGCTGCTAAACGAATATCTTTTTCAGCAACACCACAAATAATGGCTGCTTCTGCAATGGTGCGTTCAAATACAGTGTCACGGTATTTTTCAAATCCTTCTGCATGATTAGTGATAAAATCGAGATCAACATCTCCATTCTCGATAAGCACTCTTCCTATTGCATGATGCAGTGTCACATCAGTACCGGGATTTAATTGCAGATGAACATTTGCAATAGAACAGGTTTGTGTTTTACGTGGATCACTGACAATAATTTTAAGGTCAGGATTTTTTTCACGTGCTGCTTCCACTCTTCTCCAGAGAATCGGATGACACCAGGCAGGATTTGCACCGGTCACAAAGAAACAATCAGCCAATTCAATATCATCATAACAAACCGGAACGCTGTCTTCTCCGAGAGCCATTTTATATCCGGCTACGGCGCTGCTCATGCAAAGGCGTGAATTAGTATCTATATTATTACTTCCTATAAACCCTTTAATTAACTTATTTACAACATAATATTCTTCAGTCAAACACTGGCCGGAAACATAAAATGCTACTGAATCCGGTCCGTATTTCTCAATAAAGGTCTTAAAAACTGCTGCCGTCCGGTCCAGAGCCTGATCCCAGCTTACATTTTGCAGAGGCATGCTTTTATTATACCGCATTTGAGGATTCAGC
>JAKFDY010000153.1:0-8815 GCA_036675885.1 Lacibacter sp. | reverse complement strand
ACCTGTTGGTGTGAGTAAGACCATCGAGAATATTCTGAAAGCACTTGGCAAGGATATTAAACTTGCACGGGAAGGAGTAAACATCTGGAGTGTAAAAGAAGGAAGTGCAAAAATTGTTATTCGCTATAATCCCGAAAATTATTTTATTGCCAGCGATGCTTATCTCTGCCTGTTACCATCAGATGGAACACGAATAAAGCCATTGTATCAATATCTGTTGCAGGAAAATTATCATAACAAAGGCCTGGTGCTAAGTTGCCAGAACCAGAATATTGTGTTGAGCCGCATTATCTACGATCTTGATCTTTCGCAGGAAAATGGTGAGCTGTTATTTCGCCAGTTATTTCAGAAAGCCGATGCGTATGATGATATTTTAAAAAAGGAACATGGTTGTTTGGATCGTATGGAAGAATAAGTCATCTGTTTAAGTTAAGTCGTTTTTGTATTTCGTCAATAAGCGAACAGTTGATTGTTTTTCGTGGTCTTACACTACTTTTGCGCTTTCTTAAAATTGAGCAGAATTACGATCCGCCAAAGGCGGAAAGACAAAAAAGATATGTACATGAAGCTATCTCATCTCGCCGAAACATTAATAGGTTCTGAAATTGTAAAACTGGGTAATCAGATTAAAGAACGTATGCGCCAGGGCGAACACATTTACAATTTCACCATTGGCGATTTCGACAGCAGTGTATTTCCAATACCTCAGGAACTGGAAGACGGAATTATTGAAGCATATAAACATCACTTCACCACTTATCCCGCAGCAGAAGGAATTCTGGAGTTGCGCCAAAGTGTATCGCAATTTTTAAAAGAGCGTGAAGGATTAGATTACGGGGTGAATGAAATTCAAATTGCTGCAGGTGGTCGTCCGCTCATTTATGCAATTTTTCGTGCCATTGTTGATAAGGGTGATAAAGTGATTTATGCAGCACCTTCCTGGAACAATAATCACTATACTCATTTTAACGAAGCAGAACATGTGCTGATTGAAGCAACAGTTGAAAATAATTTCATGCCAACGGCAAACGACATCAAGCCGCATATTAAAGGTGCTACCCTTTTGTGTTTGTGTACACCGCAAAATCCAACAGGTACCATGTTCCCAAAAGAAGAACTGGAAAAGATCTGTGATATGATTTTGGAAGAAAACAGATTAAGAGCCGAAGGCGAAAAGAAATTATTCCTGATGTTCGATCAGATGTATTGGACATTAACATTTGGTGGGAACGAACATTATAATCCTGTTTCACTTCGCCCGGAGATGAAAGAGGTTACCGTGTTTGTAGATGGCATCAGTAAAGTATTTGCTGCAACCGGTGTTCGTGTTGGTTGGTCTGTTGGCCCGGAGTTGATCATTTCAAAAATCAAAGCTATTCTTTCACATGTTGGTGCGTGGGCACCAATGGCCGAACAGAAAGCAACAGCGAAATATTTATTACAGAAAGAAAATATTGATCGTTACCTCATCAACTTTAAAGAGGAAATCAGTTACCGGCTCATTGAAATTTCAAAGGGATTGCTGCAATTAAAATCTGAAGGTTTTCTTGTTGATGTGGTTGCACCGCAAGGTGCCATTTACCTCACCATTAAAGTTGATTTGGTTGGAAAGAAAACAGCAAATGGTACAGTGCTGCAAACACAGGCCAACGTAACACAATATTTATTGGATGAAGCCAAACTTGCCATTGTTCCGTTTACAGCATTTGGTGCAAGTAAAACGTCACCCTGGTATCGGTTGAGTGTTGGTACCTGCCGTAAAGAAGAGATTCCTGAATTTTTAGGCAAGTTGAAAGAGGCGATGCAAAAGCTGAGCTAAGAGTTTATCTGTGAGTATAGAATTTAATATCTGAAACGAATCAGCTTTTGTTCGTCAGCGATCAGCAATCTTCCTTCCTGTTTCACTTCTACCGCAGTGCGTGCACAACATTCATCTGCACAAAACTTTTTCACTACAAGAAATTGCAACGATTCGTTTTTGATTTGCAGAGCCATGGTATCAGCTGCCTGTAATGTGTACAAACGCTTTTTGTCGTTATCAATAAATACAGGCACTTCGGTATAAGGGGAGTTTTGTTTCCTGTACAGTTTAATATCTGCTGCAGTAAGCGTAGGGTTTGAACCAAACAACAGATCTCTGCCCGTTGCTTTATCAGTGATGGTAAAGTGCAGGTTACTCCAGTAAGCTACACAAACTACTGCCGGACAAACCAGGTCGGTTTTACATTGATAACCTTGTTCTGATTTCTTTTTGCAGGAAACAAACAAGCTGAGTGATGCAAGGATGATAAGAAAAGGATGTTTCATGTAAGATTGACAACAAAAGAAATAATTTCGTTGCAGCAACTTTCTTAAGATTATCGTATGAATATTGAAACCATTCGTGATTATTGCCTTTCCAAACCCGACGCCGAAGAAACGCTTCCGTTTGGTCCGGATGTGATCGTATTTAAAGTGAACAACAAATCGTTCCTCTTACTTCCGCTTGATACAGAAGAACTCCGTTTCAATGTAAAATGTGATCCCGACCTTGCCATTGAGTTACGGGAACAATATAGCTCGGTGTTACCCGGCTGGCACATGAATAAAAAACATTGGAATACAATTGTGGTAGATGGCACAGTTCCTTCAAAACTCATTAAAGAATGGATCGATCATTCGTATGACTTGGTGAAAGGAAAGAAGAAAGGGTAATTAAAGCGTTTTCAAATTGTTTGATTGATGCAAACCGCATCATGGAGTTCGAAAGAAATTCTTCAATGCCGGCATCTTTTACATACATTTCAATTTCTGAAATTGCTTCAAGTATGTGCAGAAGCCGTTGCTTATCCCCTATTTTTTCTTTCATAGATCAATTGCTTTTCTTTTTCAATGAAAGGAAGGATATATTTTGAAACAGCTTTTGAAGAAACGAGATCAACGTTGCTGTGTAATTTGTTTTCAAGTCCTTCTTTAATAGCTATAAAGCCAAAGCCTATATGCTGGGTATAATCAAGATCAACAAGAATATCTATATCACTTGAGGCTGTTGCTTCTTTGCGGCCGTATGAGCCAAAAAGAAAAGCTCTGAGTACGGGTTGCGTGCTGAAGTAATCCCTGATCAGTTCTATTTCTTTCTGGTTAAGTTGCATACACGAATTTAATCAAAAATACCGGCATGAAGCGACTCCTTACATTGAGCTTGTTGAAAGCAATACTATTTACCAGCAAAAAGGTATTCATCATCACGCACTAAACAATCGGCAGTTTATATCCGTTGTGATATTCGTTCAGTAAATATTGTTGATTAATTGCTTCATCAGTAAACGAACCTTTGGCTTTATTCCACAATAATTTTTGTCCGCTTCTGAAAGAAATATTTCCCATTTGTGCAACAGTGGCCACATGCGCCCCTGCCTCAATAGAACAATTTAAATCGGCAGCCTTGCGTGATCTTACGGCGCTAATAAAATTTACCCAATGTTTGTTAAGGCCATTATCTGCAGATTTTTGAAAAGGCATGATCACTTTATTTTTACTTTGTCGTTCTTCTATTACTTCCCAGCCACCACGATTTAAAATAAGTGTACCGTTATTGCCAATAAAAGCAATGCCATGATCTCTTCCGTAAGAACCATTATCAATACCCATTGCAGAATCCCATACCATGTTGAATTTATCAAATTCATACAGCGTGGTTAATGTATCAGGAGTTTCTTCATACAAATCGGGGTAAGCAAATTTTCCACCAAGCCCGGCAATACTGATGGGCAAATCTGCTTTCATACCAATCAATGCATAATCTAACAAATGCACACCCCAGTCTGTCATCAATCCACCTGCATAATCCCAAAACCATCTGAAATTAAAATGAAACCTGCTGCTGTTAAAGGGTCTTGTTTTAGCAGGACCAAGCCATTGTTTATAATCCACACCTTCTGGCGGCGCAGAATCCGGAACAACCGGGCCGGGTTTCATCCAACCCTGGTAACACCATACTTTAGCTGTGCGGATATTTCCCAACTGTCCGCTATGTACAAAAGCAACGGCATCTTTAAAATGCTGCTGACTGCGTTGCCATTGCCCCACCTGTACAATATTGTTATACCGTTTTTGTGCGGCCACCATTCTGTTACATTCAACAATCGAATTACCAACCGGCTTTTCTACATACACATCTTTACCTGCTTCACATGCATGAATCATCATGAGCGCATGCCAATGATCGGGGGTGCCGATGATGATTGCATCAACATCCTTTTGCTCAAGCAGCTTCCGGTAATCGCCGTATATTTTTATGTTGGAAATATCTACATTGGTTTTGCTCAGTTCTCCCAAACGTTTATCTATAACAGGTCTGTCAACATCACAAACGGCAACAAGATTTACTCCGGGAATTTTTAAAGCAGCCATTACATTCGCCCAGCCCATTCCTTTAATACCAATAGCTCCGATATTTACCTGGTCGGAAGGCGAAGTACGGTTGTTGAAAATAGAAAAAGCATTGGATTCAAGCGCAGGGATTAGTAAACCTCCTGTAGCCAGCATGGCGGATTGTTGCAGAAACTTTCGGCGGGCATTCATCGTTAAAATGATTTAATAAAAGAAAGATAAGTATTTAACCGTTTAACTGCTGTAAGTTATTGCCAAAAAAATAGTTCTGCAGAATAATTAGTTACCAAAACAATTCATCTTCTTTACTTTGTATTTATGCAGATCAGAAGCAAACTTCCCAACGTTGGCACTACCATTTTTACGGTGATGAGTGCTTTGGCAACCGAACACAAAGCCGTGAATCTCGGACAGGGCTTTCCCGATTATCCGATGAGTGAAGAACTAACGGCCAAAGTTGCCGAGGCTATGAAGAATGGTCACAATCAATATGCACCAATGCCGGGGCTAATTGGTTTGCGTGAAAGCATTGCGGAGAAGGTAGAATTTCTTTATAAAACAAAGGTCAACCCCGATACAGAGATTACGATTACTCCCGGTGGTACTTATGCCATTTATTCGTCGTTAACAACAATACTACAACCGGGTGATGAAGTGATTTTGTTTGAACCAGCTTACGACAGCTATATTCCAAACATTGAGATCAACGGAGCAAAAGCAGTTCCGCTTCCATTAACTTATCCCGATTATAAAATTGATTGGGAGTTGGTGCGTTCATCCATCACCGCAAAAACAAAAGCAATTCTCATCAACTCGCCGCACAACCCAACCGGTAGTGTATTGGATAAAAATGATATTGCTGAATTAAAATCCGTTGTTGCAGGTACTAATATTTTTATTGTAAGCGATGAAGTGTATGAACATCTGATCTATGATGAACTTCCGCACGAAAGCATGTTGAAGTATCCTGAATTATTTGAACGCAGCTTTGTAACCTTTTCTTTTGGTAAAACCTATCACTGCACAGGTTGGAAGTTGGGTTACTGTATTGCACCTGCTGCTTTTACAAAAGAGTTCAGGAAAGTGCACCAGTTTAATTGCTTCAGTTGTTTTACACCTGCACAGGTTGCATTGGCCGAATATCTGAAGAATAAAGATGCTTATTTATCGCTGCCACGTTTCATGCAACAAAAGCGTGATTATTTTATTGAATTGATGAAGCAGACAAAGTTTGATCTGCTGAATACAAGTGGCAGCTATTTTATTTGTGCAAGCTATGGCCGCATCAGCGATGAAGGAGATAAAGATCTGGCAATAAGATTAACAAAAGAAGCAGGTGTTGCTACGATTCCTCTCTCTGCTTTTTATCATAACCAGAAAGATGATAAAGTAGTACGCTTTTGTTTCAGTAAACAAAACAGAACATTGCAGCAGGCAGTTGAACGGTTGATGAAGATTTGATGCAGCGGTGAGTCACCCGCATGTATTCAATGGTGACTGTCCGGAAAACTTACTTGCGCTTGCTCTCTTTATACTTCCCATGTACCACCTGTTCCATCGTTTTGTTATACACCTTACTCTCTGCCCAGGAAATAATATCGAGATAAGCAAATGATCTTGTCTGGAAACGGTTTTTTTCCAAATGCTTGATATCCTGCAATAATTTTTCCAATGCCTTTTTAATTTTATCAGGCGATTGCGTAAAGCTTGTTTTTAAAAATTTGAAGACAGCTTCTTCAACTGTTGTAAGGTTCTTCATTTTCTCCATAAAACGGTGCACCGATTTGCTGAGCGAATCAAGAATTTCGTAGTTAGCCAATTCGTAATGACTCAGCAAGTGCATCAAACGTGAATAACATTGCAGATCAATACGCATATCCATTGGTCCGTTGATGATGCGATGCAGATAATCTATTGCTTTTTCATAATTGCCACTGCCGAAATACAACGATGCAATTTTATAGTTGAACACAAGAATGCGGTGCTGATCGACAAACAACGAATATTCACTCAGCTTTTCTTCAATAAGTGGCACAAGTTTCAAACCTTCTTTAAATGTGCCTTTCATTAAGTGGCCATTTACACGTGAGCTGTTGATGTAAATGGAAGTATGTGTGCGGAAGTTGTCGTGCATTTGTGCTTCCGGAGTTCTTTCATACGCTTCAAATTCTTTCAGCGTTTCTTCAAACTTTTTGAAATTACGCAGATCGAAATGTGCATTCAACAATGCCTGCATTCCCTTAATGTAATGACCTGTTTCAATATTTTTCAAATGTGGCTCTGCCCTGTACAGGTTCACCCATTTTTCAGCATACCGGTAGTACATTAAAAAATCCTGGCGAATAAATGCATACCAGCAATAACTCTGGTAGAGATACAGCTCTTCATAAAAACCATTGATGAGTGTCAGATCTTTTGGTAAATAACTTTTGAAAAATGCTTTAATATCAATCTCATCATCTTCATTTCTCGCATGCCCATTCAACACATACCAGCGATACAACAGCAATGCAAGATTTGATAAACGTGTTACACGATCAATATGACTGCTGATCTGGAATGCTTCTTCCGCCATCATCTCAGTCTTATCGGTAGAGCTGCGTGTAATATGTAATGTTTCAATTTTCTTTTCAAGAGAGATCAACTGTACAAGCGTGTTCATCTTTTGATTAGCACGTGCAAGCTCTTTGGCTTTTTCAATAATGCGTAAGGCTTGTTGCTTTAATCCTTTATTATAAAGTAAGCGGGCATTGTCTAAGTGTTCACTCAACTGAAGATCCACATTCTCGCCTGTTTTCAACAAACGCAGACTGGCCAATAATTCTTTATACAAATGTGTTTTAAGGTTGGCGAGTTTTGTTTTGCTGTTATCGGTGAGTTTGCGGAGCAAAACATGTTCATCATACTCCTGCATTTTATCTAAAGCATCAAAAAGCTGGATGATCTTAAGGTCCTCTTTTGACGAACTACGCTTGATGTAGAGTTTAAAATGCCGTTTCTCGGCTTTTTCGAGGGAGTGAACTAATTGAAATAATGTATCTGAAAACCTGTTGGCCATAATGTTTTTTTTTCCTGAAACCCTTGTCCTGTCTGTGTTTTACTGCCTTTCCCCGACTTTGACGTCATAAAAAGACCTGTTATTTGATTTGATGCTCAAAAACAACAGGTTTATTTTTGTTTCGGATTCGGGCTTAAAAAGTATATGGCAGGCAATCGTTAAAAGGGGAAGCATCGTAAACGGCCAAGAATCAAACCGCTAAAGCGGTCGATAAAGATACAGAACTATTTTTTTATATGGCAAGCAATCGTTAACGGTCAGCTGTTTCTACAGGTGACCTTTTTCTTTTAAAAGGTTTGCTAAAATAATGTAAAAATTTAATCTGCAAAGTTTTTTCTCCTTCTTTTATTACACAGGTAATATTTCATCTGCGTTAAATAATTGTTGTAAAAAGAAAAACTCTTACTACGCAATTTGCTTACACGTGTTTGTTTTGTCTCTTCTGCAGTTGATTTTCATTTAAAAGCAAATACAAATTGTTACTAATACAAGCATAGTGAAACAGCAGGAACTGTTCTCACGGTATCTTTGTGCTGCTCCAAAATTCAATAACTCAGTATTGAAATAAAATTGAACATTTCTCCTTCATACCGTGGTATCTTCTTCATGTTGCTGGCAGCATTGGGATTTTCGATAATGGGCGGTGCTGCCAAAGCGTTGAAAGGAAGTTTTAATGCAGGTCAACTGGTATTCTGGCGCAACAGCATTGGGTTATTATTTATAATCATCAGTTTGGTCAACCGTGCACCTGAACAAACAGGTGGTAAACTTCTCCGACTCATCTTTCGTGGACTAATGGGCACATCAGCAGTTTACATGTTACTCTATTGTATTCTGCATTTGCCATTGGGAACGGCTATGAGTTATAATCTTACTTCTGCTTTATTTATTGCACTCTTCTCTTTCCTGTTGTTTAGAGAATATGAAGGTCGCTGGGTATTGCTGGCTGTGCTGCTTGGCTTTGCCGGCATGTTGCTCATCTACAAACCAAATATTCATTTTCCCTGGTATTATCATCTTGCAGGATTGTTGAGTGGCATACTCTCAGCCATTGCTTATTTAACAGTGGGCAGACTAACGAAATATTATGATACACGAGTGATCGTACTGTCTTTTGTACTCACAGGTGTGCTTGTACCTTTACTCTTTACGCTGCTTCGTTATCTGTTGCAACTACCTGCCGATGAAATTCTTTTCATCAGCTGGCATTGGCCACAGCAAGCCGAATGGTTTCCTGTTATACTCATGGGCACATCTGCACTGTTTGGACAATACTTTGTTACCAAAGCCTATGGTGCAGATAAAGCAGGAATTGTTTCAGCCATCAGCTATGCAGGCATCATCTTCAGCATTTTCATAGGTATGATGTTGGGCGATGCTTTCCCC
>JAKFDY010000152.1:0-13151 GCA_036675885.1 Lacibacter sp. | reverse complement strand
CCTCCCTTCTTTGTATCAAATGTTACCGTATAAAATTTTGTACTGAGCGTGGTCGTATTAACATTAGATGCCGTAAAGTTTGTGGATGATGTGTTGTTGCTGATTACTTTGTAGCCATTGGCCGGAATATTCTCTACGGCTATTTTCCTGCCATTAAAATCAACTATTCCACTTCGCATCCAGGGCAGTGGGTTGTATACGATGATGTCGCCCGCATTGGTTTTTACATGATTAGCCAGCAGGTTCATGCAATTCGTAAAGTTGGTTCCAACAATACTGTCGGTAGTAATAATATACTGTGCTTTGTCCCTGAAGCTTGATTCGAACTTTTTATAGAACCCATTCTTTCTTGCTTCGACAAATTCATCGTTATACAGGTACCTGTTTTTCACATTACTCATTCCGTCGGTTAAAAAAGCTCCTGCGGCAGGTCCAAATGCACCAAATGTATGCTCGCTGAAAAGCATGCTGTTTTCATAAGCCTTTGCCAACGGCAATGCTAACGATGTGGTTGCAACGCCCCATCCTTTTAATTGCGTATTTAATACATCTAAAGCCGGTTGAAGCGGGCGGATATTCCTGGCTGTTTTTGATTCCTGAGGCATGGCCATTACACCATGTATCCATGGATCAACCATATCGCCACGAATAGTGGGTGCCTGCGGATTTTCGGCCAATAACACTTTTGCATATTCTTCCAGGTCGGTTAAATGCAGACGTACTCCTTTCATTCCTGCAACTTGCTTTTTTACCTCTTCAATTTCTTTGGGTGAAGGCGGCCCTTCGTTATCATGCGTCATAATTACTGCGAGGTAATTTTTAGAAGGCCAGTTTTCCGGCGGCTTTACACCCGAACCATAATGGGGTGTATAGTTGCAAAGTATTTTTGAACCATCAGGCCCCTCCCACCAAAACAATTGCGGCAAGCGCATAGGTTGCACAGTATAGTTACAGCCTATTTGTAAAAACTTAATACCTGCGTTATGAAGAAGTGTGGGAAGCAGCCAACTATGTGCAGGCACATCGGTCATCTTTGCTGCAATAGGTAACGGATGACCATACTCACGTGCTATTTGCGAAGAAAAAATTAATGACCTTACATAATCTTCCTGCTCCATAACATCCGATTCCATTGTTGCAGGCAATGCATGCACACTAATGGCACCATCCCTGATGGCTTGTTCCACTTTTTGTTTTCGTTCGGGTGTTTGCAAAGGACCAAGGATCGTTCCTTTCATTGGCCATCCGGCAATGGTCCATTTAAAACGTTCTTCAACCGGTTTTTTCTTATCAGCCTCTATTAAACGAATGGCATTATCCATCATGTCTTCACGGTATTTTTTAAATACTGCTTCTGCGGACATGGTATAACCCAGATCGCAATGTGTTTTAAACACCACCCAGATATCGGTTACCTCAGGTGCTTTTTTGCCAGGTAATAAATTAGAAACTGAAGGAGCTTCCGGTATGGGTGATACTGGTTTGTTTTGAGAGAATGCCGGCAAAGCTGCTGTTAAAAGTAAAGCGGGAAAAATGTATTTGACTGCAACAAAGTTGTTTAACAGGCTAGCTAAATTTGAAATTGTTATATTGATTTTAGTCGAATGCATAAAGTATTGCTTTAGATAAATGCTTTTAAATATTTAAAATTTCAGTGTTTCTAACTGTTGGTTATGCCATGATTATTTTAACTGGTGCTCATATATAATGATTAGAACTTGTGATCAATTAGTAGCATTTTTGATGAAGTAGTTTTGATAAATTACCGGCGGACAATAAGATTCAATCGTTCATCCAATACATATTTCATACCCGCCACAACACGAAGCGATTTTGTTTTGCTTCCATAAATAAATTCACACTTATCGTTTTTGCCAGTATATATCGTTGCAGATTTAAGTTGACCGTTAGACCATGAGATATCTAATTTATGTCCACCATGAATTCGCAAACCGGATAATTGTCCATTGGGAAAATCTTTTGGATAAGCGGGTAACAATTCAATACGACCAGGTTGAGAAAATACCAACATCTCCGATAACAGCCGTTGCAAGCTCAACACAGCATCGAGGTTATAAACAGCATGCTCAGGATTATGCGAAGTAACCAACCCATTATATACATAATTCCGTTGGGCAAAGCGGGTAAGGTTGGTAGCAATCATTTGTGCATCGTGCAGGCGTGCAGCCATCAACGCAATATGAATTAACCCATGAGCCGATTCTGTATCGTACTTAAAGCGTTTGGCCAAGGCTACACGAGTGGCCTGTAATAGTTGTGGATTGCTGCCAGGCTGCAGAAATTCGGTTCCCGGAAATACCGAATAGAGATGAGAGTTATGACGATGTGCATAGTTATCGGGATGGTTTGCTGAAGCCCATTCGGCCAATGCTCCATCTTCATTAATACGGTAAGGAATTATGTTATCGTAATAATGTTTCCATTTATTCATCTCCTGTTGATCCAGCAAAAACATTTTTCCCATTTGCAGTAAATGTTCAAATACCTCACGGACTACGGCAATATCAATACTGCAATCTTTAGCCAGAATTGTATTACTGCCAGGCACAAAATTTTCGGGAGAAATACCAGGCGAAATATGATAATAACCATCCTTTTCTTTTGTAAGATAATCCTCATAGAATTGCGCCATTTCTACATAAAGTGGCAACACTCTTTGTCGAAGAAAAGCGGTATCACCTGTTATCATAGCATGTTCATAAAACGGCATCAAATTCCAACCGGCACCAGAGGGCCAATACATCCAGGGGTATTCGCTTAAGAAATGATTCAGAAAACCTTTTTCCGGATCACTGTAATGTGGCACCAAAAAACCACGACAGCCAAGATAACTGGCAGCATTGAGCCGCCAGGCCGGTAAAAGTCGTTCCACATAACCAAAATATGATTCAGCACATTCAGCAAGGTCTCCAGTGGACATAGCTGAAATAGCAAGATTAATATTTGAATCGAATACAAATCCACCAATCCATTCAGGTTTCCAACCACCACCCCAAATGCCTTGCAGCGGAGGTGGATATTTACCAGAGGATGAAATAAGCAAATACCTGCCCATAGCGTGCATTTGCTCCAGGAAAAAAGCTGTAGCTCCTTTTTGATGAGCTTCTGCAAGCATTATTTCAGTTGCTGTAGTTGCCCATTGTTTGGCACATCCCAAATCAAGCCTTACACGGCGGAACATTTCGCCATGCTGTTGTGCATGGGGTTGAAATAATCCTTCATAGGTTACCGGTAGTTGCGATAGTTCATTGCGTACGGCAATTTCCTGTGTGATAACACCATATTGCAAAGGCGTAATGCGAATGATCACAACAATTTCCTGAGCATCATTTACATGAAGCTGGTTATTCACTACGCTAAATTTTCCTCCTTTAGTAACCATACGGGCTAAACCTTCATAGCCTCCAGAGTCTTTAGCATACTGTGCATGATAGGTAAGCCATCCGTTTTCATGCACTCTACTTTTAATTGAATTAAAAGCTTTACTTACATCCAACCCATAGATATCGCCTGATCGGCCAGGTGTTTCATCAAGACTCAATGTCACCGATAGTTTTCTTCCGCCAATCCCTTTTATGCGAACGACATTTACGTTATGTATGCGTGAAGAAAAAACTGATTGTTCAACAGTTCCGTTGTCATCTTTCCAAGTGCTTTGAACTTCCCCTGTTTCAAGGTTCAATTGACGGCGGTATGCTGTAACGCTACCACTATGTTGCACAGCAAAGTTTAAATTAAAAGCAGGGTGAGGTGAAAGAGGCCATATTTGCGGAGCACCCATTTGCGTTAACTGCCTTCTTGCTTCTTTATTTGCCAGCTCTGCCGCATTTGTCAACTTACCGGAATCAACTAACTTTCTTACATCCGGCAACAAACCAGCAATATTGGATACTGCCATTTTATTGCGATCCCATGCCCGTATAAATAATTCTTCATGTACATTAATGATGCGTTCGTTACCGGCAGATCCCGTCATCATAGTTCCATGGCGACCATTGCCTGTAACAAAAGCATCTTCCCAGGCAGTTGCCGGTTTTTGTGACCATGCTATCCAACGGGCTGCTGTTTTTTTTACTTCAGCAACATTGACTGCTGTTTGCTTCTTTCTTTTGTTGGCGTTTAGTTTCCCTGGATTGCTTTGTGCAAACAGACCTGGTTGTAATGCGAGCAAAATAATGGAGAAGATGGAGATCGTTTTTTTTATCATTACGCAGCAATTAAAAATAGCAACAGGTTTTCAATACAAAATCAGGTGCAGTTTTACCACACTTTTATTTTTTGTTTTCCGCTTTGTTTAATCTCAAAAGCTCCCGGTGAAGGGTTGGATGTATTTCGTTTGTTGCCAAAGTAATCGGTATCGATTTTCAGTTGTGACCCATCCATATTTTCAAAAGGTAAACCTGGAACAATCACTTTACTTAATGATCCGGTTGTTACCAACGTTCTCTTTTGTTGTGTTACCCAGCTTTTATTAAGCGTAATCTCGATGTACATTTTATCTCCTTCGTTTACCAGCTTTGCATCAGTATCAAAATTTTCATCTGCAATAAAATTCTTTTCTACCGCTTCGTTATCCGCTACATTTTTGATCTTCTCTCTTGCTTCTTTACTGATTTCACCAAAGCTTCTTTGTTTATTGCCCGATACGGCCCTTAGCGCTCCTTTCGTATATACATTTCCATCAAACAACACAGGCAGAATATTTTTTTTGTATTCACCGGCATCGGCTCCATTTATAAATAAGTTGTTGACAAATTGAATATCGCCACCGGGATTGTCGTGCAACGCTTCAACAAAAGTTGAATGTGGTTTGTGGTAAGGTGTTAAACGACTGTCGTAGGATATCACATTCATTTTACCTGCAAAAATATTATGCACAAAAGCGGCACCGCTTGAGTTCATCAGCAAACTTGTTTTCGAAAGCATTACATTATTGCTCACCAGCATGGGCCCATGATTCACTTCTAAAAAAATGTCCAGCCCGTTTTCATACATCAAATTATTTTTTACTTGTGCTCCTTGTGCCATCCAATCGAGCCAGATGCCCATATTGGTTCGATAGATCCGGTTCTTACGAATCTGCACATCCACTGCGCCATGAAATTTAATGCCGGCCATTTCTGCTCCACTAAATAATCTTCTTACATGAATATCATGGATCATATTACCTTCCACAATGCTGAACGCACAACCCATACTACCCACAATCCCTGTTTGTTCGCAATAAGCAATCGTATTGTTGCGCACCAGGTGTCCCCCAATGGTTGCTTTATTCCATCCAAATTTCAACGCCCTGTTGATGGTGCCAACATAGCCTTCGGCCGATTCTGTTTCTTTATTATCGAACGCATCACCATGCTTACCTAATGCAATGCCTACACATTTGGAATATTGAATGATATTGTTTTCGATGATCCAGCCTTTGCTCCAGTTCGTACCAATCAATCCCATTTGTTCTGCTGTAGGCGGTGCCCAGTTGGTAGCTGCATGCTGCATACTAAAACCACGAACAGTTATGAAATTGGTAAATGGCTTTTCAGGATAAAAAACTTTTTGACGCACATTTATTTCAACCGTTTCTTTGTTGGGATCTGCATCTTTAAACTGCGCCCATATTGTTGTGGTTGCAGAATCGACGGTTGCCCACCATAACTGATTTTTTGCATCCGCATCTTTCAGTACATCTTCTTTCTTTGATGCTTCCATCAACCAATCGCCGTTAAGATACACGGCCCCGGTATGAAACGTACTTCCTTTCGGTGGCCAATACCAGTCGCCACGAATTAAATCGCTGAATGGATTAAATTTTCCAAAGAAGCTGTTGGGAATTTTTACCACCCAGGTATCGTTCACTTCTTTTTTCCATCCTTTGGTTATTTCCGAACCTTTGATCTCTACCTTCTCTCCCTTTGCTGCCTGGTATGTGATCCGCTCGTTTTCTGCATTGCCGCCACGTGGTGGTGCAATTTGTTCACGATAAACACCTGCATGAACAGTAACTACATCGCCGGGCATTGCTGCATTAGCTGCTGCGGAAATTGTTTTAAATGGTTTGGACAAAGAACCATCGTCTGCATCATTTCCGTTTACCGCTACATGATATTCTTTATAACGTGATTTGCTTTTACTGCCCGTAGCACTTTGCGCATTTACGCTGAGGCTGATCATCCAAAACAGTATAACCTGAAAAACTCTTTTCATACAATGGGCTTTTAAAATTTAATTCTGATAAAATATTTAAGTGTTTTTTTATTGCTGACCGAACTGGTAAAATGCTGTCGCTTCCACCCAGGTTTGCCCCGGTAATGTTCCCTGCACACCTTGCTGATAGGTGTTCATTAATTTATTCCATTCTGCACAACGGGGATCAGATGCTTCGGCCAGCTTACCCATCTCGTCTAAATCGGCACCAACAGGTACAGTGATCTTCATCACCAATAAATAATCATACCTGTAAAGCACAATTTTTTTGTAGCCTGCTTTTTTAAACCCTGCTTCAACTTGTGGCCACACTTGTTTGTGATAATCGAGATACTCTTTTAATTTCAACGAATCATGTATAATGTTTACAACAAACACTTTGTCTTCAAGCGCTTCCACCTTTTGCACTTCCTCCTGTTTGGGAGTACAACTTTTTATTAGTAGTGCTGCCATCAATGTGACAGCAGCAACAAGAACGAAAACCATCTTTTTCATATACAGTTTTTTAGTTGTTCCTTATTTTTTTATAACCAACACTTCGGGTCTTAAGTAAGGCTTGTTCAGATCAACAATAGGTTTGGCAGAATAGGGATCTGTACCTGCTACCATCACAATATCTCTCATGTCTTCTGTTGATGGCAGTTTTCCATCCTGGTCCCAGGGTAACATGCTTTCGGCACTCATGTAATGATTAACTAATGCCGTACGAAAATTGCCGGTGGTTTTATTGCGTTTTGAGCTATGCAATAAATATCCATTAAAGAATACAACCGCACCGCTCTTTACTTCAACAGGAATAATTTCCTCTTGCTTGTAAATACTCACATCAATCGTATCCACATCTGCATATTCATCGCTGTTGTTATCCACTCTTGGCATTATATAACCCGGTTTGTGGCTGCCGGGGATAATCCATAAGCATCCATTTTCAACTGATGCATCGTCAATAGCTATCCAAACACCAATCAACGATTTATCTCTTGTAGGAACGTAAAATTCATCCTGGTGCCAGGCCTGTCCTGCCTTGCCGGGTCCTTTTACAAACAACATACTTTGCATACATTTCACGTTGTTACTAATAACATTTGTCAACACGTTTACGATCTTTTCCTGAGCGAGGAAATCTTTAATTACCAGAGAAATTTTATGCGGGAAATGAATAGCAACATAATGCTTCAACACATCGGCATCCTTTTCTTCTGCGGCAACAGGTATTAACCCTTCCATTGTTCCGTATTCGCCACGAAATATTTTCACGGTATCTTTTTTTAGCTTGTCAACTTCATCATGAGAAACAAGATCCGGAGCAATTAAGTAACCGTAGTCTTTATAGAATGCGACGTTTTCAGAACTAATATTTCCACCCGTAACAAACTGTGCTGCGTTATTCATAAAAAGTAGTTTTAATAATGAACGTTGTTTTTATTTATGGCAATACCTATGTAATTGTTATTTTAATTTTACGATTCTTTCACTAACATCTTTTCTAACTCTTCCAATGTCGTCCCTTTTGTTTCCGGAATTTTTCTTTTGATGTAGATATAATAAACAGCACACAATGCCGAAAAAATCAGCAACGTACCTGCTACACCAAGTTTCTCATTTAAAACAGGGAACGCAAAGCTGGCAACGAAATCGGCTATCCATAATAACAATGTACTTACTGATAATGCTAACCCCCTGATGCGGTTGGGAAATATTTCGGACAGAATAACCCATGTTACAGCCCCCAGGCTGGCAGAAAACCCAGCTATGTAAAGCATTAAAAATAATAACACCAGGTAGTTGTCGAAATATTGGAAATAAAAACAAAGCGCCACACCAATAAGCGAAAGCCCCATTACAGCAGAGCCAATGAGTAATAAAATTTTTCTGCCCACTTTGTCAACCAACCAAATGGCCACCAGTGTAAACAGGAACATAATTATTCCGATACCGATAGTTTGCAGTAAAGCACTCTCATTGTTGACCCCGGTTTTTTTAATGATCTCCGGTGCATAATATAAGATGGCATTAATGCCTGTCACTTGTTGAAAAACAGCAATAATAATTCCCATCAAAAGCAAAGGGCGAAAAGCAGGAAGAAATAAATCACTCAATTTTTCTTTATGTTCATGCCGGAAGCTTTCTTCAATTGCAACCAACTCCAGCTTACTATATTCTGCGCCACCTACTTTTGTTAAAATAACTCCAGCCTCGTTTTTCCGTTCCTTTTTCATTAGCCAACGTGGAGATTCAGGTACTAAAAACATAAAGCCAAAGAAGAGCACTGAGGGTAAGGTTTGTGAAGCAAACATCCAGCGCCAGTTATTTTCACCAGCACCGGCCAATAAATAATTAGATAAATAAGCCAGCAATATTCCCAACACAATTGCTAACTGGTAAAGCGATACCATGCGCCCACGCAAAGCACCGGGCACTGTTTCTGCTATATACATAGGTGCTGCCATTGCAGCGATGCCTACGGCCAAACCGCCTGCTATTCTGAAAAAAGCAAATACTGTTAATGAATGAGCCATGGCAGTACCGAGGCCTGTAAATGCAAATAAGAAACCACAAAACAATAAGGTCTTTTTTCTGCCCCATACATCGCATAACTTCCCGGCAATGGCAGCTCCAATTACACAGCCAATTAAAATGCAGCTTACAGCCCAACCCAATGAGTATTGGTTTAATTCAAAATAGGGTTCAATAAAAGTAATAACGCCTGAAATAATAGCTGTATCAAAACCAAACAATAAACCACCCAATGCCGAAACGATACTCACTAAAAGAATATAGGAACGATTATATGTTCCCATCGGTTCTATCGCTGCATTTTTTATTTCTCCGGAAATTGTTTGCATGGATTAACTGTTATTGATTATTGTTGATAGCGTTGTTTTAACAACTGCATCATATGAACATTAATATCCCACTGGCTGGCAACAGGCGTTTGTGAAAAAGGGAAAGCCTGCATATAAGGTAAAGGGCCAAACTCTGCTGTAATGGTAAATGTAGCTGCGCCTTTTTGTTGCTGATGTTGAATAACAGCATCCCACCACTTTAAATGAGCATTGAGTTGCTTTGTCCATTCCGGTGCTCTTGGATCATTTACCTGCGGACCTTCTTCATGGCCAACTCTTGCATGTATATGTATGGTATGCCTGCATGCGAGTGTTGTGGCTTCTTCCTGATCTTCCAATAAACTTTCTGCAACGCAGCACCAATGCGAAAAATCTGCAGTAATGGTTAAGTCGGGTATTTGTTGCAATATTCTTTTTGTATCATTTGCTGAAAACAATGCTTTGTTGCGATGTGTTTCATGCGCAATAGAGATACCGCTTTCCTGGGTCATTTTTTTTGCTAACGCAAACAGGATTGTATTTTGTTCAATGGTAAAATAATCTTTGCCGGTTTGAGCATCTATCTTCAGTGGCTTTACACCAAGAAGATTGGCCAGGTGTTTTTCGTAACTGGATTTATGCTCCTCAAAATCTTTTTCAAAAGATTGATAATACTGACCCACCAGTTGCAGATCATACTTTTTGAGAGCTGTAAGCATTTCATTTCTTAACTCAGGTTCAAAAGGAACTCCGGCTTCAACACCATCATATCCTTCCTCGCTTACTTTTTTACAAAAGTTGTCCCAACTTAAATGTTCACTTCCCCATCGTGGACAGAAAAAAAGAATCTGCATCTTAAATAATTAAAATCGTTAACGGAAAACAAAATAGATGGCTCCCATTACGGCAGCCAGCAAAGCCCATCTTATCCAAACTCCTCTTGGCTGATGACCTGCTTTTTTATTCGTTTCTACCAATGAAGGCAGCGGTTGTTGTGCATTTGGTTTTGTAAGCAGCGATACCAATACAATCACAACTGAAAATGCTAAAAACAAGTAAACAGACAGGATCAAAAAATGGGGCCAGAACCCTTTATAAGGATAACCCAGTACATGACACAAACCAATTACAAGAGAGATCAAACCGCCACCATACAAAACTGTTTCTGCTGCAATGCTGTTCACACGCTTCCACATAATGCCTGCTAAAAAAACAACCGACAAAGGCGGAGCGAGTATCGATACCAACCCCTGGCTTAATTCAAAGAAACCTTTGCCTGAATGCGAGTAGAGATAAGCAATACAAACAGCCAATGCTGCTGCAGCCCATGTCAGCCATTTACCCATCTTGCGTTTCCCATCTTCACTCATCACTTTAAATTGCGCCACCACATCGAGCGTGAAAACAGTGCTGAATGAGTTAAGACCTGATGATACGGTATCGATCAATGCAGCGATCAGCGCAGCTATACACAATCCAAGTAATCCATGTGGCATTAATTGCGTTACAAGTGTGATGTATGCATTATCGGGTTGGGCTGTGTCTTTAAACAACACATAACACATGATACCCGGAAAAATAAAAATAAGCGGCATGATTATTTTAAGTGACGCAATAAACATGGCCCCGTATTGCCCTTCTTTCAGATCTTTTGCTGCCAATACTTTTTGCACAATAGTTTGATCGGCACACCAATAGTAAATAGCTACTACAGGGTAACCGGCAAGTATAGCGATCCATGAATATTCAGGATCAGATGCAGGACGAAAAAGTTTCCAGTAATGATCAGGTACCGCATTAACAAAAGCCTGTACACCGCCAATTTTTTTCAACGCTAAAAACGTAAGAATAATGGAAGAGAAGATGATAATGAGCGATTGAAAAATACCTGTACGTACCACTGCTTTTAATCCGCCTATGGAAGTAAAACTTGCTGCAATAACAGCAATAATGATGACAGACTTCATCAAGGGCCAGTCGAATATTTGTGAAATGATCAGACCGCCGGCATACATGGCACTGCCCAGCCATACAAACAAAATGGAAATAAGACTGTAAATGATGAGAAAATTATACGATCGTTTTCCAAAGCGAAGCAACAGGAATTGTGGCACTGTAGTTACTTTGGTGGCCATATAGTGTGGCAGAAAAAACATGGCCAGCAGCATCAGGAATATCCAGGCAAGCCATTCGAAATTACTACCTACAACGCCTTGCGAAAAACCAATACTTGCAAAACCGATCAGCATCATAGGACCAGCATTGGCACTAAAAAGTGAAAAACCGATCTGCCACCATTTAAGCGATCGGCCTCCCAGAAAAATATCTGAGGTTTGTTTTTTACTTACATAAAATCCAAAAGCCAACAGCAATACAACATAAACAATCAATACAAGATAATCTACAGAAGCAATCGTTACATTCACAATAAAAAAATTAAGCGTTACATCATCACTATCGGGCGGTAATGGGCTACCTGATTAGTTTGCCAGCATTGAGAAGATGCAATCAGATTTTTTTTCTGGCAATAATCCCAATCAATCCGAACGGGTACTCCTTCAATAGCAGGTAAATGAAGCATCCCTTGTTTCCATTCAGGTTTAACATCGAAATAATCTTCCAATCCTGCATGTAGCGTATACAAAAATTCAACCTGGCAATCTTCCTTTGCCGAGGCAATAAATGATGCCGTATAGGATGGGTAACCTCCTGATGAGAATTCGATCTCAGATTTAGCAGCAAGATCTCTAACCTGCATCCATTCTTCCACTCCACCTATTTGTGTTGGTACCGGTTGTAAATGACGCACACCTGCATTCACCAAAGCAGGGAACACCAATGCAGAACGTTCCGATTCACCATAAGAAATTTTCAATGCCGTGCTTTTACATAATTGTTCGATCTGATCAAGTGCCGCAGAATGCACGGGTTCTTCAAGCCAGGCAATATCTTCAGCAGCAGTAAGATCAATAAAGCTTAATGCCTGCTTACAGTTCCATATCTGGTTGGCATCAACAGCTAATCTTATATTCTTTCCTAACAGACTTCTTACAAATTTTACACGCTTTACATCTTCCTGCATTTTCGTTCCAAAGTCTTTCCCCACTTTCATCTTATAGCAATCAACACCTGCATTCAGAAAGAAAGCAACTTCGTTCTCCAGTTCTTTCATTGAATAATTCACACCGCCTCCGCTACCATACATCTTTACATGATCCCTGGTTGCGTTAAGGTATTGATGAAGCGGCAACCCTTTTCGTCTTGCTGCTAAATCGTGAAGAGCTATATCAATTTGTCCTAACAATCCCGATGCTGGTCCACGAAACCCTTCATTGCGTATGGACCAATACATGCGATGATATAAATTCTGATAGGATGCATTGTTATTATGAAGTAAAATTGGCAAAAAACAATTCTCAAAAATATTATTGTAAGAATGAAATACCGGGGCTTCACCAATAAATTCATTTTCATCTTCAAGACGCAGTATAGCTATTCCAAAGTTTTGAAAAGGTCCCATGGTTGCATCTTCAAAAGGAATAACGGCTTTTGCCTGTTCTAATACTTTTATAGATACTTTAATGATATTGAAAACTTCATCAACTATTTTATACATGCAATTCCTTTTTATTAAGGTTATTCATTACTTCTAAAAAAATGTTGTGGGGTAACGCTCCTTTATTAAAATCACCAAGCGTATCGTTCAGTTGTTGCCTGTTTGATGCTCCTATAACAATTTGGAACATTTGTGGAATTGATAGCAGGAACCTGTGTGCCAATGCCGGTAAGGTCATCCTATGCTCATCGGCAACAGCTTTCGTTTTTATGGCCGCATCAACAAATTTTACATCCAGCCATGTTGGGCGATTAGTTGTAAATGTTTCATAACTGCCACCAAGTAACCCCATATTCAAAGGGCTGGCTGCGAAATAGGTTATTTTATTATTGATACAGTATGGAAGGTTTTCTCCCAGTGCAACAGCATAACATGCGTTGAGCTTGTTAAACTCCATCAACACATCCACTATCTCCGGTTTCAGGTAAGGCAACAAGAACGGCGGTGGGTTTCCACCTATTCCTATTTTCCGGGTGTAACCTTTTACT
>JAKFDY010000151.1:0-20737 GCA_036675885.1 Lacibacter sp. | reverse complement strand
CAAGCCAGTTTTGCAGGGCAGCACGAAAGCTACCTGAATATTAAAGGTGAAGAAGCTTTACTGAAAGCTGTAAAAAAATGTTTTGCATCGCTTTATACCGACAGGGCTATCAAATATCGTGAAGACAATGGCTTTGCACATGAAAAGGTTGCGCTCTCAGTTGGAATACAAAAAATGGTGCGTAGCGATAAAGCCTGCTCCGGCATTGGGTTTACGCTGGAACCTGAATCGGGGTTCAGGGATATTATTCATATAAGTGGCGTGTGGGGCCTCGGTGAAAATATTGTACAGGGAAATGTAATACCCGATGAATTTTTTGTTTTTAAACCACTATTAGTACAAAAGAAAAAAGCAGTTATTCAAAAAAAATTAGGAGAAAAAGCAAGTACGATGATTTATGGTGCTGATGAAGAACAGCCTGTTATCAATATCCCTACTGCTAAAGAGATGAAGGAACAATTTGTTTTAACTGACGATGAAGTAACTACACTTGCCAACTGGGCTTTGCAGATAGAAATGCATTATCAAAAACCAATGGATATCGAATGGGCTAAAGATGGCATTAGCAATAAACTGTTTATTATTCAGGCAAGACCGGAAACAGTTCATTCCCGAAGAAACCCTCTGTTGGTAAAAGAATACCAGTTACTAACAAAAGGAAAAATGCTGACCCGTGGCGATGCCATCGGTTCAAAAATTACAACCGGTGTTGCCAGAATTTTACAATCTCCGGCAGAGTCGCACAAATTGAAAACAGGTGAAATAGTGGTAACGAATGTAACGAGCCCCGATTGGGATCCGATTCTAAAAAATGCAGGAGCAATCATAACTAATAAAGGTGGCAGAACCAGCCATGCTTCCATTGTTGCAAGAGAATTAGGTGTTCCTGCAATTGTTGGTTGCGGCAATGCAACTGAAAATATTCCTGATGGATCAATTATTACTGTTTCCTGTGCTGAAGGAAAAACTGGATTTGTTTACGAAGGCAAATCAGATTTTAAGATAACCGAGCTCGACTTCTCACACATAAAAAAACCAGGTAACACTTCTGTTATGCTGATTGCCGGTGATCCTGACAAAGCCTTCAAATTATCGTTTTATCCCAACGACGGTGTAGGGCTTATGCGGATTGAGTTTATTATTACACATGCTGTACAGATTCATCCAATGGCGCTGGTTAAGTTTAATGAACTGAAGGATGCATCGGTGAAACAAAAAATTGAAGAGCTTACACATCATTACCCTGATAAAGAAAAATATTTTGCAGACAGGCTGGCGCAGGGTATTGCTACCATTGCCGCAGCATTTTATCCCAAAGATGTAATTGTACGGATGAGCGATTTTAAAACCAATGAGTATGCAAATCTCATCGGCGGACTCGATTTTGAACCGAAGGAAGAAAATCCGATGATTGGTTTTCGTGGCGCATCACGGTATTATCACGATTTATATAAAGAAGGATTCAGACTTGAATGTGATGCCATCCGGCAAGTGAGGAATGATATGGGCCTTACAAATGTAAAAGTGATGATTCCGTTTTGCAGAACCATTGAGGAAGGCAAAAAAGTTATTGCAGTTATGAAGCAATATGGATTGGAGCAGGGCATTAATAAACTGGAGATATATGTAATGGCAGAAATCCCCAGCAATGTATTGCTTGCCGAACAATTTGCAGAAATCTTTGACGGCTTTTCAATTGGCTCCAATGATTTAACGCAGCTTACATTGGGAATAGACAGAGACTCTGCAATCATCAGTAATCTCTTCAATGAACAAAATGAAGCAGCCAAAATTATGATCAGCACTATGATCAAAAAAGCAAAAGCAGCCGGTGTGAAAATTGGTTTATGCGGACAGGCGCCCAGCGATTTTCCGGAGTTTGCACAATTTTTAGTGGAGCAGGGAATAAACAGCATTTCGTTTAACCCTGATGCATTGTTGCAAGGAATAGAGAACATTAATCGTGCAGAGAAAGGCGCTGCAGCAATGGTATAAATAATTTTGAATTCAAAAAGCAGTAAAGAGATATTAAAAAGAGTAGACAATTGAAATGATTGCATCATCTGCCGCATTATGACTAACTTAAGTAATAATTTTTATTACTGATATGGGCGCAAACATGTGGCTTCAATTTCTGAATATATTTTTCTTTGTTTTTCATACAGTATTTACATTGTTCAATGTGGTGGGCTGGATGTTTTCTAAAACAAGAAGGCTGCATTTGATTACACTTTCACTCACTGCATTTTCCTGGTTTGTACTGGGCATATGGTATGGATGGGGTTATTGTTTTTGCACACACTGGCATTGGGATGTAAGGCAAAAATTAGGTTACACCGATGAATCACATTCTTACATTCATTTTCTCATACTAAAATTAACAGGCGTCAATTTTCCTGAACAGCTGGTTGAAAACGTAACCCTGGTAGTTTTCCTGTTAAGTTTTGCGCTCAGCATCTGGCTCAATATTAAATACAAAAAGAAAAAACATCAGTAAAACCGCTGTTACCCCTCCTCCTGATGCCAGTCATTTCTTTCGCTGTATTGCAGTATTAACTTCAATCTCTTATTTCATTAATAAACGAATGATATGAACAAACCATTTACTGGAAAAGTGGCCATTGTAACTGGTGGCAGTTTTGGTATTGGCCGTGCAACTGCCATTGCTTTTGCCAACAGAGGTGCGAAGGTAGTAGTAGCCGACTGGATAAACGACCGGGAAAATGAAACCGTTAAACTCATTGAAGCTGCAGGCGGCGAAGCTATGTTTATAACATGCGATGTATCCGGCTTAACAGAAGTAAGAGCCATGATAGAAAAAACCATTGACCGTTACGGAAGGCTCGACTTTGCATTCAACAATGCAGGTATTGAAGGCCAAATGGCCAATACACATGAATGCACCGAAGAAAACTGGGATAAAACCATTGGCATTAATCTGAAAGGTGTTTGGCTGTGTATGAAAATGGAAATTCCATATATGCTCAAAGAGGGCAAAGGAGTAATCATTAATTGTGCATCTGTTGCAGGACTTAATGGCTTTGCCGGGTTGCCTGCTTACACTGCAAGTAAACATGGCATTGCCGGATTAACCAAAACTGCTGCGCTTGAATATGCAAATAAGGGCATAAGAATAAATGCCGTTTGCCCGGGTGTAATTCATACCGCTATGGTAGACCGTGTAACCGGGAAAGACAAAGAAGTGGAAAAAAAATACATCAGTATGGAACCCATTGGCCGCATGGGTAATCCTGAAGAAGTAGCAGAAGCAGTTGTGTGGTTATGTTCTGATGCCGCATCTTTTATTACAGGAATAACTATGCCGGTAGATGGCGGTTTTACTGCGTAAATATTTTTAAACTGATTCTTTTTTTATGACAATTGAATTTCAAACACAACCTGCAACCGTTAGTGACCAGATGCTGAACTTTCTCCGTGAAGAAATCATGAAACTAACTGAGCTCAACAAAGAGATCAGCCGTGCGGAGGTGATTTTGAGAGAGGATGAAAGAATTACTGCGGCCGAAAATAAGTTATGCGAAATAAGACTTACTGTTTACGGCGATGACTTGCTGGCCCGCAGCTATACAGGCAATTTCAATACATCTGCCCAAGAAGTGTTAAAGGAATTAAACAAACTGGTAAAAAAACAAGCAGCAAACAAAAACGAACCACCCGATATTACAACCAGCACAATCGAAGTAAAATAAAAAGATAGAAAAAAGAGGTGTTCAGTTTGGTAATTCTTGCAGATTACTTCCTGTAAAAAAACAAGGCAGGCTTGTTAAAACCTACCTTGCAAATGGCTACTGCAGATTATAATTTTTTACAATTGTTATTCTGCAACAACCTGTCTAACCCAGCCATCGTCCTGGTTAAGTCAACAGTTTTTATTCTGTCTCCCAGTCGGTCAGTTTACTGTCTTTTAAACAGGTATATCTGTCTTCCTTCTTAACCGACCTAACCCAGGTTAAAGTGTTATGAAGTTACAATCTCAAAGTCCTGAAAAAAATGATTGCTGTCATATTATAAAAAATATTCTTAATCATGCAGTCAGGCGATGGAAAATCCAGTTTCTAAAACCGTGTAATTAAAGCTATCCGTTGATATTCTTTCAGAAAATCATTATCGGTAAATAAAACATCCCCGTTCTTTTCCAAAGTAGTTTCAATAATATCATCCACTGCATCGGCCAGAATCTTATGAGGCTTTTGCGGCTTGCGGAGAAACAGATGAAGAGCATCCTTATCAACATAGCCCGGGCTACGATAGTCTTTTTCAACCAGCAACTTTAAACCTCTCCCCTCTTTTACCGCCTGCCAAACTTCCTGTATGCCACTAACAGCAAGGTGTGCGCCTATTTTTTCCCTGAACTCATTTACTGCCTGTTCCATTTTTGTTTTCAAATACAACTGCACGGCTGGCCATGCAATATCTGCAAGATCTTTAATACGGGAATGATCATAGCTGCCGGCAATTTTACTGATGACATTTTTATTGTGCGCCGAAATATCATCAAACCATGCTAATTCTTTTCCGGGTCCGAGTAATATAAGCGGAGTATCATTTAATATATAATGTCCCAGCAATTCATCCGCATGACGGAAAAAAGATTTAAACCTTGTTTCCTCCATTTCCGATTTGTCTTTTTCAAAACCCTTTACATGTGCATACCCGGCGTAGGAAGTGCTTTGGCTCGGCGGATTGTAACTGTATTCCTCTTCATACGGTTTTGGAAAATTTTTATCTTTTATTTCAGTCAGTTCATTCCATGAACCTTCAAACAGCCTTACCCTTCTTTCAGTGAGTAACAATGTAAAGTAAGGTTTGGCATAATTCATTTTATACAGCAGGTCACGCACTTCAAAATTATCACCCACCATTACTTTTTTCTCAACCGCAACAGGATACCAAACCGCAAGTTTAACATCAGGCGAAACATAAAATCCCAAACCGTCAGCATTATGTGTAAAATCAACGCTTTGATACAATTCATCCATTGCTTTCAACAATGGTTCAATCTGAGATTCCGTGTATTTGATTTGCAACATCATCCTTGCCTCAGCAATCGCCCTCTCTAACTCTAATTTATCTGCTCTCCTTTCGGGCGACAGCCTGTGTGTTGGAACTACTATGGAAACACAGATTTTCCCTCTTTCCCTTTGTAATGCCAGGAGATCTTCTCCTGTTAATTTATCGGTTAACATAACAACTGTTTTATCAGGAAATAATTCTTTTAAAGATAAATTCTACAACAGTAAAATGCAATGACGGCTCTCAAAAACATTAATGACGTGTGTCACAAAAGAATAATTGTATTACAGATACTTTCGTGAAAATTGGCAAAAAGTATATCGTTGATTTACAAACCAAATAATGACCCAGCTTTCACAAAATGCATTGAAAGTGCTGCAGCAGCGTTATTTATTAAAAGATGATAACGGCCGGATTGCTGAAACAATTCCTGAACTTTTTTACAGGGTTGCAAAATCAATTGCGTGTGCTGAACTTTTTTGGGGTAAAGACGAAGTTGCAAAAACCTGGGAAGAAAAGTTTTATTCTGTGATCAGTGAATTTCTTTTTCTCCCCAACTCCCCCACACTGATGAATGCGGGAACTTCTGCAAATCAACTCAGCGCCTGTTTTGTTTTGCCTGTAGAAGATAATATGAACGGCATTTTCACTACGTTGAAAAACACGGCGCTTATTCAGCAAAGTGGCGGTGGAACCGGATTTAATTTCTCTCACTTACGGCCAAAAAACGATTTGGTAACTGCAACAGGCGGTACAGCTTCGGGTCCTGTTTCGTTTATAAAAATCTTTGATGCAGCTACAGAACATATTAAACAGGGCGGCAAACGGCGTGGCGCCAATATGGGCATTTTAAATGTTGACCATCCTGATATAGAAGAATTCATTAACGTTAAAAAAGAAAAAAACATCCTCAATAATTTCAACATCTCTGCTGGCATTACAGATGAGTTTATGAACGCAGTGGAATTAAACGGAGAATGGGAGCTGATTCATCCAAATTCTAAAGCAATAGTAAAAAAAATAAGTGCCAGAAAATTATGGAACAACATTGTTGAAAGTGCCTGGCAAACCGGCGACCCAGGTTTGATCTTTATTGATACAATTAACAGCAGCAACCCCACACCGGCATTGGGAAAAATAGAATCAACCAATCCTTGCGGCGAAGTGCCGTTGCTTTCTTATGAGCCCTGTAATCTTGGCTCGCTCAATCTGTCAAAATTTATAAAAAAGAACAACGGCAGTAATGAAATTGACTGGCGGCATTTGGAAGAAATAATAAAAATCGCCATCCGCTTTTTGGATAATGTAATTGAAATCAACAACTACATTATTCCTGAAATAAAAGCAATGGCGTTGGGGAACAGGAAAATTGGATTGGGGGTAATGGGCTGGGCCGACTTGCTTATTCTGCTCGAAATAGCTTACGACTCTGAAAAAGCAGTTCAACTGGCAGAGCAAATGATGCAGTTCATTCAGCAAAAGGCAATGGAAGCGTCTGCAGAACTGGCAAAAGAACGGGGCGTATTTAGCAACTGGACAAAAAGCATTTACTATCCCACACAACCCATGCGTAATGCTACCAGAACAAGTATTGCTCCCACAGGAACCATTTCTATTATTGCAGACGCTTCTTCTTCTATTGAACCTTTGTTTGCTCTTGCTTTTCAGCGTGAGCATGTTTTGAATGAAGAAATATTATCTTCCACCAACTCCCTTTTTATTCAATATCTAAAAAAAAGCAGCCTGTATTCGGAAAAGATTATAGAACAACTGGCAAAAGAAGGAGTGGCAGAAAACATAAAAGAATTACCGTTCTCCATCAAACAGATTTTTAAAACAGCGTTGGAAATTTCTCCATCATGGCATTTAAAGCACCAGCTTGCATTTCAGAAATATACAGACAATGCCGTTTCCAAAACAATTAACCTCCCTGAAACAGCAACCGTTAAAGACGTGGATGAAATTTACAAAACGGCATGGCTGCATAAAGCAAAAGGCATCACTATATTTCGGTATAATTCAAAAGGGAAACAGGTAATGAAACAGGGAATAACATACAACGTAAAGGGCTGCAAAGTTTGTATTGAATAAAATTCAGATATAATTTCCTGCAAAAGCAAATCTTCGCATTTTGATGCTCATCAAGCTGCCGGCTAATAATGGTCATTGTTTTTTGGCTGACTTTGTTTATAGCTTTAGAGTACCTCTTTTTAAAACATTATACTATGACACAAACACTTCCCTTCAATGAACATGTGGCCGAATATGAAGAATGGTTCAGCAAATATCCTTTTGTATTTAAAAGTGAAGTAGAAGCCATACGGGATTTATTGCCAACAGGTGAAAATGTTCATGGTATTGAAGTTGCGTTGGGAACCGGACGATTTGCCAGAGAATTAGGTATTAAAGAAGGCATTGAGCCTGCACCTAACATGCGGGCAATAGCTTTAAAAAGGAATATCGAAGTCTTGGCCGCAGAAGCCGAACTGCTCCCTTACAAAGATTTACATTTTGACTTTGTGCTGATGGTTTTCTGTATCAGTTACTTTGAAGATTTAAAGGCTGCCTTAAACGAAGCCAAAAGAGTATTAAAAAACGGCGGGGCTCTGATTGTTGGTTTTATAGAAAAAAACAGCGTTATCGGAAAGTATTATGAACAACGAAAACCGGAAAGTCTCTTTTACAGGCAGGCAAACTTTTACACTGTAAAACATATCTCGTCCATGTTAAATCAACTGAAGTTTAATAATCTTCAGTATTCCCAAACGCTTTTTCATGCACTGGATGACATTAAAGAATTTGAACCTGCAAAACCAGGCTATGGTGAAGGTTCGTTCATTCTCATCAAAGCAATTAAACAATGATTTATGGAAACAACTTTGTTGAAAGATACGTTGACCGTATTGCAGGAAAGAAAAAGTGTAAGAAGCTATACAGGCGAACCTGTGAGTATGGAAGATATTGATAAAATACTCCATGCAGCTATGGCAGCACCGGCAGCCGTTTATATGCTTCCATGGAAATTTATCGTTGTGCAGGACAGAATGAAATTGAAATCGTTAGCTGATGGCCTTCCTTTTGCAAAAATGCTTACAAATGCAGGCACAGCCATTGTTGTATGTGCTGTACCGGAAGAAGCGGCAATGGGAAGTAAAGATTATGCCATACTTGATTGTACCTGTGCCAGTGAAAATATTTTATTGGCTGCAGAAGCGTTGGGATTAGGTGCAGTGTGGACTGCAGTATATCCCAACAGAGAACTGATGGCTTTTGTACGAAACGAACTGAATATCCCGAAAGAAGTTATTCCTCTCAATGTAATACCGGTTGGCCATCCCACCGGAGAAGAAAAAGCACAAAATAAATATGATGCAAAAAACATTCATTGGGAAAATTGGTGATAAAAGCTGAAAGTAATAACTGTAAAAAAACAACACATGCACTTCGAAATAAATGATAACACAACGATCCGCCATATACAGGAAAGATTTTCTGATTATTATCCATACCTGCAGATAGAATTTTATAAGAAGCCGCATAAAAAATATGAAGCTTCACAGGATAAGGATCTACTCTTTCCCGGAAAAACAATCGGCGAAGTAAAGCAAACCCATGTTTCAGCACTAATGGAGATTAAGCCAGATTCTAAAGTTGCTGAAATAGAAAAAGAATTTATGCAACGGTTTGGCCTGTCTGTTCAAATACTGAAAAAAGAAAAAGACAAATGGGTGCAAACAACCGGGATGGATGATTTTACAGTGAAAGAAATAAATGAATTGGCGAGAAACTCATCTGATGAGTATATTCTTTCAGAACCGGATTCAGAATATAAAGATGAAACATAACAACTCTTTTACAAAGCATCCCCTAAAACAACATTTATGGCTACCATTATTGCTGAATATTATACCGCTGAACTGACCGACTGGAACGATTCCATCACTTTTTACGGCGACGAGATGGATGAACTGGAAGAGAAACTGGAGGAAGTGATCAGGCGTAATTCCATTGTGGGAATTGCAGCCAAAGTGGAGGCTCATCAATCAATCTTAAACCAGGCATCAGAAAAATTTTACAGGTTGCAGATTGAACTCAAACAACAGGAAGAAATACTTAAAACAAACAGCACTTACATTGATGACACATTAATTAATGATGCAACTGAAAAGCGACAGGCAGAATTGCGCCGCAGAATGCAGGCGATTGAAAAAGAATACATCGATGTAAAATTCGATTGTTACAATTTTTTGTCAGGCACACTAAAGAAAAAAAATGATTGATGAAAACTTCTGAAGTAACAATATTAGCCCCGCCTGTTACTCCCAACCTGCAGGATTATGAACAGTTGATCCATTCATTTCACTGGCAGAACGAACAAAAATTGCTGCATGGGTTACCTGGGAACAAAGGATTGAACATTGCCTATGAAGCAACAGAATGGTATGCAGAAGGAAAACGAAAAGACATAATCGCTCTACGTTGGATACAAAAAGATAAAACAACAAAGGATTTCTCCTACCTGGATCTGCATAAACTCAGCTCACGTTTTGCAAACGTGCTCACAACCCTTGGAATTAAAAAAGGAGAACGTGTATTTGCTTTCTCTGGCAGAATACCGGAATTATATATTGCTTCATTAGGCACCTTAAAAACAACAGCAGTGTTTTGTCCGCTTTATTCTGTCTTTGGCCCTGAGCCGGTATTTCAACGGTTAAGCAAGGGTGATGCTAAAGTGTTGGTAACAACAAAACTGCTGTTTGAAAAAAAAATAAAACAGTTGCTGGACAGATTGCCGGCGCTTCAATTCGTTTTATTGACCGATGAGGAATTGCATACAGATAAAAAAGTTTTATCACTTCCCAGGTTAATGGAAGAAGCGCATGATGAATTCTTTATTCCCTCTACCAATCCCGAAGATCCGGCTTTACTGCACTTCACCAGCGGCACTACCGGTACACCCAAAGGAGCATTGCATGTGCATGGCGCAGTGTTGATACATTACATTACCGGAAAGTATGTATTGGATTTTCATGAAGGAGATATTTTCTGGTGCACAGCCGATCCTGGCTGGGTAACGGGCACTTCGTATGGCATTATTGCACCATTGGTAAATGGCATAACCAATGTAGTTGACGAAGAGGAATTTGATGCAGCAAGATGGTATTCCATACTGGAAGAACAAAAAGTAAATGTGTGGTACACAGCCCCCACTGCCATCCGCAGATTAATGCGGATGAATATTCAGCCAAAAGAAAAATATAATCTTGAACACCTGAGATTGATTTGTAGTGTGGGAGAGCCATTACATTCAGAAGCCGTGCTTTGGGGAGAGAAAGTTTTTGGTATGCCTATTCTTGATAACTGGTGGCAAACTGAAACCGGAGGCATCATGATCGCCAATTATCTCTCTATGAAAATAAAACCAGGCAGTATGGGAAAACCATTGCCCGGTGTAGAAGCTGCTATTGCAGAAGTAACAGAGAATGAAATAAAAATTATAACAGAACCCAACAAACAAGGGTACCTGGTATTGAAAAAAGGATGGCCTTCTATGTTCCGCTCATATCTGCACGATGAAGAACGTTATAAAAAATGTTTTCGGGGCGATTGGTATCTCACCGGTGATTTGGCAAAAAAAGATGAAGAAGGCTATTACTGGTTTGTTGGACGAGCCGATGATATTATCAAGACTTCGGGTCATATGGTGGGGCCATTTGAAGTGGAAAGTGTATTGATGGAACATTCTGCTGTAGCTGAAGCAGCCGTAATTGGAAAACCCGAACCCATGATTGGCGAATTGGTAAAAGCATTTGTGGTGTTGAAAACAGGGTTTACTTCAGATGAGAAATTGCAATTGGATATTATAAGTTATGCCAGAAAAAAACTGGGCCCGGCAGTAGCCCCTAAAGAAATTGCTTTTGTGAATGAACTGCCCAAAACAAAAAGCGGGAAAATATTAAGACGCTTATTGAAAGCAAGAGAGCTGGGATTACCTGAAGGAGATTTATCAACATTAGAATCGTGATTATACCACAAAATAAAAATTTAACCAATCATATATGAGCAAGATAATGGATTTCAATACCGAGGCCAGGCGAAAATTACAGGACGGAATAAACAGCCTGGCAGATGCTGTAGTGGTAACACTTGGGCCAAAAGGCAGAACGGTGGTTTTTGAAAAGGAAACGGGAGAACCGCAGGTTTGTAACGATGGTGTAACAGTTGCAAAACAGGTAGAATTAGATGAGCCTATTGAAGATTTAGGTGCGAAAATTCTGCGTCAGGCTGCTGTTAAAACTTCTGAAACAGCTGGTAATGGAACTACTACAGCTACCTTACTGGCAAGGGCAATGATCAATATCGGGCTTAAAAGAATTGAAGCCGGGGCTAACCCAATGGGAGTAAGAAGAGGTATTCAAAAGGCTGTAAAAGTGGTTGTTGATGAAATGAAAAAAATGTCTGAAAAAATTGGTGAAGACAACTCTAAGATCGAACAGGTAGCTACCATATCAGCAAATAATGATTCAGAAATTGGTAAACTGATTGCTGAAGCCATGAATAAAGCAGGTAAAGAAAGTGTAATAACTATTGAAGAAGCCAGAGGTATGGAAACCACCATTGAAGTGGTAAAGGGCATGCGATTCGACCGGGGTTATCTTTCACCATACTTTATTACTGATCCTGAAAAGTTAGAAGTAAACTTTGAAAATCCTTATATCCTCATTCATGATAAAAAAATCACTGCAATCAAGGATATTCTTCCAGTCCTTGAAAAAGTTTCCAAAGCGGAGGCTCCCCTATTGGTTATTGCAGAAGATATAGAAACAGATGTGCTGGCAACAATGGTTGTAAATAATTTACGTGCAGTTTTAAAAATTGCAGCAGTAAAAGCACCCGGTTTTGGCGATCGGCGCAAAGAACTTTTAAAAGATATTGCTATTCTAACAGGAAGCATCGTCATCTCTGAAGAAGATGGCTTCAAACTTGAAAACACTGAGTTGGAGCAACTTGGAAAGTGTGAAAAAATCCTGGTTTCAAAAGAAAATACAACGATTATAAATGGCGCCGTCAAAAAGGAAGATATACAAAAAAGAATTCGCCAGATTAAAACTGAGCTTGAACAGAGCACATCAACTTACGATAAAGAAAACTTACAGGAAAGACTGACAAAACTCACAGGAGGGGTAGCCATTGTATATGTGGGAGCAGCAACAGAAATCGAAATGGCAGAAAAAAAAGATCGTGTTGATGACGCATTAAATGCAACAAGAGCGGCTATGGAAGAAGGAATTATTCCTGGCGGAGGCATTGTTTTCATAAGGGCTATTCCTGCAATCGAAAATCTTAAGAGCGAAAGCGAAGAAGAAAATATTGGCATATTCATCGTCAAAAAATCGTTAGAAGAGCCATTAAAGCAAATCGTGCTGAATACCGGGCTTGAACCGAATGAAATAATTCAAACGGTGAAGAATGGCAAAGATGATTTTGGGTTTAACGCAAAAACAGAAAAGTTTGAAAACCTGCTTTCTACCGGTATTATAGATCCTGCAAAAGTAGCAAGACTGGCCCTTGAGAATGCTGCTTCAGTTGCGATGATGATGCTCACCACTGAATGTGTAATTGCCAAAAAACGGGACAAAGAAAAAGCAGCGATGGCAATGATACCAGCATTGTAAACCGGAAAATAAAAAAGAAACCATGAATCTTACTGAAAATCTGGTTGTTTACTTTTCAATAGCATATTTTTTTTCATGGATTATTTTTGTGCCGCTGGCGCTAAACAAGCAAGGATTTATTTTTTTGTTTCCGGTTGATGCAGCACATGCCAGAACGCAGGATATGTGGCATGCCTTCGGCGGGCTTGGCCCTGCCATCAGTGCAATACTCACTATTCTTTTTTTTAATGGCAAGGCCGGATTAAAAAACTTTTTCAAAGAATATTCATTAAAAAAAATCACAGCTTCCGGCTGGGCACTGGCATTATCCCCAATACTTTTATTTTGCTTTGCACTATTTATTGCAAGATTTATAAATGGAGAATGGATAAGCCTGTCAGTTTTTTTTACAACAAATGATTTACTAAATGCTCCCAATTTTTTGATGTGGTTTTTTCCATTGTTAACCTATGGTTTTGGTGAGGAAGCTGGCTGGCGGGGATTTGCATTGCCTCAACTTCAAACAAAATATTCGGCAATGCTTTCTACAGGTATTCTCACTTTATTATGGTTAGGATGGCATATTCCTACTTTCTTTTACCGTTATCAATTATCAGGAGGCATGTTACTTGGTTTTATATTAGGATTATTTGCCGGCGCTATCTGGCTGACGTTCCTTTTTAATTATACGAAGGGAAGCCTGCTTGCAGTAAGTCTCTGGCATTTCACGTTCAACTTTGTTTCTATGATTGGCACTGAAGCAGTAGTTGCTGCAACTATGAGTACTGTCATTATGATAGCAGCGGTGTTTATTGTAATAAAGTACAAGACAACCAATTTATCGCCCTTCCGGAAAACATCCATTGTGTTTGGGAAAATAAATATTAAAGTTACATGACCGTGCTGGTGGAAATAAAACAAGATGAGCTTTGATTAAATGAAATAACCAGAATGAAAAGAGAGATTAAAATTGATAAAGCCATTTATATCGCTGATGAGGCAACAAAGACCTATGATTTTTTAAATACAAATGCTACCTGGGAAAAATCAGGAATAAAACAAAACAACAAAATAAACAATCCATAATGGATACACCGGGATATTAAAAAATGGAAAAAGAAAATTGCATGGCCGTTCTGCCCCACGGGTAAAACATTCAACCATATTAAATGGAAAAGGAAATTGAAATAAAAACAACATCTGCAACAGGCAGCAACCACAGTATTCGGCTACTTTATCAAATGATGCTGATACGCCGTTTTGAAGAAAAGAGTGCGGAACAGTACACAAAAGAAAAAATCCGTGGCTTCCTGCATTTGTATGTGGGCGAGGAAGCAGTGGCGGTTGGAGTAATGCAGGCTGTAACAATGGATGATAATGTGCTCAGCACATATCGTGAACATGGACATGCATTGGCAAGAGGAATTGAAGCCGGAGTTATTATGGCCGAAATGTATGGCATGCTGCAAGGATGCAGCCGTGGCCGTGGAGGCTCAATGCACCTCTTTGATGCAAAGACAAAATTTTACGGAGGTAACGCCATTGTAGGCGGGCATCTTGCCATGGCAGTTGGTATGGCATTGGCTTCCAAAAAGCAAAAGAAAAACAATATCACTGTTTGTTTTTTTGGTGAAGGTGCCGCTGCAGAAGGTGAGTTTCATGAAGCGATGAATCTTGCAGCCTTGTGGAGTGTGCCCATTTTATTTGTGTGTGAAAATAATTTGTATGCCATGGGCACAGCTATCCGGTATTCTCATTCAATCACAGAAATAGAAAAGAAAGGTCCGGCTTATGGAATAGATACCGTTGCAGTGGATGGCATGGATGTGCTGGCAGTAGAAAAATCAGCAAAGGAAGCTGTGGAAAAAATAAGAACAACAGGAAAGCCGTTTTTCTTAGTGTGCAATACCTATCGCTTCCGGGCACACAGCATGTTTGATGCAGAACTGTATCGTGAAAGAACTGAAGTGGAAGAATGGAAAAAGCGTGACCCCATTCCAAAGCTGCAGCAATTTTTACTGAGCCAGAATATCATTACTCAAACGGGCATTGATGAACTGAATAAAAAAGTGGAAGATGAAGTGCAAAAGGCGGTTGACTTTGCAGAAGCAGGAACATGGGAGCCGGTGGAAGAACTGACAAAATTTATTTACAGTGAAAACAAAATCTGAACATATAAAACTATGGACTTGCCCTGAGTGCGGAAGGCAATTTCAAAGAACCGGTCAAACGCATTCCTGCAGGCCTTTTCCACTTAAGCAACATTTTGAAGGAAAACCTTATGGGAAGATGTTGTATGAAAAATTTAAACAGGCAGTGAAAAAACAGGTGGGGTCTTTTAAAATAGAATCACTGGAATGTTGCATTCATTTTGTAAGCACATTCACTTTTGCTGCCGTTAAAATATTTAAAGATAAAATATGGATTGATTTCAGTTTGAGCCGCAAAATAAAAAGCAAGCGTATTTCCCGGCATGTTCAGATGTCGGCACACCGTTACCTCTATGCTCTTGACATTTTTAATGAAGATGAAATGGATGAAGAATTGATGGAATGGATACAGGAAGCACATGATAAGAAGAGAGAAAAAGCAGAAACAGTTTGATCTTATATTTTAAAACCTTTTAAACTTATATTATGGAAAACAAGAATTTATGCCAGAGTTGCAGTATGCCACTTGACAAACCCGAAATGATGGGCACAGAAAAAGACGGTTCAAAAAGTAATGAGTATTGTGTGTATTGCTATCAGAACGGAGCCTTCATAAACCCCGATATGACATTGGAAGAAATGAAAATATTAGTGAAAGAGCAAATGGAAAAAAGAAAAATAAATACAAACTTAATTAACATGGCTGTAAGCAGTTTGCCCAATTTAAAAAGATGGAGAAAACCGGTTACCGTGTAATAGTGAGTGATTATAGAATGTTGAATGCAACAATAAAAGTTATTAAGTAAGTAACGGCCGGGCAAGTTGCATAGAGTTGTTGCAGTACAAGTGTGCGACGCAACAGAAATATCACAGCCGTAATGCAGCCGGCTTCATAAAAAGAAAATGAATGATAATAACACCATAAAACTTACGTACCGGGAAGCAATCAAACAGGCTATCCGGGAAGCTTTGCAGAAAGATGAAAAAGTTTTTTTGATGGGCGAAGATGTGGGCCGCTACGGTGGGGCTTTTGCCGTGAGTAAAGGGTTGCTGCAGGAGTTTGGACCGGAACGAATTATGGACGTGCCTTTATCTGAATCCGGGTTCGTTGGCGCAGGCATTGGCGCTGCTTTAAATGGTATGCATCCCATTGTAGAAGTGATGACGGTGAATTTCAGTTTACTGGCAATGGACCAGATTGTGAATAACGCAGCCACTTTACTGCATATGTCGGGCGGGCAAATGAATGTACCGGTAGTGATACGAATGAGTTGTGGTATCGGCAGGCAATTAGCAGCGCAGCATTCGCACAGTTGGGAACCTTTGTTTGCACATATTGCCGGCTTAAAAGTATTATCTGCCGGAACGCATGAAGATGCAAGAGGAATGTTGTTAACTGCATTGCAGAGCCCCGACCCCGTTATCATTTTTGAATACACTTTCCTGTTAAACAAAGAAGCTGAAATTCCTGCCAATGCAGGTGCAGTGGATATTACAAAAGCAAAAGTATTGCGTGAAGGAAAAGATATTTCCATCATTACATATGGTGCTGCTGTATATAAGACACTGGATGCAGCGAAAGAATTAGCCACAACGGGTGTTGATGCGGAAGTAATTGATTTAAGAGTATTACGCCCGTTAGATGAAGCAACCATTTTTAATTCAGTAAAAAAGACGCACAGGGCATTGTTGGTGGAAGAAGCATGGAACAGTGTAAATGTATCATCGGAAGTAAGTGCAAGAATTATGGAAAATGTTTTTTATGAACTGGATGCTCCGGTGCAACGGCTGGGCGGTGTGGAAGTGCCCATCCCCTATCCCAAACATTTGGAAGAAGCATCTGTTCCACAGCTTGCGGATATAATGAATAAAGTAAAAAAAATGTTACAGCATGATTGAGTTTAAGATGCCCAGTTTGGGAGCAGATATGGAAGCCGGCACATTGCGTGAATGGCTTATAAAACCCGGTGACTCTGTGAAGAGAGGCGATATTATTGCGGTGGTGGATACACAAAAGGGATTGATTGATATTGAAGTGTTTGATGAAGGAACGATCAGTGAGCTGCTCATAAAAGAAAATGAAAAGGTACCGGTGGGTATGGTGATGGCATTAATAGCATCAGACAAAGAAGCGGTTGTAAAGAAAGAAGAAAAAATACCCGAACAGCATACTGAAGAAAAAAAGCCCGTTGAAAAAATAATGGCTGCAGAAGTTCCTCATGGAATAAAAGCATCGCCGTTGGCAAAAAGAATTGCAAGTGAAAAAGGAATTGATTTAATGGCTGTAAAAGGAACGGGAGAAGGCGGAGCAATTACCAAAGAAGATGTAGAGAATGCCATTGCAGAAAAAATGGCGCCAAAGGAAGAAAAGAAAATGGCAGTAACAGAAAACATCCGCATGGCGGTGGCGGCAGCCATGAGCAAATCAAACCGTGAAATTCCCCATTATTATTTAGAAACAAAAGCAGACATGAGTAAGGCGTTGGCCTGGCTCATCGAAGCCAATAAACAAAGAACAGTAAAACAACGTTTATTGCCGGTGGTATTATTATTGAAAGCTGTTGCCAAAGCATTAACAGAAGTGCCCGACTTAAATGGTTACTGGGAAAATGGGTTGCAAAGAAAAACTGATATCAATATCGGCTTTGTTGTTTCACTTCGAACCGGCGGAGTAATGATACCGGCTATTCATAATGCAGACAAAAAATCAATTGATGAACTGATGGCTTCGCTGAATGATGTCATTTCAAGAGCAAGAGCGATGAAGTTGAGAAGTTCGGAACTGAGTGAATCCACTTTTACGGTTACCAGTTTGGGCGAAGACAATGTTGAAACGGTATATGGATTGATATATCCTCCGCAGGTAGCCATTGCAGGGTTTGGAAGTATTACTGAACAGCCATGGGCAGAAACGGGGATGCTGGATGTGCGACCGGTAATGAATATTACATTGTCTGCTGATCATCGTGCAACGGATGGTGCAACGGGAAGCCGCTTTTTGAAGGCAGTGAAAAATAATTTATTAAACCCGGGAGAATTATAAATATAGTTCTCAGTTGCAGATGATGCGGTACTGCTGAATATTCTTATAAAAGTAAAACAGCAATGTATGCTGTTACAAATCAACTCCATGACAGAAACGGAAATAAAACAAACCATTTTCAGGTTGCTGAAGCAGATTGCTCCCGATACGGAACCGGAGAGTCTGAAACCGGATGATGACATACGGCATACACTTGAGATAGATTCATTTGATGCACTGCAATTTATTGTTGCGCTGGATGAACATTTTGGTTTTGAAACACCTGAAGCCGATTACGGAAAAATTGCTACGTTGAAAAACCTGGTCACTTATATAATGCAGAAAAAGAAATGAAACAAGCAGTCATAAACGGACAATCATATTCTTTTGAAGAAGAACAAACGATACTGGAGTTGTTGCACAGCATCGGTATGGAAGTTCCTGCACTCTGCTATGATGAACGCCTGCATCCGGCATCCGTTTGCCGTTTATGTCTTGTAAAAATAAAAGGAAAAGACCGCCTGCAGCCTTCGTGCCGCACATTGCTTGCCGATAAAATGGAAATAGAAACGCATAGCCCTGAAATTGAAAGTTACCGCAAGGGAATTTTACAAATGATGTCCAAAGATTATCCTTTGTCTGAAGTAACCAAACAACCGCAAAAAGAATTTCACAAATGGCTGCGGCATTATAGCATAGCACATTCCATAACAAATCCTATTTCCGCAATTGATATTTCTCACCCTTACCTGCAAATTGATATGTCCCGCTGTATTAACTGTTTCAGGTGCGTTCACATTTGTGATAAACTGCAGGGCCAGTTTGTATGGCACATCATCAACCGTGGTGATCAGATAAAAATTATTTCTGATTCAAAAGACCAGTTTAACCAGAGTTCTTGTGTCAGTTGCGGAGCATGTGCGGATACCTGTCCTACCGGAGCTATTGAAGATAAAAATGTCATTAAATATGGAATGCCGGATAGAACGGACAGATCAGTGTGTGCATATTGCGGTGTCGGTTGTGAAATTGAAGTGGGAATAAAAGATCAGAAAATTACAGGTATACATCCTGTCAAAGATGCGCCCGTTAATAAAGGTCATCTTTGCGTGAAGGGCCGTTATGCATGGGAATACATTTATGCGGACGACAGGATGACACAACCCATGATCAAAAGAGACGATAAATGGGAGATAGTTTCCTGGAGGGAAACAATAGAGTATTGTGCGCAAAAACTAAAATCAGTTTTACAGCAGCATGGACCGGATAGTATAGGAATTATCGGGTCTGCAAGAGCTACCAACGAAGATAATTACCTGGCACAAAAATTTGCACGGGCTGTTATCGGCACCAACAATGTTGACAACTGTGCAAGGGTCTGTCATCAGCCTACTGCCAAAGCCATGAGCATGGTGTTAGGAACCGGTGCGGCGACCAATTCATTTGATGATATAGAAAAAACAAAAACCATTCTTATAGCGGGTGCAAATACAACAGAATGTCACCCGGTTATTGGCGCAAGAATAAAGCAAGCAGTGTTGAAAGGCGCAAATCTTATTTTGATTGATCCACGTAAAACAGAACTGGCGGGTTATGCTACCTGTTATCTGCAGTTAAAACCGGGAACCAATATTCCTTTGCTTAATGCAATGGCAAATGTTATCATAGAAGAAAGTTTGTATGATGAAGATTTTGTAAATAACAGAACCGAGGGCTGGGAATTGTTCAAAGAGTTTATAAAAGAATGGACCCCGGAAAGATCAGCAAAAATCTGCCAGGTACATCCACGCATTATACGGGAAGCAGCAAGATTATATGCAACCCAATCACCCTCTATGTGTTTTCATGGGCTTGGTTTAACGGAACACACACAGGGAACTGAAAATGTGATAGCACTCGTGAACTTGGCGCTTATTACAGGTAACATGGGAATACCTGGTTCCGGCATAAATCCTTTGCGTGGACAAAACAATGTACAGGGGGCCGCAGCGATGGGGTGCGATCCTTCTGTATATACCGGGATAGCATCGGTAAGAAAGGAACGCCAGAGATTTGAAGCATTATGGAAAACAACGCTGCCGGCAGGTAAAGGTTTAAATCTTGTTGAGATGCTCGATGCAGCAATGACCAACAACTTAAAAGCAATGTGGATTACGGGGTATGATGTTTTTTTTACCATGCCTGATGCAAAACATAATGAGAAAGCATTCCGTCAACTCGATTTTGTCATTGTGCAGGACATTTTCATGAATGAAACAGCAAAGAAGTTTGCCGATGTTTTTTTGCCTGTGGCCTCTTCATTTGAAAAAGAAGGAACTTTTATGAATGCCGAAAGAAGAATACAAAAAGTAAGAAAGATTGTTCCGCCACCACCGGGAGTAAAAGCAGACTGGGAGATTGTTTGTCTAATGGCGGCCGCTATGGGTGGCAAAGAATTGTTCAATTTTTCAAATGCAGAAGAAATCTGGAATGAAATAAGAAATGCATGGAATGCTGTTTACGGAATTACATATGATCGCCTGAAAACTGCAGGCATACAATGGCCATGTCCGTCCCTGGATCATCCCGGTACATCCATCCTTCATAAAGAATCATTTCCACTTGCGGGAGGCAAAGCAAAATTAACCGCAACAGATTTTAGACCTACTATTGAACAGGCTTCATCCAAATTTCCTTTTATCCTGGTAACGGGAAGGGAACTTTATCATTTCAATGCAGGCACTATGACGTACAGAACAGCCAATACAGATATTTGTCATACAGGCCTGCTCCACTTGAACCCTGACGATGCCAATGGTATCGGATTGCAAAAGGGGGACAGGGCCAGGATCACCAGCCAATACGGAGAAACATCCTTACCAGTATGTTTAGATGCC
>JAKFDY010000150.1:0-3146 GCA_036675885.1 Lacibacter sp. | reverse complement strand
CCCTGGCTTTCAACACCACGGATCTTTGCCTTTTTCATCGTCATTGGTTCGCCACTAACAGGGTAAATGGTTGTGCCAACAGTTGCCACCACCACTTTTTGTCCAGCAGCTACATTTGGTGCACCACAAACGATCTGTAAAGGTTCAGCAGCACCAATATTTACTGTGGTAAGCGATAATTTATCGGCATCGGGATGTTTTTCGCAGGTGAGTACTTCACCTATTACGAGGCCTTTCAACCCACCTTTTACTTCTTCATAAGCTTCCATACTCTCCACTTCTAAACCAATGGAAGTAAGGATGCGGCTCAAACGTTCGGGTTCAACTGCTACCGGTAAATATTCATGGAGCCATTTATAACTGATCGTCATACTATAATCAACTTTTATTCAGAAAGCTGCAAAGATAATTGATTGAAGGCTTGAGGAGTAAACGAGTTTTGTTCTTCAACGATCGTAAAAAACAAAGCATTACCTGCAATTTCAGCAATGGAACATGCATATTGTTCAACAACAAAAGCTATAACAGTTATGATTAGGCGCAGAGGTTTTTTGCAATCGGTTAAAATACGCATTAGATTATTTGAAATGCAAGCTGGTAAAGGGTTCTATGTAGTAAAAAGCCAGAAAAAACCGTAAAATCTCATATTGTAATCTGCATCAGTCCTCCAAAAAAAAACTCTAAAATCTTTCTGCACAGCGGGTGTGCAAATACATTAGGTTTGGGCGAAAAAATATTTTAAATTGAGGATAACAGGCCTGATTTATGTGAATGAAGGGACAAAACCGGTGGATAACCGTGAATTTAATGTGAATAGGGGTTGAAGAAATTAAGAGTGGGATTTGTTTTTGCTTGTATCATTTTCTCATTTACATTCGTCGCCCTTGTTCCGGTAACAATTGCTTAACATGAAAATTGGCTAACGATTGTGAAAGAAAAGAACCCAGATTCAACCATTGTATTTCCTGTTTAAACTATGGATCTTACTAATCTAAATAAAGACCGCAAAACAAAGCGGAAGGCCCCGCTTGACCTTACAACCATGGTATATGGCAAAGTTCCGCCGCAGGCAAAGGAACTTGAAGAAGCCGTACTTGGTGCTGTAATGCTCGAAAAAAGCGCCTTCGATGCTATCAGCGAAATTTTACGTCCGGAATGTTTTTATGTAGATGCTCACCAGCGCATCTTCCGTTCTATGCAGGGGCTTACTGCTAAAAGTTCGCCTATTGATCTGCTGACAGTAGTGGAAGAATTAAAAATGCGAGAAGAACTGGAAATGGTAGGTGGTGCTTACTACGTAACACGTTTAACCAATACCGTTGTTTCAACTGCCAATATTGAAGCGCATTCACGCATCATTCTTCAGAAATTTTTGCAACGGGAGTTGATCCGAATCAGCGGTGAAACCATTGGTGATGCGTATGAAGAAAGTACCGACGTATTCGATTTGCTGGATGATGCAGAAAGCAAACTGTTTGAAATAACCAATAACTATCTCCGCAAAAACTTTGATTCGTTTGATAATGTGTTGATCAAAACCATTCAGCGTATTGAAGACATGCGGAACAAGCAGGAAGATATTACAGGTGTACCAACCGGTTTTGCAACCATGGATAAAGTGATCTACGGTTGGCAACCTTCGGATCTGGTAATCCTTGCTGCACGACCTGCTGTGGGTAAAACTGCATTTGCATTGAACCTGCTGCGGAATGCGGCATTGAGTGCGAGTAAACCAACACCGGTTGCCTTTTTCTCCCTTGAGATGGGTGCTGCACAGTTGGTGCAACGTATTCTTTCGGCCGAGAGTGAGATCATGCTGGAAAAGATCTCCCGTGGTAAACTTGAAGATCATGAAGTGCAGCAGTTGTACAAAAAAGGAATTGAACGTTTAGCGAAAGCACCCATCTTTATTGATGACAGCGCTGCCTTGAATATTTTTGAATTACGTGCAAAGGCCCGTCGATTGGTAAACAAGCATGGCGTAGGATTGATCATCATCGATTACCTGCAGTTGATGAGTGGAAGTGCCGGTAACAAAAACAGCAATCGTGAACAGGAGATCAGTACAATTTCAAGGGGCCTGAAACAACTTGCAAAGGAATTGAACATTCCTATTATCGCACTTTCACAGTTGAGTCGTGAAGTAGAGAAACGAAAAGATGGAAACAAGATGCCGCAGTTGAGTGATCTCCGTGAATCGGGTGCCATTGAACAGGATGCGGATATGGTGATGTTCCTGTACCGTCCCGAGTACTATGATATTACCTCGAACGAGTTTGGTGAAAGCAATCGTGGTGAAACACATATACGTATAGCCAAGCACAGGAATGGTTCGTTGGAAACAATTAAGCTGAGAGCATTGTTACATATTCAGAAATTTGTGGAAGATGATTTTGGAGATAATATGGGTGGTGGTGGATTTGGTGGTTCACAAGGACCATTGCCGGGCGGACCAGGTATGATGCCCGGTGGCGGAAACTGGAAACCGGTGCCAAGTGATGATGGCCCGAAAGTATTTGTACAGAAAGGCAGTAAGATGAATGATATGAATTTTGATGAGGAAACGCCGTTCTAGATTTCGGATTGCCGATTTACGATTTTAGATTTGTGTCCTGCCGGTTTTTGGCAGGACACTTTTTTATGGCATTACCATTTTTTTATATTGAATCTTTTGATGCATCTCTGCAACTCATTACGTTGAATGAAGAAACATCAAAACACGTGGTGCAGGTGTTGCGTATGCAGGCAGGTGAACAATTGAATTTAACAGATGGTAAAGGAAGTTTGCTCTCTGCTGCTATCAGTGATGCACATAAAAAACATTGTGTGGTGCAAGTGAAAGCTGTAAGCTACATGCCGCAAGCTGCACGCAAAATAACCATTGCAGTTTCTTTGGTTAAGAATGCAAGTCGCTTTGAATGGTTCCTGGAAAAAGCTACAGAGATCGGTGTTACTGAAATTATTCCTTTGTTATGTGAACGCACAGAGCGGCAGCATTTCCGTTACGACCGGATGAAGGGAATTGTAATTAGTGCAATGCTACAAAGCCAGCAAACATGGTTACCTGTGTTACATGAACCCGTTAAATTTGAAAATGCTCTTCGTCAGACGCCCCCGTCGGACGGAACAACACGCCCGCCTCGTCC